>JAEWPH010000154.1 GCA_023460715.1 Pseudomonadota bacterium | reverse complement strand
GCGCTCACGCGCATCATGCCAAAGGCCTCGCGGGGCCGGGGGAAGGAACAGGCCCTGCGCCAAAGCGCGGAGTGGCATGCGAGGAAGGCCGCGTCCGCGCGGGGCGGCGGGCACAGCGCCACTGCCGCGGAGCGCCGCGGCCCGGTTCGGGATGGCGGCCGGCCCGGCCCGGCCCTCGGGCTGCGGCCTGCGGCCTGCGGTCAGCGTTGCAGCGACTGCAGGCTCAGGCGCCCACCGCCGCAGGCGCCGGTGCGCCGTCGGCGGGCAGGCTGGCGATGACCTGCGCCACGGCAGCGGTGAGCTTCTTGGCGTAGGGCACGTGCAGGAATTCGTTGGGGCCGTGCGCATTGCTCTTGGGGCCCAGCACGCCGCAGACCATCATCTGCGCCTTCGGGAAGCCCTGGCTCAGCATGTTCATGAGCGGAATGGTGCCGCCCTGGCCGATGTAGCCGCACGAGGCGCCGAAGTGCGCGCGGCTGGCGGCGTTGAGCGCGTTCTCGAACCAGGGCACGATGGCCGGCGCGTTCCAGCCGCTGGCGCCGCCGCCGCCCTCGAACGTGACCCGGGCCTGGTAGGGCGCGTTGTCTTCCAACAGCGCCTTCATCTCCTGCACGCACTGGGCGGCATCCACCAGGGGCGGCAGGCGCAGGCTGAGCTTGAAGGCGGTGTAGGGGCGCAGCACATTGCCGGCGTCCTTGAGCGCAGGAAAGCCCTCGGCGCCCGTCACGCTGAGCGTGGGCTCCCAGGTGCGCTTGAGCAGCGCCTCGGTCGGATCGGTGGTGGTGGGCAGCGCGAACACCATGGAGCCGCCGCAGTCGTAATGCGCCCACGGAAAGCGCCGGTACACCTCTTCGCCCAGGATGGCGGCCGTGGCGCGCGCCTGCTGCAGCCGGTCGGCCGGCACCTCGCAATGGAAGCTGGCGGGCAGCAGGCGGCCGGTCTTGCTGTCCTCCAGCCGGTCCAGCACCTGCCGCATGATGCGGAACGACGAGGGCACCAGGCCGGACGAGTCGCCGGAGTGGATGCCCTCGGTGAGGATCTCCACCTTCAGCGTGCCGCTGGCCATGCCGCGCAGGCTGGTGGTGAGCCACAGCTGTTCGTAGTTGCCGGCGCCGCTGTCCAGGCAGATCACCAGCGCCACCTCACCCATGCGGGAGCGCAGCAGGTCGATGTAGGGCAGCAGGTCGCCCGAGCCGCTTTCCTCGCAGGTCTCGATGAGGCCCACGATGCGCGGGTGCGGCACGTTCTGACGCTTGAGTTCCTGCACGGCCGCGATGCTGGCGTACACCGCATAGCCATCGTCCGCGCCGCCGCGGCCATAGAGCTTGCCGTCTTCGTACTTGGGCGTCCACGGGCCCAGATCGCGGCGCCAGCCTTCGAATTCGGGCTGCTTGTCCAGGTGGCCGTACATCAGCACGGTCTGGCTGGACTGCGGCTGCGTGGCCGCCACCTCGAAGAACAGCACTGGCGTGCGGCCGGGCAGGCGCACGATCTCCAGCGTGAGGCCGGCCACCTTCTGCGCCTCCACCCACTGGGCGGCGTTGCGCAGCACGGTGTCCAGGAAGCCGAGCTGCTCCCAGTCCGGCGCGAAGCCGGGCGACTTGGCCGGGATGGCGATGTAGTCGGTGAGCTGGCGCACGATGTCGTCGTCCCACTGCCGGCTGACGTGGGCCAGGGCTTCGGCGGGCTGCAACAGGTCGGGGGCGGTGCGGGCGTTCATGGCGGTTCCTTGGCGACTGGCGCGCCTCCCGGCCGTGGGCCCGCGCGGTCGGCTGTGGACGCCTGCTGCCGGGTCACGGGTCCGGGGGGGCCGTGGTGGGGTGGGTCTCGGGATTGTCGTGCAGCCCGGCGGGTTACGCCATCCCCGGCGCATGCAGGCTGCCGGCGGATTCGACGCGGTTGCGCCCGGCGGCCTTGGCCCGGTACATGGCCCGGTCGGCCGCCGCGATCAGCATGTCCCAGCTGTCGCCGGGTTCCGGGCGCCCGCCGCACACGCCGATGCTCAGCGTCACGGCCACCGCGCGGCCCTGCACCTGAAGCGGCGACTGCTCCACCGCGCTGCACAGCTGGCGCGCGAGCTCCAGCGCACCGGCGAGCGAGGTGTCGGGCAGCAGCACCAGGAACTCTTCGCCGCCGTAGCGGCCGATCATGTCCTGCGAGCGCAGGCGCTGGCCCAAGACCTGCACCACATGGCACAGCACCTGGTCACCGGCCAGGTGGCCGAGCTCGTCGTTGATGCGCTTGAAATGGTCGATGTCCACCATCATCAGCGCCAGCGATTCGCGTGTGCGCAGGGCGCGCGCCATGTCCCGGTCCAGCGCGGCGATGGTGGAGCGGCGGTTGGGCACGCCGGTCAGCGGGTCGAGCGCCGCCATGCGCCGGTTGGCCTCGTCCGCGCGGTCCTTGGCCATGAGCACGAAGCCGAAGGACGAAGCCTGCACGGTGATGAAGGTGGCCAGGAAGGTGACGTGCTGGGCGATGCTGTCCTGCAGCAGGCTCTCCAGCGGCATGGTGCCGGTGGCCGCCATGACGGCGCGCACCACCAGCACCACCAGCTGCAGCAGCAGGCCCACGCCCACCAGCCAGGCGCCGCGGCCCACCGTATGCCGGCCGCGGTGGCACAGCTCCCAGAACGGCAGCGCCAGCTGCACCGGGAACACCACGCCCGCGATCACCAGCCGCGCGACGTAGTTGTCGATGTAGACGATGAACAGCACGATGGTCGCAGCGACCGGGCCCAGCATCCGCGCCCACGGCAGCGGCTTGCCACGGAACTGGAACGCCGCGCCGAGCACGCACGCGAACACGCCCGACAGCAGCGCGTTCGCCACCACGATGGAAACCAAGTCGGGCAGCCGGCCGCGCCCGGCCAGCAGCACATAGGCCAGTGCCTGCATCAGCAGGCCGGCGGCCCACAGTCCCACGCCCTCGCGCCGCCGGTCCGACCCGACAACAAGCAGGCCGAGCGCCATCACCACGGAGGCGACGACGGTCGTCAGCAGCAAGGTCGGCAGGTGCAGAAGCGATGGCATGCGCGGGAAAGGGAGCGGGAGAGGGGCGGGCTGAGGCGGTGCACGCCGCCGGTACCGCCCGGGCACTGGCGCGGCAAAGCCGGCAGGATAAACGAAGGCCCCCGCGCCGCAGCGGGAGCCCCCTGTAGCCCACCGGACGCCGATTTACGGGCCGTTACGGCCTTTACCCACGGGCGGTGCTCCGTCAGCAGCCGCGGACTGGGCAGCTGCGGCTCAGTGCGCAGACAGGCGCGGCGCACTGCCGCTGGCGGCGCCGCGGTGGGCCGCCGGCACGGCCTCGTCCGGCCCGCTGGACAGGCGGAAGACCTGCACGGCCGAGGCCAGGCGCGTGGCCTGGTCGCGCAGGCTCTGCGCGGCCGCGGCGGACTCCTCGACCAGCGCGGCGTTCTGCTGCGTCATCTGGTCGAGCTGCGCCACGGCGGTGTTCACCTGGCCGATGCCATCGGACTGCTCCGACGAAGCCGCGGTGATCTCGCCGATGATGTCGCCCACGCGCTGCACGGAGCCGACGATCTCGTCCATGGTCGTGCCCGCATCCTGCACCAGGCGCGCGCCGGTCTCGACCTTGTCCACCGAGGCGCCGATGAGCTGCTTGATCTCGCGCGCGGCCTCGGCCGAGCGGCCGGCCAGGCTGCGCACTTCGCCCGCCACCACCGCAAAGCCCCGGCCCTGCTCGCCCGCGCGGGCCGCTTCCACGGCCGCGTTCAGCGCCAGGATGTTGGTCTGGAAGGCGATGCCGTCGATCACGCCGATGATGTCGGCGATCTTGCGGC
>JAEWPH010000153.1 GCA_023460715.1 Pseudomonadota bacterium | reverse complement strand
CCTCGGCCCCGGTGGCCACGCGCACCGGCGCCTGCGGCCGCCCGAGCAGGCCCCACGGCCGCCAGACCAGCACGGCCGCCATCACCAGGAACTCGACCACGAGCGTGAGGCGCGGGAACGCGATGCTGAAGCCCGCCACCTCCACCACGCCCAGCCAGATGCACACGGCCTTCAGCTCGGCGATCAGCAGCGCCGCCACGAAGGCCCCCGGGACCGACCCCATGCCCCCCACGACGACGACGACGAAGGCCGCGCCGATGGTGTTCAGGTCCAGCTCCAGGCTGGCGGGCTCGCGCGGCAGCTGCAAGGCACCGCCCAGGCCGGCCAGCAGCGCGCCCAGCGCGAACACCGCCGTGAAGAGCCAGGCCTGGTTCACGCCCAGGGCGCCGACCATCTCGCGGTCCTGCGTGGCGGCCCGCACCAGCGTGCCCCAGCGGGTGCGGTGCAGCAGTAGCCACAGCAGCGCCAGCACCACGGGGCCGACGGCGATCAGGAACAGGTCGTAGGCCGGGAAGCGCCGCCCCAGCAGTTCCACGGCGCCCTCCAGCCCGGGCGCGCGCGGGCCGAACAGCTCCTCCGGTCCCCAGAGCCACAGCGCGGCGTCCTTGATGACCAGCACCAGGGCGAAGGTGGCCAGCAGCTGGAACAGCTCGGGGGCGCGGTAGATGCGGCGCAGCAGCGCCACCTCCACCAGCGCGCCCAGCGCGGCCACCCCCAGCGGTGCGAGCAGCAGCGCGGGCCAGAACCCCAGCACCCCGCCCAGGCCCTCGACCAGCGCATAGGCTGCATAGATGCCGAGCATGTAGAACGAGCCGTGCGCGAAGTTGACGATGCGCATCACGCCGAAGATCAGCGACAGCCCCACAGCCACCAGGAACAGCGTGGAGGCGCCGGCCAGTCCGTTCAGCAGCTGCAGCAGCAGGCCGGAGAAATCCATCGGATCAGTCTTTCACACAGCGGTCGCGGCGCCGCACAGCGGGCCGGTATCCGCAGGGCCGCGAAGGGTTCAACCTGCCGCCGCCGCGGGGAGGTCCGGGCGGGTTGAACGACAAGGTCAGGAGTCTTTGCGCAGAGCCTTCACCTGCGCGTCGGTGGGCTGGAACCTGGCGCCGTCCTGGTACTTGAAGTCCACCATCACGCCCTTGCCGCCGTCGTTCTTCGTGCGGCCCACGTAGGCGCCCATGGTGGACTGGTGGTCCTGCGCGCGGTAGGTGATGGGGCCGAAGGGCGTCGCCACCTGCAGGCCGCGGAAGGCGGCGATGAGCTTCTCGGTGTCGGCCGAGCCGGCCTTCTTCAGGCCCGCGGCCACCGACAGCATGGCGTTGTAGCCCACCACCGAGCCGGCGCGGGGGTAGTCGTTGAAGCGCTTGCGGTAGGCGTCGAGGAAAGCCTGGTGCTCGGGCGTCTGGATGGCGTACCAGGGATAGCCGGTGACGACCCAGCCGTCCGGCGTCTCGCCCTTGAGCGTGTCCAGGTACTCGGGCTCCCCCGAGAGCAGGCTCACCACGCCCTTGCCCTGGAACAGGCCGCGCGTGTTGCCCTCGCGCACGAACTTGGCGAGGTCGGCCGCGAACAGCACGTTGAAGATGCCCTCCGGCTTGGCGTCCTGCAGCGCCTGCACCACGCTGCCCGCGTCCACCTTGCCCAGCGGCGTGGCCTGCTCGGCGACGAACTCCACGTCCGGCTGCGCGGCCTTCAGCAGCGTCTTGAAGGTCGCCACGGCGGACTGGCCGTATTCGTAGTTGGGGTAGACGATGGCCCAACGCTTCTTCTTCATCGCCGCGGCCTCGGGCACCAACATGGCCACCTGCATGTAGGTGGAGGGGCGCAGGCGGAAGGTGTAGCGGTTGCCGTTTTCCCACACGATCTTGTCGGTGAGCGGCTCGGCGGCCAGGAAGAACACCTTCTTCTGCTTGGCGAAGTCGGTCAGCGCCAGGCCCACGTGCGACAGGAAGCTGCCGGTGAGCACGTCGATCTTCTCGCGCGCCAGCAGCTCCTCGGCCGCGCGCACCGCGTCGCCGGGGTTGCCGTTGTCGTCGCGCGTGACCAGTTGCAGCTTCCTGCCGGCCACGCCGCCCGCCGCGTTGACCTGCTCCACGGCCAGCTCCATGCCCTTCTTGTAGGGCTCCAGAAAGGCGGGCTGGGCCTTGTAGCTGTTGATCTCGCCGATCTTGAAGACGGCCTGGGCATGGCTCCATCCGGCGGTCAGGGCCAGGGCGGCAACGGTGAGTCGGGCGGTCAATTGCATGGTTTCTTGTCCTCGCGCATAAGCATCTGCGGCGATGAAATGTACCTTCGCCGCCAGTTTGCCCGACAATCGCAGGGTTTGCCCGCATGGCAGGGGGCAGCCAGCACCCGCTCTCGGCGCGGGAACCGGTGTCGTCAACGACGCGCCACGGATCTGGACGGCAGCCGCAGCCACTGCGCTCGCAGGCTGCGATTGCCAGCTTATTCCCGTGGCGCATATCAATGCCGCGACACTGGCGCCACCGGCCCTGCCCCTGACGGCTTCCTCCGTTTGTTCATCTTCTCTTCTGGCACCCATCCATGAGCGCTTTTCTCGAAGAACGCGTCCTGACCGTTCACCACTGGACCGACCGGCTTTTCTCCTTCACCACCACGCGGGACCCGGCCCTGCGCTTCTCCAACGGCCACTTCACCATGATTGGCCTGAAGGTGAACGGCAAGCCCCTGCTGCGCGCCTACTCCATCGCCAGCCCCAACTACGAAGAGCACCTGGAGTTCCTGTCGATCAAGGTGCCGGACGGCCCGCTGACGTCCAAGCTGCAGAACATCCAGGTCGGCGACACCATCATCGTCGGCAAGAAGCCCACCGGCACGCTGCTGATCGACTACCTGCTGCCCGGCAAGAACCTGTACCTGATCGGCACCGGCACCGGCCTGGCGCCCTGGCTTGCCGTGGCGCGCGACCCCGAAACGTACGAGCGCTTCGACAAGGTGGTGGTGGTGCACGGCGTGCGCCAGGTGGAAGAGCTGGCCTACCAGGAGCTGTTCGAAAAGGAACTGCCCGGCCATGAATTCCTGGGCGACATCGTCAAGGACAAGCTGATCTACTACCCCACGGTGACGCGCGAGCCCTTCCGCAACCAGGGCCGCATCACCGACCTGGTCGAGAACGGCACCTTCCCCGCCAACATCGGCCTGCCCCCGCTGGACCCAGCCAACGACCGCGTGATGCTCTGCGGCAGCCCCGCCATGCTGGCCGACCTGAAGGAGATGCTGGAGAAGCGCGGCTTCAACGAAGGCAACACCAGCACGCCCGGCGACTTCGTCGTGGAACGCGCCTTCGTCGAGAAGTAAACGCAGCGCAGGTGGCGTGGGCATGCGCCCTGCGCACGCCCACGAAAAAGGGGTGGAGCTTTCGAAGGCTCCACCCCTTTTTTTTCAGAGGAACTGCTGCAGCGCCCCGCGCTGCAGGCGGCGGTCAGTAGCCCGTATCGGCCACGCGCACCGGCTGGGGTGCATTGCTGCGGGCACCACCGCCGGTGTCCACGCGGAAGTTGCGGCCCTCCACGCGCATCGGCGTGCCTTCGGCCACCGGCTGGGCCCGCGTGAACGTGCGCACCGAGCCGTCATCCATGCGCACGCGCATCTGGTAGACCGTGTTGGTGCGGGTGCGCTGCTCCACGGTGTGGCCCAGGTAGCCCCCGCCCACGGCGCCGGCCACCGTGGCGACCGTTCGGCCGGAGCCCTTGCCCACCTGGTTGCCCAGCAGGCCGCCGATCACGCCGCCGGCCACGGCGCCCACGCCCGTGGCGGGAGCGGCCTGCTGCACGGCCTGGACCGATTCGACACGCCCGCAGGTGGAGCAGACCGGGGCCTGCGAAACGACCTGCTGCGACTGGCCGTAGGGCGCCACGGGCTCGCCGTACGAGGCCTGGCTGGGTGCCCGCGACGGTGCCGGGTTG
>JAEWPH010000152.1 GCA_023460715.1 Pseudomonadota bacterium | reverse complement strand
TGATGTGTATAAGAGCCAGCGGCGGGCAGGGGGACGCAGCCCTCGCTGCGGGGCGGCCCTTGCTTGGCTGCTGCTGAGGTGGGCCGCGCCGGTTTCGAAGGCCATCAACGAGGACCTGCTGCGGGGCGTAAGGCTTCGGACGAGGCGTGCTGGTCCTCGCTCTCATTGTGCTGTGCTGTGCTGTGCTGTGCCCGGCGGGCAGGGGGACGCAGCCCTCGCCACCGGGCACCCTTGGCTCGGCTGCTGCTCGGGTGGGCCGAGCGGTATCGGGCGCGCTGGGCTGCAGCGCACCGCAGAGCCGCTTCTTGCAGAGCCGCTCAGTCCAGCGTGCGCGTGCCGGCCAGCCCGCGCATGAAGGCCTCGCAGCGGGCCAGCTGGTCCAGGCTCACGTATTCGTCCGGCTGGTGCGCCTGCTGGATGCTGCCGGGGCCGCACACCACGGTGGGAATGCCGGCGTTCTTGAACAGCCCGGCCTCGGTGCCGAAGGCCACCAGCGTGGTGCCGGCCTCGTGGGCCAGCCGCTGCGCCAGCCGCGTCACGGCGTCGTCCTTGCTGCCCAGAAAGCTCGGAATCTCGCAGATCGTCTCGAACGAGAAACCCGTCTGCGGCGCGACCTTCTGCATGGCGGGCTCCAGCGACCGGGCGTACGCCACCACCTGGCTCTGCATCTGCGCGGCATCGGCCGTAGGCAGGTCGCGGAATTCGTAGCGGAACTCCGCATCGCGCGGCACCACGTTGTCGGCGATGCCGCCGTGGAACTGGCCCACGCTGGCGGTGGAGAAGGGCACGTCGAAACCCTCGAAGCGGGGCTCCTCGCGCTCGAAGCCCTCGGCCATGTCGCGCACCCGGCCCACCACGCGTGCGGCCATCTCGATGGCGTTCACCGAATGCGGCGTGAGCGACGAATGCGCCTCCTTGCCGCGCACGCAGCACTTGTAGCGGTACACGCCCTTGTGCGCGATGGCCGGCACCATGCGGGTCGGCTCGCCCACGATGCAGGCCAACGGGCGGATGCCCGCGTCCTTCAGGTCGGCAATGAGCTCCTTGGCACCGAAGCAGCCCACCTCTTCGTCGTAGCTGAAGGCGTAGTGGATGGCGAAGGGCGCATCGCTGTTCAAGAAGGCTTCGGCCTGCGACAGGGCGATGGCGATGAAGGCCTTCATGTCGGCGCTGCCGCGGCCGTACAGGCTCGGGCCTTCCGGCCCTTCTTGCACCAAGGCGCTCAACGGGTCCACCGTCCAGTCCTGGCCGTCCCACGGCACCGTGTCGGTGTGGCCCGAGAGGATGACGCCGGCGGGCTTGCCTTCGCCCAGCGTCGCGAACAGATTGGCCTTGGTCTTGCTAGCGTTGTAGGTCAGCCGGCTCTTCACGCCCAGGCGCGCCAGTTGCTGCTGGATGAAGTCGATGAGTTCCAGGTTCGAATTTTGGCTCACCGTGTTCATGCGGACCAGGGACTGGGCCAGTGCGAGGGCGTGGTCGGAGATCATCGTGGTGCGGGGCGAATAACCCCGAATGGCAGGGAACGGAGGTGCGGGCTAGACTGCCCCATCGACAGCCCCCGCCTTTGCTGCAAGGAACTTAGCATATGAAAATCATCGACTCCATCGTGACCGAAGCCGCGGCGATCGCCGCCGTGCGGCGCGACATCCACGCGCACCCGGAGCTGTGCTTCGAAGAGGTGCGCACCGCAGACGTGGTGGCCGGCAAGCTGACCGAATGGGGCATTCCGATCCACCGCGGCCTGGGCAAGACCGGCGTGGTGGGCATCGTGCACGGGCGCGACGGCGGCGCCAGCGGCCATGCCATCGGCCTGCGCGCCGACATCGACGCGCTGCCCATCACCGAGTTCAACACCTTCGAGCACGCCAGCAAGCACGCCGGCAAGATGCACGCCTGCGGCCACGACGGCCACACGGCCATGCTGCTGGCCGCGGCGCAGCACTTCGCCAAGCACCGCGACTTCGATGGCACGGTCTACCTGATCTTCCAGCCGGCCGAAGAAGGCGGCGGCGGCGCGCGCGTGATGATCGAGGACGGCCTGTTCGAGCAGTTCCCCATGCAGGCCGTGTTCGGCATGCACAACTGGCCCGGCATGAAGGCCGGCCAGTTCGCCGTGAGCCCCGGCCCGGTGATGGCGTCCAGCAACGAGTTCAAGATCACCGTCCGCGGCAAGGGCAGCCACGCCGCCATGCCGCACATGGGCATCGACCCCGTGCCCGTGGCCTGCCTGATGGTGCAGGCCTTCCAGAACATCATCAGCCGCAACAAGAAGCCGGTGGATGCGGGCGTGATCTCGGTGACGATGATCCACACGGGCGAGGCCACCAACGTGGTGCCCGACAGCTGCGAACTGCAGGGCACGGTGCGCACCTTCAGCATCGAGGTGCTGGACATGATCGAGCGCCGCATGAAGCAGGTGGCCGAGCACACCTGCGCCGCGCACGACGCAACGTGCGAGTTCGAGTTCGTGCGCAACTACCCGCCCACCGTCAACTCGCCGGCCGAGGCCGAGTTCGCCCGCAAGATCATGCAGAGCATCGTGGGCGAAGAGAACGTGGTGCCGCAGGAGCCCACCATGGGCGCCGAAGACTTCGCCTTCATGCTGCAGGCCAAGCCGGGCGCGTACTGCTTCATCGCCAACGGCGACGGCGACCACCGCGCCATGGGCCACGGCGGCGGCCCCTGCACGCTGCACAACCCCAGCTACGACTTCAACGACGACCTGATCCCCCTGGGCGCCACCTACTGGGTGCGGCTGGCCCAGGACTGGCTGGCCTCCAGGGGCGCCCAGGCCGCCTGACGGCCGCGGCGCGGCGGCAGGCTCTGCGGGCGTGCTGCTTCTAAAACAGGAGCGGCTTGCGCTTTCTCTGTCTTGAATTGAGGGGTAAAAGACCTTGAGTTGATGACGGGGCAAGCGCAAGCCGCTCTTCTTTTTGAAGCGCTCTAGGAAGTTTGAGCTCGGACAGCCAGAGCCCATCGGCAACGCCGTGCCGTGCGGTGCGGTGCCGTGAATCGCCCCGCTGGCCCCTTCCGCTCTGCCGCGCACGCGGAGGCCCGCATTCCGCCGCAGGGCCCGCTCTGCCGTCCGCTCTGCATTCCGAATCCGCCCCGCCCGCGCAGCGGGGCTATACGTAATTCTTGGGGCACTGTGTGACCACCGCGCCGCCGCCTTCCGGCGCCCGGATCGGTCCGCCCCCTCAGCCGGCGGCAGCCGCCTACGCAAAAGCCGCCGCTTACCCACCTGACACCCGCCTTGCAGCTCTGTCTACCGCAGGGCTTCCGTGGCATGTTTTTCGCAGGTCGCACGCGGGACTGGCGTTTTTCTTCCAGCCACAGAACAATGCGTTACATGCGGTGGCCAGCCGCACAGGGTCTTGCGCGTGCCGCAGTCCAGCAGACCGCTGCACGCGTTCTCGAACAATTTCAATGGCAGGAGGGTTCATGCAGACTCGTACTCCCGGAGCTCGGACGCTCGCGCGCCGTCTCGTGCTGATCAACGGCGGCATCCTCACGCTGCTGGCTGCCATGACCGTGACCATCTGGGTCATGATGGGCCAGCTGAGCGACGACGCCGAGGTGGTGCGCGCCACCAACGTGCCGCAGCTGCAGCGCATCGCCGCGCTGGAGCTCAACGTGACCCGGGTATCGCTGCAGCTGCGGCATGCCATCCTGGCCCGCTCCCCGGCGGAGCTGGGCGAGACGCTGGCTGACATCGGCGAGAAGCGCCGCCTGCTGGAGTCCACGCTCAAGGGCTTGGGCGACGACATGATTTCCGAAGAGGGCCGCCGGGCCTTCGCCCCGCTGCCGGGCCTGATGCAGGCGTTCTGGTCCGTGGGCGAACAGAACCTGGCGCTCATCCAGGCCGGCCGCAAAGAGGAGGCCTTCGCCTTCCTCGTCGACCAGACCATCCCCGCGCGCAACCGGCTGCTGGCGCCGCTGGCCGCCGAGAAGGAGCGCCAGGGCGAGCGCCTGTCCTCGCGCATCAACGAGATCAAGGAGCTGGCGGCGACCGACCGCGCGCTGGCGCTGGGCGGCATGCTCATCGTCGCCGCGGGGCTGCTCGGGCTGGCCCTCTATCTGCGTTCGGTGGTGCGCGACCTGGGCGGTGACCCGTCCGACCTCAAGCGCGTCACGCTGGCGGTGGCCGGCGGTGACCTGGCCACCGAGATTCCGCTGCGGTCCGGCGATGAGCGCAGCATCATGGCAGGACTGGGGAGCATGAGCAGCCGCCTGGCGGCCGTGGTGCAGACGGTGCGCGACAGCGCACAGAGCGTGTCCGGCGCCAGCAGCGAGATCGACGCCGGCAACCACGACCTGTCCGCCCGCACCGAGCGGCAGGCCTCGGCCCTGCAGCAGACGGCTGCCTCCATGGAGCAGCTCGGCTCGACCGTGCGGCAGAACGCCGACAGCGCCCGCCGCGCTAATGAACTGGCACAGACGGCCTCGTCCGTCGCCGAGCGCGGCGGCGCCGAGGTGGCCGAGGTGGTGGAGACCATGCGCGGCATCCAGGACAGCAGCGGCCGCATCAGCGAGATCATCGGCGTGATCGACAGCATCGCCTTCCAGACCAACATCCTGGCGCTCAACGCCGCGGTGGAGGCGGCCCGGGCGGGCGAGCAGGGCCGCGGCTTCGCCGTGGTGGCGTCCGAGGTGCGCAGCCTGGCCAGCCGCAGCGCCGAGGCGGCCAAGGAGATCAAGGGTCTGATCACGGCCAGCGTGGGCCGCGTGGACCGCGGCAGCGCCCTGGTCGAGCAGGCCGGCAAGACCATGGCCGAGGTGGTGGCCTCCATCCGGCGCGCGACGGACCTCATGGGCGAGATCAGCGCGGCCAGCGCAGAGCAGAGCGCGGGCGTGGACCAGATCAGCGAGGCCATCACCCATGTGGACCAGGCCACGCAGCAGAACGCCGCCCTGGTCGAGGAGATGGCCGCCGCCGCCAGCAGCCTCAGCAGCCAGGCCCAGGCCCTGGTGCGGGCCACGGCCGTGTTCCGGCTGGCGGGGGATGGCGCAGCGGCGGCCTATGACGAGGTGCGTCCCGCCGCGGCCCCGGCGGCTGCGCGTCCGGTGCCCGTTCCGTCGGCCCCGCGGGTGCCGGCGCCGGGGTCGAGGACCCGCTGCGGGTGGTCGTCGTCACGACGTTCGACCTGGACGACTACGTGCACACCGCGCTGCGCAACGGGGCGGCCGGGTTCCTGCTGAAGGACGCCGGGCCGG
>JAEWPH010000151.1 GCA_023460715.1 Pseudomonadota bacterium | reverse complement strand
GGGCGGCCGGCGGCACGCGCACGCCGGCATCTGCCGCCGCGCCATCGGCCAGGAAATCCACGTCCACGAAGTCACCGTCCGGCGTGGTCCAACGCTCGCGGCGGTACAGCGGCCGGGGGCCGACCGTGCGGCGGCTGAACAGGGCCGGCCAGATGGTCTGGGCGTGGCCTCCGGGCAGCCAGCGGGGCGCATCGCCGTGCGGTGGCCGCGGTGCAGCGCCAAGGTCTCCGATCATCCTCTCAGCCCCACATGGCGAGGCACTCCATCCCCGCCGCAGAACCGGCGCCCCCCCGCAGCGACGGCTGCGCCCCCCTGCCCGCCATGGGCAGCACGGCGAAGGCGGGGGGAGGAAACGGCGACGCCGCTCTGGAGGAGGCACTCCATCTAATGCAGCACCGGTGGCGGCGAACCCGGCGGCTGCGTCTCGCGCACTGTGCCCGGGCTGGCGTGGTGGGCCACCATGCGCCAGCCCTGCGGGGTCTTGTGGTAGACGTTGGTGGCCTGCACGATGGCATTGCGCGGCCCGTCGGGCAGGGCTACCTCGACCTGCTCGACCACGCTGTGCACGGCACTGGCCAGCGCCTGCACGCGGTGCACCTGCGTGGGCTTGGCGCGCAGCGCGCCGTGCTCGAACATCGCGGCGAAGGCGGCGCGGATGGCGCCCGGCCCCAGCAGGCGCGGCCCGCCCGGGTGCACGCAGACGATCTCGTCGTCGTCGGCCCAGCAGGCCATCAGCTGATCGATATCGCCCGTCTGCAAGGCTTCGTAGAACGCGGCCTCGGTTTCGTCGGGGGTGCCGCCGACGATGGCGGCGCGCAGGGAAGGTCGTGTCATGGCGTGGAGCGGACAGGGCGCGTCATGCAGGAAGCCGCCATTGTGTGCGCCGCGGCGGACGTTGTCACGGGCTGCCGGCTGGCAGGGAGCGGCCGGCGTGCAGGCACAATGGCCAGCGCCCGGGAAGCCCATGGCAACGTCGCCGGCTTTCGGCTCCCGCGCAGGCAGCCATGCAACGACTTCTCGCCCTTCTTGCCCTCGCCCTGGCCCTGACCGGCTGCGGCTACAACGACTTCCAGCGCCTGGACGAACAGAGCAAGGCCGCCTGGAGCGAGGTGCTCAACCAGTACCAGCGCCGCGCCGATCTGGTGCCCAACATCGTCGCCAGCGTGAAGGGCGAAGCGGCCTTCGAACAGGAGACGCTCACCCGCGTGGTGGAGGCGCGCGCCAAGGCCACGTCGATGCAGGTCACGCCGGAGACGATCAACAACCCCGAAGCATTCGCCAAGTTCCAGCAGGCGCAGGGCGAGCTGTCCAGCGCCCTCTCCCGGCTGATGGTGGTGGCCGAGCGCTACCCAACGCTGCAGGCCAACCAGGGGTTCCGCGATCTGCGCGTGACGCTGGAGGGCACCGAGAACCGCATCACCGTCGCCCGCAACCGCTACATCCAGACGGTGCAGGAGTACAACGTTCTGGCGCGCAGCTTCCCGACCAACGTGACGGCCAAGGTGTTCAGCTACGACCCCAAGCCGAGCTTCACGGTGCAGAACGAAGCGCAGATCAGCGTGCCGCCCACGGTGGACTTCTCGTCGCCCGCCGCAGCGCCGGCCTCCAAGCCGTGATACGGAATTTGAGTCCAATATGCCTCTAGCGCTTGTCCTTCAAGCGCTGATAGCTACTTTTTTAATAGCTATCGGAGCGCCCGCCGCCCGGGCCCAGGCGCCCCAGCCCGTGCCCGCCCTCACCGCCCGGGTGGTCGACACGACCGGCACGCTGGCGCCTGCCGAGCGCCAGTCGCTCGAGACCCAACTGGCCGCCATCGAGCAGCAGCATGGCTCGCAGGTGGCGGTGCTGATGGTGCCCACCACGGCCCCCGAGGACATCGCCGCCTACGCCAACCGCGTGGGCAATGCCTGGAAGATCGGCCGCCGCACCGTGGGCGACGGCGTGCTGGTGGTCGTCGCCAAGGACGACCGCAAGATGCGCATCGAGGTCGCCAAGGCGCTGGAGGGCGCGATTCCCGACATCGCTGCCGCCCGCATCATCGACGGTGCGATGAAGCCGCGCTTCCGGCAGAACGACTTCGCCGGCGGCCTCACAGCGGCGGTGGAGCAGATCGGCGCCCGCATCGCCGGCGAGCCCCTGCCACTGCCCGAGCCGTCCAGCGACAGCCGCCAGCGCAGCGGCACCGCCAGTGGCTTCGACTGGATGGACATGGGCATCTTCCTGTTCTTCGGCGTGATGATCGGCGGGCCCATCGCACGTTCGCTGTTCGGCGCGGGCAAGGGCGGACTGTTGATGGGCGCAGGCGCTGGAGGGCTGGCATTCCTCGCCACGGCCAGCGTGCTGGTGTCCGCTGGCGCGGGCCTGCTGGCCCTGGCGTACACCGCGCTGTTCAGCGCCGCCAGCCGGACCGGTCGCGGCGGCGGTCCCGGCGTCGTCTGGAGCAGCGGCGGAAGCGCTGGGGGCTGGAGCAGCAGCGGCAGCAGTGGTGGCGGCGGCGGATTCAGCTCAGGGGGTGGTGGAGATTTTGGAGGCGGCGGCGCCTCGGGAGACTGGTGAACATGGCCATGGCAGCACCCCACCCCACACTGCCTGCGCGCATCGCAAGGCTGGTGCGGCACCGTTGGTCCGAAGGCAGGCTGCTGCGCACCGCGCTACCGGCCGACCTCGTGGAGCGGCTCACCCGGCGCGTGGCAGCCAGCGAACGCCGCCACACGGGCCAGATCCGCATCTGCATCGAGGGCGGCCTACCGCTTTCCTACCTGTGGCGCGGCGCCAGTGCCCGGGATCGTGCCGTAGCGCAGTTCGGCAAGCTGCGCGTATGGGATACGGAGCACAACAACGGCGTGCTCATCTACCTGCTGCTGGCCGAGCACGCCATCGAGATCGTGGCCGACCGCGGCCTGGCCCGCACCGTGCCGCCAGAAACCTGGCGCACGCTCGTCGCGCACATGGGCGAGGCCTTCCGCGGCGGACGCTACGAAGACGGCCTGACCCAGGCGCTGGCGGAGGTTTCGGCCCTGCTGGTGGCGCATTTCCCGTCGCCTGCCGACGCCGCCGGCAGCGCCCACTCCGATGCCGATGAACTGCCGGATGCGCCGGTCCTCGGTCGCCGGGGATGGAGCAGCGACAGCGGCGGTTGAGCGCCAACGCGGCGCGACGTCCTTCGCACGGGCCGGCGTATAGACGCCACAGCCCATCGCGGCGGGCGGACACAGGTGGAACGGTGGGACCTATTGCCGCGCAGTGGCCACGCGCTGCGGCAGCCCCAGCATGACAAAAGCCGCCCGAAGGCGGCTTTTTTATGTGGCGATCGCGGCGCATAGTAATGTGCGCTGCCGTGCCGTGAGGCACTACCGGCAGCTCAGCGCTTCTGGCGGAACTTGCGCAGTGCAGCGATCTGAGCCGCCATGACGGCCAGCTCGGACTGCGCCTTCGCCAGGTCCAGATCGCTCTTGGCGTTCTTCAGCGCTTCCTCGGCGGCAGCCTTGGCGGCGTTGGCCTTCTCGTCGTCCAGATCCTTGCCGCGGATGGCGGTGTCGGACAGCACGGTCACGCGGTCGGGCTGCACTTCCAGGATGCCGCCGGCGACGAAGACGAACTCCTCGTTGCCGTCGGCCAGCTCGATACGCACCGAGCCCGGCTTGATGCGCGTGATCAGCGGCGTGTGCTTGGGCAGGATGCCCAGTTCGCCCGCTTCGCCAGGCAGCGCCACGAAGCGCGCCTCGCCGGCGAAGATGGACTCTTCGGCGCTGACGACATCAACGTGAAAGGTGTTGGCCATGGGTCGTTCCTTGAATGTTCAAAAAGAGGGAGCAAGCAGATCTGGAAGCACCGGCTTTGCCACCAGGGCGACGGGGCGTTCGATGAACACTCCAGTCGCTCCGGGACACCGGCGCTTTCCGGCAGATGCTTACTTACGCCAGCTTCTTGGCCTTTTCGAAGGCTTCGTCGATCGTGCCGACCATATAGAACGCTTGCTCTGGCAGGTGATCGCACTCGCCGGCCACGATCATCTTGAAACCACGGATGGTTTCGGCCAGGGGCACGTACTTGCCAGGCGAACCCGTGAACACTTCGGCCACGTGGAACGGCTGCGACAGGAAACGCTGGATCTTCCGGGCGCGGGCCACGGCCAGCTTGTCTTCGGGAGCCAGTTCGTCCATGCCCAGGATGGCGATGATGTCGCGCAGTTCCTTGTAGCGCTGCAGCGTGCCTTGCACACCGCGGGCCACTTGGTAGTGCTCTTCACCCACCACTTGGGGGTCCAGCTGGCGGCTGGTGGAGTCCAGGGGATCCACGGCAGGGTAGATACCCAGCGAAGCGATGTCACGCGACAGCACCACGGTGGAGTCCAAGTGGGCGAAGGTCGTGGCAGGCGACGGGTCGGTCAAGTCATCGGCAGGCACGTACACGGCCTGGATGGAGGTGATCGAACCGACCTTGGTCGAGGTGATGCGCTCTTGCAGACGGCCCATTTCCTCGGCCAGGGTGGGCTGGTAGCCCACGGCGGAGGGCATGCGGCCCAGCAGCGCGGACACTTCGGTACCGGCCAGCGTGTAGCGGTAGATGTTGTCCACGAAGAACAGCACGTCGCGGCCTTCGTCACGGAACGATTCGGCGATCGTCAGACCGGTGAGGGCCACGCGCAGACGGTTGCCTGGAGGCTCGTTCATCTGGCCGTAGACCATGGCCACCTTGGAGTCCTCGAGCTTCTCGAGGTTCACCACGCCGGAGTCGGCCATTTCGTGATAGAAGTCGTTCCCTTCGCGGGTACGCTCGCCCACACCAGCGAACACCGACAGACCGCTGTGGGCCTTGGCGATGTTGTTGATGAGTTCCATCATGTTCACGGTCTTGCCCACGCCGGCGCCACCGAACAGCCCCACCTTGCCGCCCTTGGCGAACGGGCAGACCAGGTCGATCACCTTGATGCCGGTTTCCAGCAGTTCCTGCGAAGGCGACAGTTCGTCGTACGCAGGGGCCTTGCGGTGGATGGAAGCCGTCAGCGTCTGGTCCACGGGACCGCGTTCGTCGATGGGCGCGCCCAGCACGTCCATGATGCGGCCCAGGGTGGCCTTGCCGACGGGCACGTTGATGGGGTTGCCGGTGTTGGACACCACGATGCCGCGGCGCAGGCCGTCGGACGAACCCAGGGCAATGGTACGCACCACGCCGTCACCCAGCTGCTGCTGGACTTCCAGCGTCAGCGTGGAACCGTCGAGCTTCAGGGCGTCGTAAACCTTGGGCATCTGGTCACGCGGGAACTCCACGTCCACCACGGCGCCGATACATTGAACAATCTTGCCTTGTGCTTGAGCCATTTGTCGCTCCAATAATGTTTGTCTGTCGAGCTGTTGTTTACACAGCGGCGGCACCGGACACGATCTCGGACAATTCCTTCGTGATCGCTGCCTGGCGCGTCTTGTTGTAGACCAGCTTCAACTCGCCGATGACGCTGCCCGCGTTGTCGGTGGCGGCCTTCATGGCCACCATGCGCGCGGACTGCTCGGACGCCATGTTCTCGGCCACGGCCTGGTAGATCAGCGATTCCACGTACCGCACCAGCAGGTCGTCGATGACGCTCTGGGCATCGGGTTCGTAGATGTAATCCCAGCCGTGCTCGGTCGTTTCCGCCTGCATCTGCGCGGAGGACAGGGGGAGCAGACGCTCCACCACCGACTCCTGCTTCATGGTGTTGATGAACTTGGTGTAGCTCAGATACACCGCGTTGATCTTGCCTTCGGCGTAAGCGTCGAGCAGCACCTTGACGGGGCCGATCAGCTTGTCGAGGTGCGGCGTATCGCCCAGACCCGTGACATGGGAAACCACCTTGGCGCCGACGCGGTTCAGGAAGCCCAGACCCTTGTTGCCAATGGCCACGGCTTCGGTCGACACGCCAGCGTTCTGCAGTTCACGCAGTTGGGTCGTCACGGCACGCAACACGTTGGTGTTCATGCCGCCGCACAGGCCCTTGTCGGTCGTCACGACGATCATGCCGGCCACCTTGGCGTTCGTGTTTTCCTTCATGAAAGGATGCACGTACTCCGGATTGGCCTGACCGAGGTTGGCTGCGATGTTGCGGATCTTCTCGCTGTAGGGACGGGCAGCGCGCATCCGGTCCTGCGCCTTGCGCATTTTGGATGCGGCCACCATCTCCATGGCCTTGGTGATCTTCTTGGTGTTCTCCACCGATTTGATCTTGCCGCGTATTTCCTTGCCTGCTGCCATGATGGCTCCTCGTCCGGTTTAGGCGAACGACTTCTTGAACGCGGCGATGGCTGCGGTCAGTTCGGCTTCAGCGTCCTTGTCCATGGCCTTGGCCTGTTCCAGCTTGGCCAGCAGAGCGGCGTGGCTGGTCTTCAGGAACTGGTGCAGGCCGTGTTCGAAGTCGAGCACCTTCTTCACTTCGATGTCGTCCATGAAGCCCTTGTTCACAGCGAACAGCGTGGCACCCATCAGCGAGATGGGCAGCGGGCTGTACTGTGCCTGCTTCAGCAGTTCGGTCACGCGGGCACCGCGGTCCAGCTGCTTGCGGGTGGCTTCGTCCAGGTCGGAAGCGAACTGCGCGAACGCAGCCAGTTCACGGTACTGGGCCAGGTCGGTACGGATACCGCCGGACAGGCTCTTGATGATCTTGGTCTGGGCAGCACCACCGACGCGCGACACCGAGATACCGGCGTTGATGGCGGGGCGGATACCGGCGTTGAACAGGCTGGTTTCCAGGAAGATCTGGCCGTCGGTGATCGAGATCACGTTGGTCGGAACGAAAGCGGACACGTCGCCGGCTTGCGTTTCGATGATCGGCAGTGCCGTCAGCGAACCCGTCTTGCCCTTGACTTCACCCTTGGTGAAGGCTTCGACGTAGTCGGCGTTCACGCGGGCGGCACGCTCCAGCAGGCGGCTGTGGAGATAGAACACGTCGCCGGGATAGGCTTCGCGGCCTGGAGGGCGGCGCAGCAGCAGCGAAACCTGGCGGTAGGCCACGGCTTGCTTGGACAGGTCGTCGTACACGATCAGGGCGTCTTCGCCGCGGTCGCGGAAGTACTCGCCCATCGTGCAGCCGGAGTAGGCCGACACGTACTGCATGGCAGCGGATTCGGAAGCCGATGCGGCCACCACGATGGTGTATTCCATCGCGCCGGCTTGCTCCAGAGCGCGCACGACGTTCTTGATGGAGGAGGCCTTCTGGCCGATGGCGACGTAGATACACGTCACGCCCTGGCCCTTCTGGGCAATGATGGCGTCGATGGCGACGGCCGTCTTGCCGGTCTGGCGGTCACCGATGATCAGTTCGCGCTGGCCGCGGCCCACGGGCACCATCGAGTCGATGGACTTCAGGCCGGTCTGCAGCGGCTGGTCCACGGACTTGCGGGCGATCACGCCAGGAGCGACCTTTTCGATCACGTCCGTCAGCTTGGCGTTGATCGGGCCCTTGCCGTCGATAGGCTGGCCCAGGGCGTTCACCACGCGGCCCACCAGTTCGGGGCCCACGGGCACTTCCAGAATGCGGCCCGTGCACTTGACGGTGTCGCCTTCGGAGATGTGCTCGTACTCGCCCAGAATCACGGCGCCGACGGAGTCGCGCTCGAGGTTCAGCGCCAGACCGAAGGAGGCTTGGCCGTCCTTGGTGGCGGGGAACTCGAGCATTTCGCCCTGCATCACATCGGACAGGCCATGCACGCGCACGATACCGTCCGACACGGACACCACGGTGCCCTGGTTGCGGATGTCGCTGCTCGCTGCCAGACCTTCGATGCGGCTCTTGATCAGTTCAGAAATTTCTGCGGGATTGAGTTGCATGACTCTTTCCTTCTTTCTTTGGTTAGCCGAAACCCCAACGCCATCAGGCGGTGAGGGCCGCTTTCATTTGTTCCAGACGGGCCTTGACCGAAGTGTCCAGCACCTCGTCGCCCACCACTACGCGAATGCCGCCGATCAGGGATTCATCCTGCTGTACCGAGACATTCAGCTTGCGGCCGAAGCGCTTCTCCAGCGCTGCGTCCAGACCAGCGAGCGCGGCGGTGTCCATCGGGAAGGCACTGAACACCACGGCATCCGAAGAACCGTTGCGCTGGTTGACGAGGGCACGGAACTGCGCCGCCACTTCGGGCAGGGCTTCCACACGGCCGTTGTCGATGATCACGCGCAGGAAATTGCGCGCGGCATCCGGCAGCGGGGCGCGAACGACACCGGCGATGACCTCGAACACCTGGTCGGAGGTCACCTTGGGGTTGTCCGCGAGCTGGCGCAGCTGCGGGTTGGCGGCAATCGCCGCCACTTCTTCCACCCAGGCGACGGTGCCATTCAGGTCGGCGCCCGACTGGGCGGCGCTGGCCTTGAACAGGGCTTCCGCGTAAGGGCGGGCAATGGTGGCGAGTTCTGCCATGTTGCGTCGCTCCTTACAGCTCGGTCTTCAGGCGGTTCAGCAGATCCGCATGGACGCCGGCATTGACTTCCTTGCGGAGGATCTGCTCGGCACCCTTGACGGCCAGTGCGGCCACCTGCTCGCGCAGGGCTTCGCGGGCCTGGATCGTCTGCTGTTCGGCGTCGGCACGGGCTGCAGCGATGATCTTGTTGCCTTCTTCGGTCGCGCGGGCCTTGGCCTCTTCGATGATGGCCTGAGCGCGGCGATCGGCGTCCGCAATACGCGATGCCGTTTCGTTGCGCGTCTGGGCCAGTTCCTTCTCGACGCGCTGGTTCACAGCGGTCAGTTCGGACTTGGCACGGTCGGCAGCAGCGAGGCCATCGGCGATTTTCTGGGCTCGCTCATCCAGCGCCTTCGCGATCGGGGGCCACACGAACTTCATCGTGAACAGCACCAGGATCAGAAAGACGATGGCCTGAACGAACAGGGTCGCGTTGATACTCACGGCAACACCTTTCTAGTTGGGCGTTGAACGGAGCTTAGGCCAGGACGAAGGGGTTGGCGAAAGCGAACAGCAGGGCGATGGCCACACCGATCAGGAAGGCAGCGTCGATCAGACCGGCCAAGATGAACATCTTGGTTTGCAGTTCGTTGATCAGTTCGGGTTGGCGAGCGGAAGACTCGAGGAACTTGCCCCCCATCAGGGCGATACCGATCGAAGCGCCGATAGCGCCGAGACCCACGATCAGACCACAAGCCAGAGCGACGAGACCGAGAACGTTTTCCATGATGACTCCTAGGATGAAAAGAAAGAAAGGTTGAGAAAGAAAAGAGAGGGATCAGTGAGCTTCATGCGCCTGGCCGAGGTAGATCAGCGCAAGCATCATGAAAATGAAGGCCTGCAGGGTGATCACCAGGATGTGGAAGATCGCCCAGATAGAGCCCGCAATGATGTGCCCCACGGGGAGCAACACACCGGAAAGCGACATGGCAGCAGCACCACCCATCAGGGCAATCAGCATGAACACCAACTCACCAGCGTACATGTTGCCGAACAGTCGCATGCCGTGCGACACCGTCTTGGCAACGTATTCAATGATCTGCATGAGCAGATTGACCACGCCCAGGATCAGGGCGAAGAAAGGATTCTTGCTGGTACCGAAGGGAGCGGACACCAGTTCGTGCGCCCAGCCGCCCAGGCCCTTGATCTTGACGCTGTAGTACAGGCACAGCACCAGCACGGCGAAGGACAGGCCCAGCGTGGTGGACAGATCGGCCGTGGGCACGACGCGCAGGTAGGCGTGGTGCGGGTCGTGGCCGGCAGCACCGTAGATCTGCGCCCAGATGGCGGGCAGCAGGTCGACGGGCAGCATGTCCATGGCGTTCATCAGGAAGATCCAGACGAACACGGTCAGGGCCAGCGGGGCGATGAACTTGCGGCTCTCGGCATTGTGGATGTTGGCCTTGGCCTGGTTGTCCACCATCTCGACGAGGATCTCGACCGCGGCCTGGAAGCGGCCCGGCACGCCGGAGGTGGCCTTGCGAGCGCACAGCCAGAACACGAAAAGTGCCAGCACGCCGAGAACCAAACCGACCACAACGGAGTCAATGTTCACCACGGAGAAATCGACGATGGACTTCTGCTTGATGTTCTGGAGATGCTGCAAGTGGTGAACGATGTATTCACTGGCAGTCGGGGCATGCGCTTCTGCGGCCATCGGACAACTCTTCTCTCAAATATCAAACCGGTTTGCGAACACCGGGCCGCGCCAGAAGCGCGATCCAGTACGTTTTCATCGTCACCACCATGCCGACCAGCAACGCCAGCCAGCTCAGGCCCGGCAACAGCCGGGGCGCCGCCGCCAGCATGGCAACGGTCAAAACAATCTTGGCCAACTCCCACCCGAACAGACTCGCCATCGCAGCGCCTGCAGAACCTTGCTGGCGTGCCATGCCCCGCGCAAACAGCGCGGCGGGCAGCACGACGGAGAAGGCGCCATAGGCGGCAGACACACCCAGATGCGGCTTGCCGGACACCAGCCACACCACCAGGGAGACCAGGGCACCTACCAGAGCCTGGAACCACACGATGCGCCAGATGGACACATTCGGGTGGCGCTGCCGCCACTGCTGAGCCTCTTCGGCGGTCAGGGGCTTGAAGTCGGAATTTTCGGCCTCAGTTTCGGTCTCGGGTGCGATTGTTTTCATTTTTGAATGACGCCCGCGTTACAGACCGGAACTTTCACAAAGCCCCTGATTATAAGTAAAAACCGACAGGGCTCCGCAATCTCCTGCGTGTCACGGGCATTCGCAGCGCTGGGCGCAACCGCCTTCAGCCTGGGGGGACGCAGGGCGCAGAGGGACCACAGCGCCACGCCGGCAATGTGACGCAGCGCGCAGTGTGCCTCGGTTCGCAGCGGAGCCGTCTGCAATCCCCCACAATCGCGCGGCTACTGCGCCGTGCGCGGACTCGAAAGCCACAGATGACGACACCCTCCACCCCCGCTCCCGGCGACACCGCCGACTCCCGCAAGGACTCGTTGATCGAGTACCCGTCCCTGTTCCCGATCAAGGTGATGGGCTCCAAGGTCGACGGCTTCGTGCATGCCGTGACCGATCTCGCGCGCCAGTTCGATCCGGGCTTCGATGCCTCGACCATCGAACTGCGCGACAGCCGTGCCGGCAACTACCTCGGCGTGACCATCACCGTCACCGCCACGAGCCGCGAGCAACTCGACGACCTGTACCGGGCGCTGTCTTCCCACCCGCTGGTCAAGGTCGTGCTCTGATCGAGAGCGCGGCAGTGCAACTGCGCAACCTCGGCCGCGCGGACTATGGCGCGACGCTGCAAGCGATGCAGCGCTTCACCGACGAGCGGGCCGTCGACACGCCTGACGAGCTATGGATTTGCGAGCACGCTGCCGTTTACACGCAGGGCATTTCCGGCAATAGCGATCACGTTCTCAACCCGGGGAGCATTCCGGTGGCGGCCACCAACCGGGGGGGCCAGGTCACGTTCCACGGCCCCGGGCAGGTCGTGGGCTACCCGCTGATCGACCTGCGGCGCGCCGGCTACTTCGTCAAGGAGTACGTGTTCCGCATCGAAGAGGCCGTGATCCGCACGCTCATGCATTTCGGCGTGACGGGCCACCGTGTGGGCGGGGCGCCGGGCATCTACGTGCGCCTGGACGATCCCGCCAGCCACGCCTTGCTGCCGCAGCGCCCGCGCAAGGCCTCCGGCGATGGCCCCACGGCCCCGGTAGCGCCCGATTTCTCCGGCCTGGGCAAGATCGCCGCCCTGGGCATCAAGGTGAGCCGGCACTGCACGTACCACGGCGTCGCCCTGAACGTGGACATGGACCTGGAACCTTACTCGCGCATCAACCCTTGCGGCTACGCAGGGTTGCAGACGGTGGACCTTTCTACAATCGGGGTCCAAACCACCTGGGATGAGGCTGCTGCAGTGCTGGGCCACCAGCTTGCCATCCGCCTCGCACCCTGACCTTCCCAAACAGCATGAGCACTTCCGAAGTCGTCCGCGAAGCCCAGTCCACCGGGGCTTACAACCCGCTCGCCAAGCAGAAGGCCGCGGCCAAGCTGTCGCGCATTCCGATCAAGGTCGAGCAAGGCGAAGTGCTCAAGAAGCCCGAGTGGATCCGCGTCAAAGCCGGCTCGCCCACCACGCGCTTCTACGAGATCAAGGAAATCCTGCGCGAGCACAAGCTGCACACGGTGTGCGAAGAGGCCTCGTGCCCCAACATCGGCGAGTGCTTCGGCAAGGGCACGGCCACGTTCATGATCATGGGCGACAAGTGCACGCGCCGCTGCCCGTTCTGCGACGTGGGCCACGGCCGCCCCGACCCGCTGGACAAGGACGAGCCGCTGAATCTGGCGCGCACCATCGCCGCGCTCAAGCTCAAGTACGTGGTGATCACCAGCGTGGACCGCGACGATCTGCGCGACGGCGGCAGCGGCCACTTCGTCGAATGCATCGAGAACATCCGCGCCCTTTCGCCCGCCACGCAGATCGAGATCCTTGTGCCCGACTTCCGCGGCCGCGACGACCGCGCGCTTGAGATCCTGAAGGCTGCGCCGCCCGATGTGATGAACCACAACCTGGAGACCGCGCCTCGCCTTTACAAGGAGGCGCGCCCGGGATCGGACTACCAGTTCAGCCTGAACCTGCTCAAGAAGTTCAAGGCGCTGCACCCTGGCGTGCCGACCAAGAGCGGCATCATGGTCGGCCTGGGCGAGACGGACGAAGAGATCCTGCAGGTGATGCGCGACATGCGCGCGCACGACATCGACATGCTGACCATCGGCCAGTACCTGGCGCCCTCCAACAGCCACCTGCCCGTGCGCCGCTACGTGCACCCGGACACCTTCAAGATGTACGAGGAAGAGGCCTACAAGATGGGCTTCACGCACGCCGCCGTGGGCGCGATGGTGCGGTCCAGCTACCACGCGGACCAGCAGGCGCACGCAGCCGGCGTCTGAGTTCCGCCGCGCAGTAGCCCAAAAGGCGTCGCCGCATGGTGCGGGGCGCCTTTTTTGCGGCGTGCCCCAGACGCGGCCACCGCGATTCGCCGCAGCGATTACAAGCCAAATCGGCCTGCAGCGCTTATAAATAAAGCGCAATCAGCTATATTAATAATAGCAAAATGATCAGCCGGCCGACAGCAGCGCCGCCGGGTCTTCGGACGCCATCACCTCCTGCGCCCAGGCCGCGAGCTTGCGGGTGTCGGCCCGCAGCACCTCCTGCTTGACGGCCAGGATCTGCGCCGGGTGCATGGAGAAGCTGCGCAGGCCCAGCCCGAGCAGCAGCCGCGTCATGGCCACATCGCCCGCGGTCTCGCCGCACACGCACACGCTCTTGCCCTGGGCCTGGCCCTCGGCGATCACATCGGCCACCAGGCGCAGCACGGCCGGGTGCAGCGGGTCGTACAGATGGGCCACGGCCTCGTCGGCGCGGTCGATGGCCAGCGTGTACTGGATCAGGTCGTTGGTGCCGATGGAAAGAAAGTCGAAGTACTTCAGGAAGCTGCGCACGATGAGCGCCGCCGCCGGGATCTCGATCATGGCACCCAGCTGCACCGGGCCGAAGGCCGCGCCCCGCGCCTGCAGCTCCGCGCGGGCCATGTCGACCTGCGCCAGCGTCTGCCGGATCTCGCCCACATGCGCCAGCATGGGAAACAGCAGGCGCACAGGCCCGTGTACGGCGGCACGCAGCACGGCGCGCAATTGCGTGCGGAACATGGCGGGGTCCGCCAGGCTCCAGCGGATGGCGCGCAGGCCCAGCGCCGGGTTCAGATGGCTGTCCTTGTGGCCTTTGTCCAACGGCTTGTCGGCGCCGACGTCGATGGTGCGCAGCGTGACCGGCAAGCCTTGCATGCCCTCCACGGCCTCGCGGTAGGCCTGGTACTGCGCCTCTTCGTCGGGCAGATGGCCGTTGCGGCCCATGAACATGAACTCGCTGCGGAACAGGCCGACGCCTACGGCGCCCGCGCGCACGGCCGCCGCGGCATCCGCGGGGTGCTCGATGTTGGCCAGCAGCTCCACCGTCTCGCCGTCCAGCGTGACGGCCGGCGTGTGCCGCAGCCGGGACAGGCGCTCGCGCTCCAGCGAGCCCTGACGCTGGCGGAAGCCGTATTCGGCCAGGATGATGGGCGACGGATCGACGATCATCACGCCCGCATCACCGTCGATGATGACCCAGTCGTCCTGGCGCACCAGCTGGCTGGCGGCGCGCGCACCCACCACGGCAGGAATGTCCATGCTGCGCGCGACGATCGCCGTGTGCGAGGTCTTGCCGCCCACGTCGGTGACGAAGCCGGCGAACACGCTCTGCTTGAACTGCAGCATGTCGGCCGGCGAGAGGTCGTGGGCCACCAGCACCAGCGGCACATCGACCTTGTCGTCCAGCAGCAGGTCCTGCGTGCCCTTGCGGCGCGGGCTGCTGGGCGGCGGCGCCACGGGACTGGCCACGCCCTTCATGTAGCGCAGGATGCGCTCGACCACCTGCTCCAGGTCGGCCTTGCGCTCGCGCAGGTACTCGTCCTCCATCTCATCGAACTGCCGGGCGATGATCTCCAGCTGCGTGGTCAGCGCCCATTCGGCGTTGTAGAGCCGGTCGGTGATCCAGTGCTTGACGCCGCTGACGAGCGCCTCGTCCTGCAGCAGCATCAGGTGCACGTCCAGCAGCGCGGCCAGCTCGGGCGGCGCGTCGGGCGGCATGTCGGCCTGCAGGCGCTGCAACTCGTCGATCACCGCGTTGCGGCCGTTGCGCACGCGCACGATCTCGGCGCCGACCTGATCGGCCTCGATGAAGTAGTGCGCCACGTCGATGCGGCTGGAGGCCACCAGCAC
>JAEWPH010000150.1 GCA_023460715.1 Pseudomonadota bacterium | reverse complement strand
CGACCGGGCTGCCGCTGCAGGACCGGCACTGCCGCCCCCTGCGGCCCCGCGGGGCCCGGCGCGGTCCAGCAACGAGGCGGACTGGGAAACCTTCTAAAAAAGCACGGTCGTTCGAAAGGGCCGTAAGATGGGCGCTTCATTAGCAGGAGACCGTCCCATGTCCGATCTGAACGCCGCCTTCGAAGCGGCCGTAGCCAACTCCAAGAACCTCAGCGAACGCCCCGACAACCCCACGCTGCTGAAGATCTACGCCCTGTACAAGCAGGCCACGGCGGGCGACAACACCGAGAAGAAGCCCAGCTTTTCCGACGTGGTCGGCCGCGCGAAGTGGGACGCCTGGGAAAAGCTCAAGGGCACGGGGGCCGAGGCGGCCCAGCAGCAGTACATCGACCTGATCGAATCGCTGCGCTGAGCGGAGCGCCCTCCGGGGCGCACCGATGCTGCGCCCGTCGCGCCCGGGCGCTGGCCCGGTCAGCCGGCGGGTTGCAGCAGCAGTTTGTCGAACTGCGCCTGCAGTTCCTGCTCGATGCGCTCCTTGAACGCCGAAAACAGAAAGCCCAGCTCCGCCTGCAGCTCGAAGCCGTCCGCCGCCACCTGCAGCGTGCCCTGCATGCCGGGGCGCTGGAAGTGCAGCGTGTCCGGCGCGGCCGCCTCGCCACCGTCGCCAGGTGCCGGCGCCTCGACGTAGGTGCATTCCATGTCGAACTTGTCGCGGGCCTTGTCGGCCCAGCGGCGGGCGGCCAGACGGGCCTGCGGCAGGCCGAGCTGGTGCGGGCGGTGGATGTGGATGTCGGGCAAAGGCAATCTCCGGATGGAAGGCAAAAAGAACAAAAGAGCGCTCAGGCGGGGCCGGGCGCGAGGTTCTGCAGGGCGGCGTGGCGCGCCTCCTGCGGCAGGCGGCTGAGGGCGCGCACGGCCTCGTAGAAGCGGGGAAAATCGCGGCCCTCGCGCTCGTACAGCGCGGTGAAGGCCGGCACCAGGTCGTCGTAGGCCGCCTGGGCGCCGAAGCTGGCGTTGTTGGCCTCGCGCACCCAGCGGTCCAGCCCGGCCAGCTGCTGCGGGGTGGCCTGCGCGGCCAGCCACTGCGCACGTAGCTCGGCGTAGCGGTCGCGGAACTGCTGCATTGCTTCCGATTTCATAGCTGCCAGCGCTTGCTGTGATTGCCCTGGAGCCTGATTTTGCTCATAGATGGCGCGCAGCCGCTCCCGGGTGTCCCGCGTCAGCGCGCGGAAGGCGGCGCGGCGCGCCTCGCTGGCGGCGAAATCGGCGCGCGCCTGCGGCGTGGATTTCTCGGCCAGCCAGCGCTCCACCCCCAGCCGCTCCACGGCGGTGGCGAAGGACTCGTTGAACAGCGTGTCGCCCTGCGCGTAGACCACCTGGTGGGCCAGTTCGTGGAACAGCAGCCGCACGAACTCGCCCTCGGGCCAGGCGATGAAGGTGTTGAGCAGCGGATCGCCGCCCAGCCAGTTGGTGTAGCCCAGCGTGGAGTAGGCGGGCACGCCGTACACCGCCACCTCCAGCCCCTGCTGCTGCGCCAGCCGCGCGGCCTCGGCCTGGGCGTCCGCCTCGGCGAAGTAGCCGCGGTAGCCGATGCAGCCCGTGACGGGGAAGCACCAGGTGTGCAGGGTGAGCGAATAAGGCCCGGCCGCCACCACGTTGAATACCGCGGCCCGGCGGCCCAGGTCGGCATAGCGGCGGTAGCTGGCGTTGTCGGGCAGGGCCAGCTCTGCGCTGGCGAACCGGCGGGCTTCCTGGGCGAGCCGCAGGCGCTGGCGCAGCGGCTCGGCCGTGTTCGGCCGGCCGATCCAGTCGTCGATGGGCTGGGCGGCCTGCATCAGCTGCAGGTGCCCGCGCACGGACTGCCAGTAGTAGGCGGCCGAGTCGCGCGTGGCGGCACACCCGCCCAGCAGCATGCCGGTGACCACGGCGGCCAGGGCAACCGCCATGGGGCGTGCGGGGCGCGGGAGGGCGGGCCAGGGGCGGCGGGGCGAAGCAGGTGGCGTCATGCAGTCAGAGCGTGGGCGGGGACGGCGCAGGCGCACCCCGGACGTCCAAGGATAGCGAACCCGTGTGCCGCGCCGGCCGCCAAAGTCCGCGACGGGAGGGCAGAATCCGGTCCATGCCCCCTCTGTCTGTGCCTGTGGATACCCTCGCCGCGGATGCGTCCGCCCTGTCGCCCGTGGACCCTGCCACCGGCCTCTTCACCGATGCCGCAGGCTGCCCGCGCTGCGGCTGGTGCCGGGCCACACCGCTGTACCGCCACTACCACGACCATGAATGGGGCTTTCCCGTCGCGGACGACCGGCGGCTGTTCGAGAAGCTGTGCCTGGAAGGCTTCCAGGCGGGCCTGAGCTGGATCACCATCCTGAACAAACGGGAGGCCTTCCGCGCGGGCTTCGCCCAGTTCGATGCCGAGCAGGTGGCGCGCTTCGGCCCGGCGGACGTGGAGCGCCTGCTGGCCGACGCCGGCATCGTGCGCCACCGCGGCAAGATCGAATCGACCATCAACAATGCCCGGCGCGTGCTGGAGCTGCGCCAGGAGCACGGCACCCTGGCGCGCTACGTGTGGGGCTTTGCGCCGGCCGCCGCCGCGGGACGGCCCGAGCGCTTGACCGCAGACGCCGTGCGGGCGATGACCACATCGGCCGCATCGGTGGCGCTGTCCAAGGACCTGAAGAAGCGCGGCTGGAGCTTCGTCGGCCCCACCACCATGTACGCCTTCATGCAGGCCATGGGGCTGGTGAACGACCATTTCGAAGGCTGCGCCACGCGCGCCCGGGCGCAGCAGGCGCGCGACGCATTCGAATTGCCGACGCCTCGGCTCGGCTGATTTCCCATGCGCCACCTCTGTCCCCATTGCAGGCAGCCCAGCCTGACGGGGCGGAGCGTGCGCTGGTCGAGCCGCGGGGCTCCCTGCACCTGCCCGCGGTGTGGCCGGCTGAGCCACGCGCTGGCCAGCACGTCCTGCGGCATCGCGTGCCTGACGATGTTTGGCCTGGTGCTGGCCATCACCGCTGGAGCCGTGTGGTCTTCGGTGCTTCTGGCGGTGGGCCTGATTCTGCTGGTGGCATGCGCCAACATGCTGATGTGGCGGCGCGTGGAGCTGTGGCCTATCACCCCCGAGGCGGCCCGGCGAAGCAAGCACGCATCGTTTTGGGGGTGGATCGCCTGGGTGCTGCTGGCCTTCCTGCAATGAGCGGCGCGTTGGCATGCGTCACGGGATAGCCGCGTCGCGCCTACAGCACCCCGTCGGAGCGGATCACGATGTGGCCGAAACCCAGGTGCTGCATGCTCTCGCGCAGGATGAGCAGCGTGGCGGCAAAGGCCGGGTCCAGGCTCCAATCGTCCTCGGCGGGCGGCCGGCCCTCGGCGACGGCGGCCAGTTGGCCGAAGGTGCGCTCCACATCGTCGAGCGTGAGCTGCATCTCGGGCTGGGCCTCCAGCCCGGCGGCAATGGCGATCTGGCGGATGCCGGCATCTGCCGTGTACAGCGTGGAGCCGGCGGCGAGCATGTCGCGGGCGGGCATGACGGCGTCTTCCACCAGCGCGATCGCGCCTTCCAGTTCGGCGCCTGTGGGCGGGCTGTGGCCGAAGCAGGTCGCGGCGGTCACGCGGGAGCCGATGTTCAGCGACCGCAGCGCCGGCTCGGCAGTGCCGTCCCCGCTGGCCAGCGTGGTGTGCGAGCCGCCGATGCGCAGCGTGGTCACGGCCTGGCCGGCGAGGGGGCCGGCCTGCAGCGTGGCATACAGCGCGGCGGCATCGTCGGAAGGCGGTGGGGCGGTGGGGGGCATGCGCTGCTCCTGGCGAAGGGGAGCCCATTGTGCACCGCCGCAGCGCGACCCCTGGAAGATCGTAAACACGCTCTTGCACCGCGCAAAGAAAAAGCCCGCCGGGTGGCGGGCTTTCCTGCGGATTGCGGCCTGCGCGGACGCAGGCACAGGGATCAGCCGCCCTTCTTGGAGCGCTTGCCCGGGTTCTTCTTGCTGCGCGTGGCCACGCCACGCTCCAGGCTCACGCGCTGGCCACGGCCGGGCGTGGGCAGGCTCATGCCGGGCAGCGGCTTGGGGGCGGGGGTGCGCTTGCGGTCGGCTTCGGTAACGATCTTGTTGCCCATTCGAGGCTCCTGCTGAGAAAGATGAAAACACGCTATTAGGCCATAGGTGGCGCCGCCGCCGGAAACCCGCCCTGCGGCGCCGGCGCCCATGCCAGGGCGTTCTTGTCGGAGGCCGGCAGGGACAGCGGCTGGTGCAGCACGGGGCGCATGTCAGACAACATCCATTGACGCTGGCCGGGCAAGCTCCAAGAATGCCCTCCATGAAGCATCTGCAGCACGCCCTGGAGGCCCGGCTCGCCGCTCTGCCGGTGGGCCTGGCGCTGGAGCTGCCGAGCGGTGAGCGGCTGGGGTCGCCCGACGCGCCCGTCGTGCTGCGCTTTCGCGACCGGGTGGCCCTGTCCGCCCTGGTGCTGGGCGATGTGGGCGATGTGGGGGCGGCCATCGTCGAAGGCCGGGTGGCACTGGAGGGCCGCATGCGCGACCTGATGGCCGATGCCGCCAGCTTGCTGCGGGGCGATCCGGCGCGCGCGCACGCGGACTGGTGGTCCCGGGTCATCGCCTGGGTGCGCTCGCGGGCCGCGCACACGCCGGACCGCGACGCGCGGCAGATCCAGTTCCACTACGACCTCTCCGACGACTTCTACGCACTGTGGCTCGACCCCCGGCGCGTCTACTCGTGCGCCTACTACCGCGCTGCCGACCTGTCGCTGGCCCAGGCGCAAGAGGCCAAGCTCGACCTGATCTGCCGCAAGCTGCGGCTGCAGCCGGGCGAGCGTTTCCTGGACATCGGCGCCGGCTGGGGCGGCCTGCTGCTGTGGGCCGCCGAGCACTACGGCGTGGATGGCACGGGCATCACGCTGTCGCGCAACCAGCATGCGCACGTGCAGCGGCTCATCGCAGAGCGCGGCCTGCAGGGCCGCGTGCGCGTGGAGCTGCGCGACTACCGGCAGCTGCAACCGGCGGCCCACTACGACAAGATCGCTTCCGTCGGCATGTTCGAACACGTGGGCCGCGCCCGCATGCCGGAGTACTTCGCCCATGTGCGCGGTCTGCTGCGGCCGGGCGGGCTGCTGCTCAACCACGGCATCACTGCGGGCGGCGTCGACAACGCCCAGCTGGGCGCCGGCATGGGCGATTTCGTCGAGAAGTACATCTTTCCCGGCGGCGAGCTGCTGCATGTGAGCACGGTGCTGCACGACATGGCAGCCGCTGGCCTGGAAATGGTGGATACCGAGAACCTGCGCCCGCATTACGCGCGCACGCTGTGGGCCTGGTCCGATGCGCTGGAGGGGCAGCTCGACGCCGCCCGGCAGATCCTCATGGCGCAGGCCGGGCCCGAGCAGGGCGAGCGCGTGCTGCGCGCCTACCGGCTGTACCTGGCAGGCAGTGCCATGGGTTTCGAGCGCGGCTGGATGGCGCTGCACCAGATGCTGGCGGCACGGCCCGACGGGGATATCGAACACGGCGCCCTGCGCGGTGCGCAATCGGACTATCCTTTCCACCGCGAATACATCTACGGCGGGGCTGCCAGCCCCGCCGCGAACGCGTTCCCAGCTTGTTCTTTGTGCTGAACCGCTCCACCAGAAAAGAACCGGATGCTCTACAAATTCAAATCCCGCGCCACCGCCGACGTCATCATGCTGGAGCCTAATGGCCGGCAACTGCTGCAGATCATCGGCAAATCGCCCGACCCGCACGGCATCGTGACGGCGGCGCAGATTCCTGCGGCCATCGCGGCCTTGGAGGCTGCCGTCGCCTCCGAGGAGGCCCAGCGGTCGCAGCGCACCGCCGAGGCCTCGGCCCCGGAGACGAAGGACGACGAGCCGCAGGAGCGCAGCGAAAGCATCAGCCTGCGCCAGCGCGCCACGCCGCTGATCGACATCCTGCGCCGCAGCGCGGCCGAGGGCTACGACGTCACCTGGTGAGGGCCGCGTCCGCCGGGCGCCGGCTGCCTCGCAGCCTGCGCCTTGCGCGGCGCGCGGGCTGGCAGGTCAGTCGACCTTGGCGCCGGAGGCCTTGACCACCTGCGCCCACTTGCGGTGTTCGGCGTCGATGTGGCGCTCGAAGTCCTGCGGACTCTTGCCGCCGGGAATGGCGCCCTGGGCCAGCAGCCGCTCCTTGACGGCGGGCGTGGCCAGGGCCTTGGCGGTCTCCTGCTGGATGCGGTTGACGATGTCGGCCGGCGTGCCCGCCGGCGCCAGGAGGCCGAACCAGGAGCTGGCCTCGAAGCCCTTGAGCGCCGGCCCGCCGGCCTCTTCCACCGTGGGCACGTCGGGCAGGGCGGCCGAGCGCTGCGCGCTGGTCACGGCCAGGGCGACCAGCTTGCCGGCCTTGATCTGCGCCATGGACGAGGGCAGGTTGTCGAACATCACATCCATGTTGCCGCCCACCATGTCCAGCAGGGCGGGGCCCGAGCCGCGGTAGGGCATGTGCAGCATGTAGGTGCCGGTCATGCTCTTGAACAGTTCGCCCGCCAGATGGATGGACGTGCCGTTGCCGCTGGAGGCCATGTTGAGCTTGCCCGGGTTCGCCTTGGCATGGCGGATGAAGTCCTGCACGTTGGCGATGCCTAGCGCCTTGGCCTTCTCGGCATTCATCTCCATCACGTTGGGCACGGCGGCGACCAGGGTGATGGGCACGAAGTCCTTGATCGGGTCGTAGGGCAGCTTGCTGTAGAGCGCGCGGTTGATGCCGTGCGTGCCCACGGTGCCCATCAGCAGCGTGTAGCCGTCGGCCGGTGATTTGGCGACCACCTCAGCGCCGATGTTGCCGCCGGCGCCGCCGCGGTTGTCCACGATGAACTGCTGGCCGAAGGCCTTGGAGAGCTCCGGTGCGACGGCACGGGCCAGGATGTCGGTCGTGCCACCCGGCGCGAAGGGCACGACGATGCGCACGGGTTTGGTGGGCCAGCCGGGCGCCTGGCTCCAGGCCGAGCCGGTCCACAGGGTGAGGAAGGCGACGGCGCTCAGCGCCAGCAGCCTGCGGCGCGGAGCCACTGCGAAAGACAACATGCGGAGGGTTCCTGTGAAGTGAGGCTGCGTCCCGTTGTACAGGTGAAGCCTCGCTCCGGCCGCTGGTGAAAACCCCCTGTCTCGATGTGCGGTGGGAGCCATCGCACATGGCTTGCTCCGCGGCCACGGTGCTGCTGCATCGCCCACGAAAAAGCCGCCTGGCACGGGTGCGCAGGCGGCTGCAGAGAGAGGGGCTGGTTGGCCGGCCCCTGTATGCCGGAAGACGGATCAGTCGGCGTACGTGCCGGCGGCCTTGATGACCGTGCCCCACTTCTCGATCTCGGCCTGCACGAACTTCTTGTGTTCGGCGGGTTCGATCCGCTTGTCGCTGGCGACCACGGCGCCCAGGCCCTCCTGCTTCTTGATGAACTCGGGGTCCTTCAGCGCAGCCTTCATGGCCTCGTTCAGCTTGGCCAGAATGGGCGCGGGCGTGCCCTTGGGCGCATACAGGCCGTGCCAGATGGTCACTTCGAAGTTCGGCACGCCGGCTTCGGCCAGCGTGGGCAGGTCCTTCAGCGAAGGCGTGGTCAGGCGCTTGGACGTCGTGACGGCATAGGCCTTGACCTTCTTGCCTTCGATCTGCGAGGTGGTGTTGGTCGTCTGGTCGCACAGCAGATCGATCTGGCCGCCGATCAGGTCGGTGATGGCCGGTGCCGTGCCCTTGTAGGCGATGGTGGTCATTTCCGTCTTGATGGCGTTCTGGAACATCAGGCCGCACAGGTGCGACGCAGCGCCCAGGCCGGCGTTGCCCAGGTTGACCTTGCCCTTGTTCTGGGCGATCCAGGCGGCCAGTTCCTTGTAGTTGTTGGCCGGCATGTTGGGGCGTGCGATGAGCGTCATCGGCACATCGTTGATGATGCCCAGGTACTCGAAGTCGTTGGCCACGTTGAACGACAGCTTGCGGTACAGCGAAGGCATCGTCGACATGGCGATGTGGTTCAGCAGCAGCGTGTAGCCGTCCGGTGCGGCGCGGGCCACCTTGGCCGTGCCGATGGAGCTGCCGGCGCCCACGGCGTTGTCGATCACCACGCTGGTGCCGCCCAGGGGCTTGCGCATGGCTTCTGCCAGGTCGCGGGCCACGCGGTCGGTCGGGCCGCCGGCGGCGAAGGGCACCACGATGGTGACCGAACGGTTGGCAGCGGGAAAGTCCTGTGCCGCGGCACCGAAAGACACGGCGGCTGCCGCTGCGACGCAGGCCAGTTTGAACGAGGTTTTCATGATGCTCCTTTTTATAGACGCGCCATGATATCGGCGCGTTTTGTGCAGAGCATCAAGGTAATCACTAGCCTTCAGGGGATCTGTGTTCAAAGGTTTTTTGACCTGGAGCGCTTGCTGTTGCTTGTTGTGGCGCTATGAAAATTGCGTTGTAAGCCGCCAGCAATATTGACTGGCTAGGCGTTGGCGGGCAGGTCTTCAGCGGTAGCTGCGGGCGTCTTCGATGACCTTGCCATCGTTGGGCAGCGTGCCGGGCGCCACCATCTGCACTTCGCCGCGCAGCTTGGTCACGTCGCGGATGGCCTCTTCCATCTGGCGGGCCAGGCCGCCGTCGGTCTCGGTGGTCTCCACCCGCAGCACCATCTGGTCGTTGGCCATCTCGCCGCTCACCACCAGCCGCGCGCGCTGCACCTGCGGAAAGCGCTTGGTGACCGCGGCGATCTGGCCCGGGTGCACGAACATGCCGCGCACCTTGGTCGTCTGGTCGGCCCGGCCCATCCAGCCCTTGATGCGCGTGTTGGTGCGGCCGGTGGGGCAGGCGCCGGGCAGCACGGCCGACAGATCGCCGGTGCCGAAGCGCACCAGCGGGTAGTCGGGGTTGAGGGTGGTCACCACCAGTTCGCCCACCTCGCCCTCCGGGACCGGGTCGCCGGTGCCGGGACGCACGATTTCGACGATCACGCCCTCGTCCACCACCAGCCCCTCGCGGGCGCTGGTCTCGTACGCGATCAGACCCAGGTCGGCCGTGGCATAGCACTGGTAGCCCTGCACGCCGCGTGCAGCGAACCAGTCGCGCAGCGAGGGCGGGAAGGCCTCGCCGGACACCAGCGCCTTGCCCACGCTGGGCAGCGCAACGCCGAGCGACTCGGCCTTTTCCAGGATGAGCTTCAGAAAGCTCGGCGTGCCGATGTAGCCGGCAGGCCGCAATTCGTCCATGGCCTGCACCTGCTGCTCGGTCTGGCCCGTGCCGCCCGCGAACACCGTGCAACCCAGGGCCTGCGCGCCGGTTTCCATCATGGAGCCGGCCGGCACGAAGTGGTAGCTGAAGCTGTTGTGCACCAGCTCGCCCGCGCGGAAGCCCGCCGCGTGGATGGCCCGCGCCATGCGCCAGTAGTCGCGCCGCGTCCCTTCCGGCTCGTAGATGGGGCCCGGGCTGGCGAACACGCGCGGCATGCCGGCGCCGAAAGACACCGCGCTGAAGCCGCCGAACACATTGCCGCCCGCTGCGCGCTGCGCCTGCTGGCGCTCCAGCAGTTCGTGCTTGCGCGTGACCGGCAGCCGCGCCAGCGCGGCCCGGCTGGTGACCTGCGCCGCATCCACCCCGGCCAGGATCCCGGCGAACGCCTCCGACCGCTGCTGCGCATGCGCGATCTGCCCCGGCAGCGCGGCCAGCAACGCGGCCTCGCGCTCCTGCGGGCTGCGGGTTTCCAGGTCGTCATAGAACGTGCTCATGCCTGGGGCTCCAATGCGTTTTGAATGAAATCGGCCTCTAGCGCTTATCCATCAAGCGCAAGTAGCTATGAATTTGGGAGTGCGGCGCCTCACGACGGCCGCTGGGATTGCGCGCGCAACGATCCCGACTGGCGCGGCCCAAGGCCAGAGCCACCGTGGAACTGGCTTTGCCAGGCCACCGGTGGCGTCCCCCTTCCCGACTCGCGCAGCGAGACGAGAGAAGGGGGAAGCGGCGCAGCCGCTCAGGGGGATGTCCATCCCTACGCCAGCCACCGCTTGCGCCGCTTGTAGCTCTTCACGTCCTTGAAGCTGCGCCGCTCGCCGCCGCCCATGCCCAGGTAGAACTCCTTGACGTCCTCGTTGGTCGCCAGGGCGGCGGCGGCGCCGTCCATCACCACGCGGCCGTTCTCCAGGATGTAGCCGTAGTCGGCATTGCGCAGTGCCATCGACGTGTTCTGCTCGGCCAGCAGAAAAGTCACGCGCTCCTTGGCATTCAGGTCCTTCACGATGGCGAAGACCTCGTCCACGATCTGCGGTGCCAGGCCCATGGAGGGTTCGTCCAGCAGCACCATCTTGGGGTTGGCCATCAGCGCGCGGCCGATGGCGCACATCTGCTGCTCGCCGCCCGAGGTGTACGCCGCCTGGCTGGTGCGCCGCGTCTTCAGGCGCGGGAAGTAGGCATACACCTTCTCCAGGTTGGCGGCGACCTCCCCCCGGTCGCGCCGGGTGTAGGCGCCGGTGAGCAGGTTCTCTTCGATGGTCAGGTGGGCAAAACAGTGGCGGCCTTCCATGACCTGCACCACGCCCCGGTCCACCAGGCCGGCGGGGGAGAGCTGCTCGATGCGCTCGCCGCGCAGCGTGATGCTGCCCTTGGTGACCTCGCCCCGTTCGCCCGCCAGCAGGTTGGAGATGGCGCGCAGCGTGGTCGTCTTGCCTGCGCCATTGCCGCCCAGCAGCGCGACGATGGAACCTTCGGGCACCGTCAGCGACACGCCCTTGAGCACCAGGATCACATGGTTGTAGATGACCTCGATGCCGTTGACGACGAGCAGCGGTGCGGCCGATTCAGTCGTGGTTGTCATTCCGTTCCTCTTCTAGATTCAAACGTAGCCACCACGCCAGCCACTGGCGCGGCCTGTGACATGGGGGTGAGGGACTCCGAGGAAGGGCCGCCCCGCACCGAGGGTGTCGTCCCCCTCCCGCGCAGCGAGAGAGGGGGAAGGCGCGTCAGCGACTCAGGGGGTGCACGTCCGAGGTTTTACGTTCTTGTCCTTGGCGTACTTGGCCGCGTACTCCTTGACCAGCGGATCGATGTGCGTCTTGTCGGCCTGGTACCAGTCGGACTTGATGTCCCACTTGCCGCCGTCCCACTGCACGATGCGCGCCCAGTCGCTGCCCATGTGGTTGGCGCAGGACGTCTTCACCGGCCGCATGATCTCTCCGAAGCCCAGGGCCTTGAGCTTGTCGGCCGTGAGGTCCAGGTTCTCGAAGCCCCAGCGCACCTGCTCTGGCGTGAGCACCTTGCCCTTGCCGTACTTTTCCTGCGCGGCGCGGATGGCCTCCACCTGCAGCATGGAAATCATCATGCCGCGCGTGTGCGCCAGCGTGGCGATGCCGGTGGCGGCGCCCGTGCCCTGGCCCTTGTCGTAGACGAACTTCTTCAGGTCGTCGTGCACCTTGTCCTTGGCCGCGCTGTTGTGGACGGTGACGGCGTTGTAGCCCTTGGCGCCCGCGCCGATGTCCTTCACGTCATGGTCGGAGCCGGCCCACCAGATGGCGTAGATCTTCTCGCGCGGGTAGCCGCTGGCCTGCGCCTCGCGGATGCCGGCGGGCGTCATCACGCCGGCCGACCAGAACAGCACGTAGTCGGGCTTTTGCTGGCGGATCTGCAGCCAGGTCGACTTCTGCTCCACGCCGGGGGGCGTGACGGGGAAGGTGCTGAGCGTGAAGCCGTCGGCCTCGGCGCGCTTTTGCAGCAGCGGAATGGGCTCCTTGCCGTACGGGCTGTCGTGGTAGACCAGCGCGATCTTCTTGCCCTTGAGGCTGCCCTTTTCCTTCTTGGCGATGTCCTGCAGCATCACGTCGGCGGCCGTCCAGTAGGTGCCCAGCAGCGGGAAGTTCCACTCGAACACCGTGCCGTCCACCGACTGCGACAGGCCGTAGCCCATGGTCTCCACGGGGATCTTGTCCACGAAGGCCTTGTCGGTCACGGCGAAGGTGATGCCGGTGGACTGCGTATCGAAGCCCGATGCGCCGCTGCCCTTGCCCTTCAGGCGTTCATAGCATTCCACGCCCTTGGCGGCGTCGTACGCCGTTTCGCACTCTTCGAAGGCGATCTTCACGCCGTTCACGCCGCCGTCGCGGGCGTTCACCAGCTTCAGGTAGTCCTGCTTGCCGTCGGCCCATGGAATGCCCAGCGGCGCGAACTGCCCGGTGCGGTAGACCATCAGCGGCACGAACTGCTCGGCGGCGGCCTGGGCCTGTGCCGCCAGCGGCACGAAGGCTGCCAGGGCGGTGGCACCGGCCGCAGTGGCCAGCGCGATTCTTTGCTTGAGTTGCATGGCTTTGTCTCCTAAGGATGATGGCACCTGGGGTGCGCTTGTGGTGAATGAAGAACGGGACACGGACGCTGGGAGCAGTGAGTGCATTGGCCGCGGGGATCAATGCGGGAAAGGCCACAGCCGCAGCTTCTGCCGGGCGGTGGACCACAGCCGCGCCAGGCCGTGGGGTTCGACGATGAGGAAGAAAACGATGAGCGCGCCGAAGATCATGTGTTCCACATGGGTGGCCGTCGCGGTCGAAATGGGCAGGCCGAGCCAGTGCGGCACGTAGTTCAGCAGCAGCGGCAGCAGCACGATGAAGGCCGCGCCGAAGAACGCGCCCGAGATGGAGCCCAGCCCGCCGATGATGATCATGAAGAGCAACTGGAACGAGCGCTCGATCCCGAAGGCCGCCGGCTCCCACGAGCCCAGGTGCACGAAGCCCCACAGCCCGCCCGCCACGCCCACGATGAAGCTGCTGACCGCGAAGGCCGAGAGCTTGGCGTACACCGGGCGGATGCCGATGACAGCCGCGGCCACGTCCATGTCGCGCATGGCCATCCACTCGCGGCCGATGGCGCTGCGCACCAGGTTCTTGGCCAGCAGCGCGAACACCACCACGAAGCCCAGGCACAGCAGGTATTTCTGCACAGGGGTCTGGATGGCGTAGCCCAGGATGTCCAGGCCCCCCACGCTGACCGAGCCCGAGGACGAGTCATTCGTTACCCACTTCACGCGGTTGGTGAACCAGTCGGTGAAGAACTGCGCGGCCAGCGTGGCCACGGCCAGGTACAGCCCGCGGATGCGCAGGCTGGGAATGCCGAACAGCACGCCGAACACCGTGGACACCAGGCCGCCGCCCAGCAGCGCCAGCAGCAGCGGCATGCCGTCGATGCGCGCCTGAAGGTTGTAGGCCGCATACGCACCCACGGCCATGAAGGCGCCCGTGCCCAGCGAGATCTGGCCGCAGTAGCCCACCAGGATGTTCAGCCCGATGGCCGCGAGCGACAGGATCAGAAAGGGTATGGCGATGGCGCGAAAGAAGTAGTCGCTGCCCATCAGCGGCACCAGCACGAAGGCCAGTGCCAGCAGGCCCAGGATGGCCCACCGGTCCTGCGCGACGGGGAACAGCCCCATGTCGGCGCGGTAGTTGCTTTTGAACTGGCCGTTCTCGCGGTAGAACATATTCGTTTGCTCCTATGTCACCGCGTCAGACGCGATCAATAATTTTGTCGCCGAACAGCCCTTGCGGCCGGACCAGCAGGAAGGCCAGGGCCAGCACATAGGCGAACCAGTTCTCGATGCCGCCGCCCAGGAACGGGCCCAGGTAGATCTCGGAGAGCTTCTCGCCCACGCCGATCACCAGCCCGCCGACGATGGCGCCGGGCACCGAGGTGAGGCCACCCAGGATCACCACCGGAAAGGCTTTCAGCGCCACCAGCGAGATGGAGAACTGCACGCCCAGCTTGCTGCCCCAGATGATGCCGGCCACCAGCGCGACGATGCCGCCCACCGACCAGACGATCACCCAGATGCGCGACAGCGGAATGCCGATGGACTGCGCCGCCTGGTGGTCGTCCGCCACGGCGCGCAGCGCGCGGCCGGTGCGGGTCTTCTGGAAGAACACCGACAGCAGGGCCACCAGCATCGCCGCCACCAGCGCGGCGTAGAGGTCTTCCTTGGACAGCAGCAGGCCGCCTTCGAAGACGTTCTCCAGCACGATCATCGGGTCCTTGGGCATGCCGACGTCGATCTTGTAGGTGGCGCTGCCGAAGATGAGCTGGCCTGCTCCGTCGAGGAAGTAGGTGATGCCCAGCGTGGCCATCAGCAGCGTGATGCCCTCCTGGTTCACCAGCCGGCGCAGCGCCAGGCGCTCCACCAGCCAGGCCACGCCGATCATGCAGAGCACGGCCGCGCAGAACGCCATGAGGTTGGCCAGCAGCAAGCTGCTGAAGCCGAACCACTGGGGAAACCATTCCGCGAAGCGCGCCATCGCCAGGGCCGCGAACAGCACCATCGCCCCCTGCGCGAAGTTGAAGACCCCCGAGGCCTTGAAGATCAGCACGAAGCCCAGCGCCACCAGTGCGTAGAGCATGCCGGCCATGAGGCCGCCGAAAACGGTTTCAAGAAAGAATCCCATGGCTTGCCTCTCAATGTCCAGCGCCGAGATAGGCGCGGATGACGTCTTCGTTAGCACGCACTTCTTCGGGTGCGCCGTCGCCGATCTTCTTGCCGTAGTCCAGCACCACCACGCGGTCGGAGATGTCCATCACCACGCCCATGTCGTGCTCGATCAGCACGATGGTGGTGCCGAACTCGTCGTTCACGTCGAGGATGAAGCGGCACATGTCCTGCTTCTCCTCCACGTTCATGCCGGCCATGGGCTCATCGAGCAGCAGCACCTGCGGCTCCATGGCCAGCGCGCGGCCCAGGTCCACCCGTTTCTGCAGGCCGTAGGGCAGCTGGCCCACGGGCGCCTTGCGCCAGGCCTGGATCTCCAGGAAGTCGATGATGCGTTCGACCACCTCGCGGTGGCGGATTTCCTCGGCCACGGCCGGGCCCACGCGCAGGGCCTGCAGCAGCAGGTTGCTTTTGATCTTCAGGTTGCGGCCGGACATGATGTTGTCCAGCACGCTCATGCCCTTGAAGAGGGCCAGGTTCTGGAAGGTGCGTGCCACGCCCATCTCGGCCACCTGGCGGCTGTTCATGTGGTCGAAGGTCTTGCCGCGGAAGGTGATGGAGCCCTCGGACGGCGTGTACACGCCGTTGATGCAGTTGAGCATGCTGCTCTTGCCGGCGCCGTTGGGGCCGATGATGGAGCGGATCTCGTGCTCGCGCACATCGAACGAGATGTCGGTGAGCGCCTTCACGCCCCCGAACCGCAGGCTGATGTTGCGGACGTCGAGAATGACGTCGCCGATCTTCTTGGTGGTCATCTGCTGGTCTCTTCCCTGCGTCGGTCTCAGGCGGCCCGGCGGGCGGGGGTGAAGGTCTTGGCATCCATCAGCACCAGGTCGGCGCTGACGCGGCCGGTGCGGCCGTCCTCGAACTTCACCTGCGTCTCGATGAACTGCGAGGTGCGCCCGGCGTACAGCGCGTCCACCAGCACGCCGTACTTGTCGGCGATGAAGCCGCGGCGGACCTTGTTGGTGCGGGTGAGTTCGCCATCGTCGGCGTCCAGCTCCTTGTGCAGCACCAGGAAGCGGCTCACCTGGCTGCCGGCCAGGCGCTCGTCGGTGGCCAGGTCGGCGTTCACCTTCTCGATGCAGTCGCGGATCAGCTCGTACACCTCGGGCTTGGCCGCCAGATCGGTATAGCCGGCGTAGGGCAGGTTGCGGCGCTCGGCCCAGTTGCCCACGGCGTCGAAGTCGATGTTGATGAGCGCGCACACCTTCTCGCGCTTGTCCCCCAGGGCCACGGCCTCCTTGATGTACGGGAAGAACTTGAGCTTGTTCTCCACGTACTTGGGCGCGAACATGGCGCCGTCGTTGACACCGCCGGAGAGGCGGCCCACGTCCTTGATGCGGTCGATGATCTTGAGGTGCCCCTGCGCGTCGAGAAAGCCGGCGTCGCTGGTGCGGTACCAGCCGTTTTCGGTCAGCACCTCGGCCGTGGCCGTGGGGTTCTTGTAGTACTCGCGCAGTAGGCCGGCCGACTTGACGAGGATCTCGCCGTTGTCGGCCACCTTGATCTCCACGCCGCGGATCGGCACGCCCACCGTATCGGCCCGGGCCTCGGTGTCGGGCTGCAGGCAGACGAACACGGCGGTCTCGGTGGAGCCGTAGAGCTGCTTGAGGTTGATGCCGATCGAGCGGTAGAAGGTGAACAGGTCGGGCCCGATGGCTTCGCCCGCCGTATAGGCCACGCGCACGCGGGAAAAGCCCAGCGTGTTGCGCAGCGGGCCGTACACCAGCAGATCGCCGATGGCATAGCGCAGGCGGTCCAGCCAGCCCACGGGCTGGCCGTCGCGCAGCGCCGGGCCCACGCGGCGCGCGAGCGCCATGCAGGTGTGGAACATGCGGCGCTTGAGCGCGCCCGCGTCTTCCATGCGGATCATCACGCTGGTCAGCAAGCCTTCGAAGACGCGCGGCGGCGCGAAGTAGTACGTGGGGCCGACTTCCTTCAGGTCGATGGTCACCGTGGCAGCCGATTCAGGGCAGTTCACCACGTAGCCGCAGGCCAGCCACTGCGCGTAGCTGAAGATGTTCTGGCCGATCCAGGCCGGCGGCAGGTAGGCCAGCACTTCCTCGTCGCTGCCCAGCCGGTCGAACTCGGCGCCGGCCTGGGCGCGGTCCAGCAGCGTGGCGTGCGTGTGCACCACGCCCTTGGGGTTGCCGGTGGTGCCCGACGTGAAGAACATGGCGGCCACGTCCTGGGGCTGCGTCTCGGCCACCCGGGCGGCGAACCAGCCGCTTTCGCGCGCCAGCAGGGCCTGGCCGGCGGCGGCGAGCGCATCCAGCGCCTGCAGGCCGGGCTCGGCGTAGTTGCGCAGGCCGCGCGGGTCGTCGTAGAAGATGTGCGTGACGGCCGGGCACTGCTCGCGGATCTCCAGCAGCTTGTCCACCTGCTCCTGGTCTTCCACCACGCAGAAGCGCACCTCGGCGTTGTTCAGCGGGTAAGCGCACTCGGCGGCCACCGCGTCCTGGTACAACGGCACAGGGATGGCGCCCAGCGACTGCGCGGCCAGCATGGTGGCGTACAGGCGCGGCCGGTTGGCGCCGATCACCACCAGGTGCTCGCCGCGCTGCAGTCCCGCGGCATACAGGCCGGCGGCCAGCCCTTCCACCAGCTGCGCCAGGGCCGACCAGCTGTAGGTCTGCCAGATGCCGTACTCCTTCTCGCGCAGCGCGGCGGCGGCGGGGCGCTCGGCCGCGTGGCGCAGCAGCAGTTGGGGGAACGTGGTGCTCATACCTCTCCTGGTGGGACGGTGTGGCGGGGCGGGCCGCCGCGGCGGCTGCGGGATGTGCCCCCGCTATGCAATGCATGGTAGGAAGCGCTTTGACGCTCCCATGTCTTCGCGACGACAATTTGCGGGAAACTCCTGACGGGTCTAACCCTGCCTCACATCCCGGCGCACCGATGCGCCGACGGTGGCCTTGCACGCCAGGGCTTGCCACGCGGTGGCGGTATCCTCGCGGCCATGTACGTCCCGTTCTTCGGCCTGCAGCACGCGCCGTTCTCCATCGCCCCCGACCCCCGCTACCTGTTCATGAGCGAGCGCCACCGCGAGGCGCTGGCCCATCTGCTCTACGGGCTGGATGCGGGCGGCGGCTTCGTGCTGCTCACCGGCGACATCGGCACGGGCAAGACCACCGTGTGCCGCTGCTTCCTGGAGCAGATCCCGGCGCACTGCAACGTGGCTTACATCTTCAATCCCAAGCTCACGGTGAACGAGCTGCTGCGCTCGATCTGCGACGAGTTCGGCGTGGCGCATGCGCCGTCCACGCCGGGCGGCGAAACGGTCAAGGACTGCATCGACCCGCTCAATGCCTTCCTGCTGGCGCAGCATGCGGCCGGGCGCAACAACGTGCTGGTCATCGACGAGGCGCAGAACCTCTCGCCCGACGTGCTGGAGCAGCTGCGCCTGCTGACCAACCTGGAGACCAGCGAACGCAAGCTGCTGCAGATCATCCTCATCGGGCAGCCCGAACTGCGCGGCATGGTGGCCGACCCCGCGCTGGAGCAGCTGGCGCAGCGCGTGATCGCCCGCTTCCACCTCGACGCGCTCAGCCTGCCCGAGACGCAGCAGTACATCGCCCACCGCATGGCTGTGGCGGGGCTGGCCGGTCCGGTGCCGTTCGACCGCCGTGCGCTGCAGCGCGTGCATGCGCTGTCGCGCGGCGTGCCGCGGCGCATCAACCTGCTGTGCGACCGGGCCCTGCTGGGCGCCTACGCCAGCGGCACGCGCACGGTGACCGAGCCCATCGTGCAGCAGGCCGCGCAGGAGGTGTTCGGCCCGGCGGCCCCGCGGCCCACGGGGGGCGCTGCGCGCTGGGCCCTGGCCGGGGG
>JAEWPH010000149.1 GCA_023460715.1 Pseudomonadota bacterium | reverse complement strand
AGGCCGCCCATGGGGGCCGGGAAGGCTGTCGGCCTGGGCGGTCCATACCAGGACGCGGCTGGTGGCGAGCGCATGGTCTTCGGAGACCTCGTCGAACAGGGTTCCGCAGATCACATGCACCGTCGTGCGGCCCGGCGGTCGCGCTCGGTAGGTCTGCTCGATGGCGGAACGCCCGGTGACGAGCGCCCCGCCCGGCCGCACCAGCACGCCGTCTTCACTGAACAGGGCCGCCAGGGCGACCGCGTCCCCTGCATCCACCAGCGCAGCGGACCGCAGGACGAGGGCGCTGCAGGCCGATTCGGCGAGCCACGCCGCCCCCGCAGCCGAATGCGGCTGCGCGTCTTCGCCCGCAGGATCACCGGCCGCCATGGCACGCCTTCAGCCACGCGGCCAGGGCCTGCGTGACCGCCTCCGGCTGCTCCATCGGGCTCATGTGGCCGCAGGCATCGACCAAGCACAGGGTCGAATGCGGAACCTGGGCGTGCATGGCCCGGTGCCGTTCCGGCGGGCTCCACCGGTCATCCTGTCCGCACAGCAGCAGCAGCGGGCAGGTCACGGACGCGAGCACGGGCGCTGCATCGGGCCGCTCCAGCAATGCCTCGATCTGCGCGGCAAAGCGCTGGGGATCACTGCGTGCGACCATGGCGACGATGCGCTCGAAAAGCGGCGTGGCCACCACGTCGGGATGCACCATCGGCACGGCCCACTGGCGCGCCATGGCGGCCATGCCGTCCCGCCGCGCCAGCGCCAGCAGTTCGAGGCGCCCTCTGCGCTCCTCCTCGCCGGCCACTCCGGCGGCGCGGGCGCCCGTTCCGGTGTCCAGCAGCGCCAGCCCGGTGACACGCTCGGGGGCGATGCGCAGCATCTCCAGCGCCACCCGCCCGCCCATCGAATGGCCGGCCAGCGCGAAGCGGGGCGCAGCCACAGCGTCCAGCATGTGCCGCGCCATCCGCTCGACGCGGTCCAGCACACCGTACTCACCTACGACGATCTCCGCAGAAGCGGACAGGACGCCCATCTGGCCGGCCCAGACGTCGGCGTCGCACAGCAGGCCGGGGAGCAGCACGAGGGGCGGCGCCGGCAACGGCCGCTCATCCTTGCCAAGCAGTGTGGCACCCATCAGCAGCACCCGGCCGCGGCGGGCGGCTTGAGCCGCTGGTAGCGGCCAAACTGGGGATCGCGATCCAACCCGAGCAGCTGGATGGCGTTCTGCCTGAGGATCAACGGGCGCACCTCGGGCCGGATGTCGAGCGCCTCGAAGTCCTTCAGCCACCGGTCGGCCGTGATGACCGGGTAGTCGGAACCGAAGAGCACCTTGTGCTTCAGCAAGGTGTTGGCGTATTTCACCAGCTGCGGCGGAAAGTACTTGGGGGACCAGCCCGAGAGGTCGATATACACGTTCGGCTTGTGGGTGGCCACGGCCAGCGCGTTGTCCTGCCAGGGGAAGGAGGGGTGGGCGATCACGATGGGCATCATCGGAAAATCCACGGCGACGTCGTCCAGGAACATCGGGTCGGAGTACTTCAGCCGGATGCCGCCCCCGCCCGGCAGGCCCGCCCCCACGCCGGTCTGGCCGCTGTGGAAAATCGCCGGCAGCCCGGCCTCCGCAATGGCTTCGTACACGGTGTAGGCCGCCCGGTCGTTCGGGTAGAAGCCCTGCGCCGACGGGTGGAACTTGAAGCCCCGGACGCCGTAGCCCGAGATCAGCCGCCGCACCTCCCGCGCGCCCATCTTTCCACGCATCGGGTCCACGCTGGCGAACGGGATCAGGGCATCCGGATGGCGGGCAGCATCCTCCGCCACTTCCTCGTTGGTGATGCGCACCTGGCCGGTCTCGCGCTCGGTGTCCACCGGGAAGATCACGGCCAGCATGTTCCGCTCACGGTAGTAGGCGGCTGTCTCGTCGATGCTGGGACGCGGCATGGCCTGCTTGAAGTATGCATCCATCGCCGCATCGATGGCGATGGTCACCTCATCCGGTGCATTCCGCAGCGACTTGGTCGCATGGGTGTGCAGGTCGATGGCGACGATGCTGTCGAGGAACGTACTCATTTCACCACCACCAGTGCATCCAGGGCCAGCACCCCGCCGCCCGTGCCGTAGGCGACCAGCGGGTTGATGTCGATTTCTTCGATGTCGGGGCGGGCCAGCATGAGGGCGCCCACCGTCGCCACCGCCTGCGCCACGGCGGGCAGATCCACCGGTGGAGCACCGCGGAACCCGTCGAGCAGCTTCGCGCCCTTGAGCGATCGCAGCCGCGCCTCGATGCCAGCCAGGGGAAGGTCCGCCGACAACAGCTGCACATCGCCCAGGGCCTCGACCCAGATGCCCCCCAGGCCGACCATGAGCACCGGGCCCCATTGCGGGTCCCTTACGGCGCCGATGACCAGTTCGAGCCCGCGCGCACCCATGGCTTCGACGAGCACACCGTCAAGCACCAGGCTCGCATCATGCTGGCGGATGTTGTCATGCAGGCGCTGCCAGCCGTCGCGCAGTTGCTCCTCGTCCTGGATGCCCAGCAGCACGCCGCCCGCCTCGGTCTTGTGCGCCAGCCGGGCCGCTTGCGCCTTGAGCACCACCGGGTAGCCGATGCGCTGCGCCACGGCCACCGCTTCTTCCACGGAGGTCGCCAGATCGCCTTGCGGCGTCGCCAGCCCCGCGGCGCGCAGCCACGCCTTGCCCTGCCATTCGGGCAGCGTTCCCGGCGCCTGCACGGGCAGGGCCGCCTC
>JAEWPH010000148.1 GCA_023460715.1 Pseudomonadota bacterium | reverse complement strand
GTCATTCGACGCGGCCCCGCTGGCGGCGCGCCGATCGCCCGGACTGCAGGGGCGCTTTGGCGTGGAGGCCGGCTTCGCTCGCGTCCTGGAAGGCAGCGGCCTGCAGGCGGTGCGCACGGCGGCCGGGGCCTATACGCTGCGCGCCCTGCCCACGGCGGCGGCTCCCGCGCCGGTGGCGGACAGCGCAACGCTGGACACCGTCACGGTCACGGCCGCAGCGCCGCCCGGTCCGCTGACCGACGGCACGGGCGCGTATGCGGCCGGCTCTGCCGCGGTGTTCCATACCGAGCAGCCGCTGCGCCGCATCCCGCAGCCCGTCACCGTGGTCACGCGCCAGCTGATGAACGACCGCGCCCTGACCGACCTGCGCGACGTGCTGCAGCAGGCACCCGGCATCGCCGTGGACTACATCGATACCGAGCGCATCACGTACTGGTCGCGAGGGCACCAGATCGACATGCTGCAGGTGGACGGACTGCCCGTCAGCCAGAACAGCGCCGCGGCGGTGTTCATCCAGCCCGACACCGCCGTGCTCGACCGCGTGGAGGTCCTGCGCGGCGCCGCCGGTCTGCTGCAGGGCGCAGGCCAGCCGTCGGCCACGGTCAACATGGTCCGCAAGCGCCCGCTGCCGCAGTTCCAGGCCGATGCGCGTGTGGCGGCAGGCACCTGGGGCCGACGCCGCGCCGAAGCGGACCTGAGCGGTCCCTGGAACGCCGCCGGCACCTTGAGCGGACGCATCGTGGCCGCGGCCGACCACAAGGGCTTTGCACAGACCGCGCGTGAAGAAGAGCGCCAGACGCTCTACGGCGTCCTGGAAGCCGACCTGGGCCCGGCCACCCGGCTCACCGCCGGCCTGCAGCACACGCAGCTGGAGGCCACCGGCGCCTGGGGCGGCCTGCCCGCCGCCACCAACGGCAGCCCGCTGGGCCTGCCGCGCAGCACCTACCTGGGCACCGACTGGAACCGCTGGGACCGCCACAACCAGCAGGCCTTCGCCGAGCTGGAGCAGCGCTGGGACGCCGGCTGGAGCACCCGGCTGCGCGCCGCCCACACCCGCTTTCGCTCCGACGGCTTCAAGCAGGCGTCGTTCTCGGCCGCCAGCGCCACCGATCCCTACCTGGTGAACGTCAGCACGGCCGTCTACGGCGGCGAGGCCAGCGACCAGAACGCGCTGGACTTCAGCGCGCAGGGCCCGTTCGCACTGTTCGGGCGCACCCACCAGCTCGTCGCCGGCGCACAGGTGCAGCGCGTGCACACCAACGGCAGCGCCGGCGTATGGGGCCTCGCCCCGTTGTCCGGCGTGGACGTGCGCACCTGGAACCCCTCCACCAGCTACCCCGAACCCTCGTCCACCACGGCCGGCGGCACGCCCTACCGCAGCCCCGACACGCGCACCGCGCAGGACAGCGTGTACGGCAAGGCCCACCTGTCGCTGAGCGACCGGTTCACCGCCATCGCGGGCGCGCGCCTCACCCACTGGCGCCACGGCGTAACGGGCCAGCCGGCCAGCGGCTACCGCGTGCCGCACGAACTCACGCCATATGCCGGGCTGGTGTACGACCTGTCGCCCGGGCTCAGCGCCTACGCCAGCTACAGCGAGGTGTTCTCGCCGCAGAACTACCGCGACGCCGGCGGGCGTCTGCTGGCCCCCGTGGAAGGCCGCGACATCGAAGCGGGGCTCAAGGCCCAGTGGTGGGAAGGCCGGGCCGATGCGTCGCTGTCGCTGTTCCGGATCCACCAGCGCGGGCGCGCCGAGCAGGACATGGACACCCCCACGCCCTGCCTGCCGTACTACACCGACAGTGCCTGCTACCGCGCTGGCGGCACAAGCCGCAGCGAAGGCATCGAGGCCGAGGTGGCCGGCCTGCTGCAACCCGGCTGGCAGCTCTCGGCCGGCTACACCTACACCCGCACCGCGTACCTGCAGGCCACCCCCACCGCGCGCGCCGGCGAGCCTCTGCGCAGCATCGACCCGCGCCACGCGCTGCGGCTGTTCAGCACGTACCAGCTGCGCGGCCCGCTGCAGGGCTGGACGGTGGGCGGCGGCGCGCGGGTGCAAAGCGGCTCCTACGTGACCGTGGGCGGCACCACCGCGCACCAGGGCGGCTACGCCGTCTTCGATGCGCTGCTGCGCTACCGCATCGACGCGCACCTGACGGTGCAGCTGCACGTGAACAACCTCTTCGACAAGGTCTATTTCAGCAAGTTTTCCCCCAACAGCACGTACTTCAACAACTACTACGGCGATCCCCGCAACGTGATGCTGTCCTTGCGCGCCCAGTTCTGACGGCGGCCGGCGGCCAGGCTGCCGCCACCCCGCCCTTTTCGCTCCGTTCCCGCACCGCCCCCCGGCGGCCCTGGTTTCCTTGATCCACCACCAACCCTTGATGCCATGAACTCCATGAATCGACATGCTTCTCGCTCTGATTTCCGTTGCACTCCGCTGCCCCTGGTGCGCGTGCTGCGCCAATGTCTGGGTGCCGGCCTCGCGCTGGCCGCCGTCGGCGCCGCAGCACAGACCAGCGGCACCACCACGCTCGACCAGGTGACCGTGTCCGACCAGGCTGAGGCCATCGGCGGCCTGCAGAAGACCTATTCCGGCGGCCAGTTGGCCCGCGGCGGCGACCTGGGCCTGCTCGGTCGGGTCGACCTGATGAGCGTGCCGTTCAGCACGACCAACTACACCTCCGAGCTGATCGCCAACCAGCAGGCCCAGAGCGTGGCCGATGTGGTGATGAACGACGCGTCCGTGCGTCCGATGGCATCGCGTGGCGGCTTCGGCGACGACTTCCAGATCCGCGGCTTCACCGTGGGCAATGGCGACCTCGCCATCAACGGCCTGTACGGCCTGGCGCCCTCCACCCGCATTCCCCTCGAATCCATCGAGCGCGTGGAAGTGCTCAAGGGCCCTGGCGCGCTGACCAACGGCGTCGGGCCCAACGGCAGCGTGGGCGGCAGCATCAACGCGGTATCCAAGCGTGCGGGCGATGCACCGCTCACGCGCCTGACCACCAGCTACATGAGCAAGTCCAACTTGGCCGCTCACCTTGACGTGGGCCGCCGCTTCGGCGAAGACAACCAATGGGGCGTGCGCGTCAACGGCCTGGTGCGCGGCGGCGAAGGCACGATCGACGGGGGCAAGCAGAACCTCAACCTCGGCTCCATCGCGCTGGACTATGCGGGCGCGCGTACCCGCTGGTCGCTGGACGCCACGGCCTCGCGCGGCGAGACCGACGACTTCCGCAACCACATCACCCTGCCCACCACCGGCGGCATCCCCGCCGTGCCCGACACGCGCACGGCCTGGTACCCCGGCACCGAACTGAAGGACAACTTCAAGCTGGTGACCTCGCGCCTGGAACACGACCTCACCGACAGCACCACGGTCTACGGCAGCGTGGGCTGGTCCAAGCTGGACTACAAGCAGGACTTCCCGGGCGGCCGCGGGCTCGACGCCAACGGCAACTTCACCGTCAGCAACGCCTGGTACGACCAGTACACCGACTCCAAGGCCGCCGACGTCGGGCTGCGCACGCGCTTCACCACCGGTGCCATCAAGCACACCGTGGCCCTGGGCATGAACTACATGGAGCAGGAGACGGGCTACTTCTACGCCACGGGCGGCTCTGCGCCGTCCAGCCTGTACAACCCCGTGCGCGCTCCGGCCATGACGGGCGTGCGCGGCGCGCCCGGCAGGAGCGTCGAAAACCACCAGCACAGCTTCGCCATCGCCGATACCCTGGGTTTCTTCAACGACAGCCTACTGGTCACGCTGGGCCTGCGCCGGCAAACCATGGACTACGAGGGCTTCAACGTGGCCACGGGCGCATCCACCAGCCAGTACAAGGCCAGCAGCACCACGCCGCTGGCAGGCGTGGTGTTCAAGCCCACCCGCAGCACGTCGGTCTACGCCAACTACACGGCCGGCCTCTCCCGCGGCAGCAAGGTGGCCGAGAACGCGACGCCGGCCTACGACAACGCCGGCGAGACCATTCCGCCCTTCAAGTCCAAGCAGATCGAGATGGGCGTGAAGGTGGACTGGGGCCAGCTGACCACGCAGGCGGCGGTCTACCAGATCAAGCGGCCCAGCGCCTACTCCACGCCGTCGGCCAGCAACCCTGCCCTGCAGCACTACAGCTACGACGGCGAGCAACGCAACCGCGGGCTGGAGCTGACGGCCTATGGCGAACTGCAGCGCGGCCTGCGCCTGATGGCCAGCGTGGCCTTCACCGAAGCCGAGCTCACCCGCACGCAAGGCGGCGTCAACCAGGGCAAGAAGGTCTCGGGCGTGCCTGACCGCAACTACAACCTCGGCCTGGACTGGGATGCGCCGTGGGTGCCGGGCCTGAGCCTCAATGGCCGCGTCGTCAGTTCTTCATCCGTGTACCGCAACGCGGACAACACGCTGAGCACGCCGTCGTGGACGCGCCTAGACATCGGCGCGCGCTACGCCACCAAGCTGTCGGGCAAGCCGGTCGTGCTGCGCGCCAACCTGGAGAACGTGAGCGACAAGGGCTACTGGATCACCGGCATCAACGGCTACTCCACCACGGGCCTGCCGCGCACGCTGACGCTGTCGGCCCAGTTCGACTTCTGATCGGCAGGCTACTGTGCGGCCCCGGGCCTGGTGGCGGGGCCGCACAGGCGCCCAATGAGAACGCTTCTGATGCCCGTGCGCATGCAGAACGGCCCGCGGGGGGCATTCCCCCCGAAACGCCCTGCCGGCGCGATACTCCTTGGATCAGAACAAGGAAAACTCCATGCAGGGCAACCCACAAGTCATCGAATATTTCAAGGACCTGCTGCGCGGCGAGCTGGCCGCACGCGACCAGTATTTCGCCCACTCGCGCATCTATGAGGACCAGGGCTTCCTCAAGCTCTACACGCGCCTCGACCACGAGATGCAAGAAGAGACCCAGCACGCCGACGCCATCCTGCGCCGCATCCTCTTCCTCGGCGGCCGCCCCGACATGCGTCCCAAGGATTTCACGCCCGGCGAGACCGTGCCCGAGATGCTGCGCAAGGACCTGGAGACCGAGTACGAAGTGCGCGCCGCCCTGCAGAAGGGCATGCAGCTGTGCGAGAGCGTGGGCGACTTCGTCAGCCGCGACCTGCTGCTCGCCCAGCTGCGCGATACGGAAGAAGACCACGCCTACTGGCTGGAAAAGCAGATCGGCCTGATCGACAAGATCGGCCTGCAGAACTACCTGCAAAGCCAGATGGGGTCGCCGGCCTGAGGGCCGGGGCCGACACAGGCGCCCCAAGCACTCCAAGACCGCTATCGAAATACAAGCAGGTAGCGCTCAAGAACAAAGGGTTTGAAGGTCTTGCGGCCTTCAAACCCTTTTGCATTCAGCGCAGGCAGCTCCTGAATCAGGAGCACGCCACCCGCCGCGGCGTCAATCCAGCAGCGCCGGATCGCGCACCGCGCCCTTGTCTGCCGACATGACCAGCTTGGCGTAGGCCTTGAGCGCCGCAGACACCTTGCGCGGGCGCGGCTGGGCCGGCTTCCAGCCCTTGGCGTCCTGCTCGGCGCGGCGGCGGGCCAGTTCCTCGTCGCTCACCAGCACGTCGATGGTGCGGTTGGGGATATCGATGCGGATGCGGTCGCCGTTGCGCACCAGGCCGATGGCGCCGCCAGCGGCCGCCTCGGGCGAGCAGTGGCCGATCGACAGGCCGGAGGTGCCGCCCGAGAAGCGCCCGTCCGTCAGCAGCGCGCAGTCCTTGCCCAGGCCCTTGGACTTGATGTAGCTGGTGGGGTAGAGCATCTCCTGCATGCCGGGGCCGCCCTTGGGGCCTTCGTAGCGCACGATGACGATGTCGCCGGCCTTGACCTTGTCGGCCAGGATGTTCTCCACCGCTTCGTCCTGCGACTCGGTCACGTGGGCCGAGCCCTCGAACACGTGGATGGATTCGTCCACGCCCGCGGTCTTGACCACGCAGCCGTCCAGCGCGATGTTGCCGCGCAGCACGGCCAGGCCGCCTTCCTTGCTGAAGGCATGCTCGTACGAGCGGATGCAGCCTTCCGCGCGGTCCAGGTCCAGGCTGGGCCAGCGCGTGTTCTGGCTGAAGGCCACCTGCGTCGGGACGCCCGCCGGGCCGGCCATGTAGAAGGTGCGCACCGCATCGTCCTGCGTGCGGGTGATGTCCCACTGCGCGAGCGCGTCGCCCAGCGTGGGCGCGTGCACGGTGGGCACATCAGTGTGCAGCTTGCCGGCACGCTCCAGCTCACCCAGGATGGCCATGATGCCGCCGGCGCGGTGCACATCCTCGATGTGGTACTTGTTGGTGTTGGGCGCCACCTTGCACAGCTGCGGAACCACGCGCGACAGGCGGTCGATGTCGCCCATGTCGAAGTCGATCTCGGCCTCGCGTGCGATCGCCAGCAGGTGCAGGATGGTGTTGGTGGAGCCGCCCATGGCGATGTCCAGCGTCATCGCGTTCTCGAAGGCCTTGAAGCCGACGGTGCGCGGCAGCACGCGCTCGTCGTCCTGCTCGTAGTACTGGCGGGCCAGTTCCACGATGCGGCGGCCGGCGCGCTTGAAGAGCTGCTCGCGGTCGGCATGCGTGGCCACCACCGTGCCGTTGCCGGGCAGCGACAGGCCCAGGGCTTCCGTCAGGCAGTTCATCGAGTTGGCGGTGAACATGCCCGAGCACGAACCGCAGGTCGGGCAAGCGGAGCGCTCCACCTCGGCCACATCCGCGTCGGAATACCGGTCGTCGGCCGCGATGACCATGGCATCCACCAGGTCCAGCTTCTTGAACTCGATGGTCTTGGTGACGGGGTTGGCCAGCCGGGTCTTGCCGGCCTCCATGGGGCCGCCCGACACGAAGATCACCGGGATGTTCAGGCGCATGGCGGCCATCAGCATGCCGGGCGTGATCTTGTCACAGTTGCTGATGCAGACCATGGCATCGGCACAGTGGGCATTGACCATGTACTCGACCGAGTCCGCAATGATGTCGCGGCTGGGCAGCGAATACAGCATGCCGTCGTGGCCCATGGCGATGCCGTCGTCCACGGCGATCGTGTTGAACTCCTTGGCGACGCCGCCGGCGGCTTCGATCTCGCGGGCGACGAGCTGGCCCAGGTCCTTCAGGTGCACATGGCCGGGAACGAACTGCGTGAACGAGTTCACCACGGCGATGATCGGCTTGCTGAAGTCTTCGTCCTTCATGCCGGTGGCGCGCCACAGCGAGCGGGCACCGGCCATGTTGCGTCCGGCGGTGGAGGTTTTGGAACGGTATGCGGGCATCGTGGTTGCTTCAGGAATATCGCTGGAAGGAATCGGGCCGCAGGAATAGGCCCCTCGCGCGCCCGTGCGAACAAACAACCTCTTGAGCCGTGCCCTGGGCAGACCGGGCAATTATCCCCCACCCCCGAGCCCCTGACAGGAACGTGCCCAATGCCGGCGCCCGGCACTGGCGCCAGCGGAGAGCGCCAAAGGAAAAGCCCGCGTC
>JAEWPH010000147.1 GCA_023460715.1 Pseudomonadota bacterium | reverse complement strand
CTAGCCTCCGGCCCGCCCCAACGCATCTGGCACAACTAGTGTGAACAGTCCCTAGCTCTTCTTCTGCACCGAGAACAGGATGCTGGAGAAATCCAGCGCCCCGTGCCCGGCCAGGCTGTGCGATGCGTACAGGTTGCGCGCCAGCCCGCCCAGCGGCGTGGACGCCTTCACGGCCATGGCGTTCTCCTGGGCCAGGCCCAGGTCCTTGAGCATCAGGTCGGTGCCGAAGCCGCCGGCGTACTGCTTGCTGGCCGGTGCCGCTTCCATCACGCCGGGCCAGGGGTTGTACTTCTCCAGCGCCCAGTTGCCGCCGGAGCTGCGGCGCATGATCTCGCTGAGAACCTTCGGATCCAGCCCGTTGGCCACGCCCAGGGCGATGGCCTCGCTGGTGCCGGCCATCAGAATGCCCAGCAGCATGTTGTTGCAGATCTTGGCCGTCTGGCCGGCGCCCACGCTGCCGGCGTGGAAGATGTTGGCGCCCATCTTTTCGAGCAACGGGCGGGCGCGTTCCAGGTCGGCAGCTTCGGCGCCCACCATGAAAGTCAGCGTGCCGGCAATGGCGCCGCCCGTGCCGCCGGAGACCGGCGCGTCGATGAAGGCGATACCGCGCGCCTTCGCCGCCTCGGCCACCTTGCGCGAGGTGGCGGCGGCGATGGTCGAGCAGTCGATCACCAGCGTGCCCGCCGCCAGCAGCGGCAGCAGGCCGGGCTGCTGGCCGTTGCCCAGAAATAGCGCCTCCACATGCGGGCTGGCGGGCAGCATGCTGATGACGACCTCGGCGCCACTGACGCAGCTGGCCGCGTCGGCCGCGATGCGCACGCCATCGGCCGCGACCTTCTCGCAGGCGGGCTTGGACAGGTCGAACGCGCTGACGTCGTGGCCGGCCTTGTGCAGGTTGATGGCCATGGGGCCGCCCATGTTGCCCAGGCCGATGAATGCGATCTTCATGTGTTGTCTCCTTTTGGTGGGTAAATGGTTGCTTGGAGGGTGGTGCTTATGTTCTTGATAGCAGCCTGCGCAGGTAGATCAAGCGCTGCAGGCCGAAATGGTTTGAACTACAGCAGCTGGCGCCCGCACCTGTGCGCCGCACCGTGCCGATGCGCGCGCCTTCGCCCGCTGCGTGCAGGCTGCCGAGGCGGACGGTGCGAAGAGGCATGGTGTAGATAGATGGGCAAGCGTGGGGCCGGCTGCGGGGAGCTCAGTCGTCGGCCTCGAAAATGCTGTGGCGGCGCGGGCCCGTGGGTAGTGCGGACGGCTTCTTCTGGCGGACGCTGCCCGTCGCCTTGCGCGCCGTAGCGCCGGCTGCGGCGGGGGCCGTGCCCGCCGGCCGGCGCTTGGGGCTGGCCTTGGCGCGCGGGTTGTACGCCACAGCCTCGTCCAGCCAAAACGCCCACTGCGCGCTGCGCGCATAGCCGTGCGGCTCGACCCAGAAGTAGCCCTGCATGCCGCCGCCGGGCGACAGCTCGCGCGTGTTCTGCATTTCCTGGAATTCGCCGTGCCGCTCGGGCGGCAGGCGCACCAGCAGATCCTCGCCCTTCACGCCGATGCACAGCTTGCCCTGAACGAAGAACGCCCAGCAGCCGAACAGCGTGCGCTCTTCCAGCGCCGCCGCACCGCAGCGCTGCGCCAGCCCGTCGCGCACGGCGTCGATGAGGTGTAGCGTCTCGTCGGAGAGCGGGCGGGCCGGCATCGCTACACGCGCTCCATGGGCCGGTGGGGCAGAGCGGGCAGCACGACCTGAACGGTATCGCCGCCGGCCACGGTGCCGCCCGCCAGCACGATGCCCATCACGCCCGTCTTGCGGACGACGTTGCCGGCCGCGTCCTTGTCCAGCATGGCGGCCATCAGCCCGCGCTGGAAGCGGTCGATCTGGCTGCAGGGGTTGCGCAGGCCGGTCAGCTCGACCACTGCGCCTTGCGCAAAGTGCAGTTGCGTGCCCACGGGCAGCGCGATCAGTTCATCCCACTGGAGCCCGGGGGCGGACTGCAGCGTGATGTTCTCGCCCAGCTCGCCCGCCGCCACGACGAAGCCTTGGTCCACGAGGTGGCTCAGCAGCGATGCGGTGATGAGGTGCACCTGCCGCAGGTTGGGCTGGTGCGGGTCCACCTTGGCGCGCGAGCGGTGCTGCACGGTGCGGCCGTGGTGGGCATCGCCCGCCACACCCAGACCGGCCTCCAGCACGATGGCCGGCACCGTCTCCTTGGAGAACTGGTGCGCGGCGTCGCGGTGGACGGCCAGGACGGTGGTGTGCAGCGGGGCGGCGGCCATGGGTTTGAATGAAATCGGGCTCTAGTGCTTATGTATCAAGCGCAGATAGCTATCAAAAGAATAGTGATTCGTTTCAGCGGATGGCTTCCGGCGCGTCGCCGTCCAGCATGCGCCGGGCGATGATGACACGCATGATCTCGTTCGTGCCCTCCAGGATCTGGTGCACGCGGGCGTCGCGCAGCAGGCGCTCCAGCGGGTATTCGCGGATGTAGCCGTAGCCGCCGTGCAGCTGCAGCGCCTCGTTCACCACGTTGAAGCCTGCATCGGTAGCGAACCGCTTGGCCATGGCGCAGTAGGTGGAGGCGTCGCGCGCGCCGGCGTCCAGCTTGCTGGCGGCCAGCCGCACCATCTGGCGCGCGGCGACCAGCTCGGTCGCCATGTCGGCCAGCTTGAACTGCAGCGCCTGGAAGCTGGCGATGGCCTTGCCGAACTGCTTGCGGTCCTGCATGTACTGCTGGGCGGCGTTCAGCGCGCCTTGGGCCGCGCCCACCGAGCAGGTGGCGATGTTGATGCGCCCGCCGTCCAGGCCTTTCATGGCGATCTTGAAGCCTTCGCCCTCGCGCCCCAGCAGGTGGTCGGCCGGGATGCGCACGTTGTCGAAGCTGATGGTGCGCGTGGGCTGGCTGTTCCAGCCCATCTTGGCTTCCTTCTTGCCGTACTGGATGCCTTGCGCATCCGCCGGCACGGCGAAGGCGCTGATGCCGCCCGCACCGGAATCGGTCGCGCCCGTGCGGGCCATGAGCACCAGCACGTCGGTGCTGCCCGCGCCGCTGATGAAGGCCTTGGCTCCGTTGATGACGTATTCGCGCCCCACCAGCTCGGCCCGCGTCTTGAGCGACGCCGCGTCAGAGCCCGCGCCCGGCTCCGTCAGGCAGTAGCTGGCAAGTTTCTCGCCGCTGGTCAGCAGCGGGCCCCAGTGGTCACGCACCGCATCGGTGGCCCAGGTGCCCAGCATCCACGTCGCCATGTTGTGGATGGTGATGAAGGCGGTGGTGGAGGGGTCGATGGCCGCCATCTCCTCAAACACCAGCGTGGCGTCGAGCCGGGGCAGGGCCAGGCCGCCGGCGTTCTCGGGCGCGTACAGGCCGCAAAAGCCCAGCTCGCCCGCCTTGCCGATGGCCTCGCGCGGGAAGATGCCCTCGGCATCCCACTCGGCGGCATGCGGCGCCAGCTCGGCGCGGGCGAAGTCGCGGGCGGTCTCGGCAAAGGCGCGTTGCTCTTCGGTCAGCTCAAAGTCCATGGGTCGTCTCCATCTCGTTGTTGTTGTGGGTGGCCGGTGCGCGGTTCAGGGCCTGGCCGACGGATGGTCCAGCGTCAGCCAGCGCATCAGGCCCTTGCGCCGGGCCTCGGTCTCGGCCGTCAGGCAGGCGTGGTACAGACGCGGCCACTCGGGCGCCGATTCGGTGGCCTGCGTGCTCTGCTTGCACAGCATGATCCGCTCGCGCTGCCAGGCGGCCTGTTCCTGCCGCAGCTGTGGCCGTTCGTGGGCCGACAGGGCACGCATCACGTCGCCGTAGAGGATGGAGATGTCCGTGTCCGTCTTCTGGAAGGTCTGCACCGCGCAGGCATTGGTTTCGGCCACCGTGCCGTCGGGCTTGCAGGCCGCACCGGCCTGGGCGTGGACGCTTGCGTTGCAGAGCAGGGCGGTGGTCGCGGTTGCCATCAGCACCCATCGCTTGGGGGTATTGGAAATATCCATCCTTCGCTTGTACCACTGCCCGGCGCTACTGGCGCGGCCCAAAGCCAGCGGCAGCCGCGCAAGGGCCGCCCCGCCGCGCTGGCTGCGTCCCCCTTCCCGCGCGTCAGCGCGAGAGAAAGGGGGAAGCCGCGCAGCGGCTCAGGGGGTTACTTCAAGCTGATCGTCGTGTTCACGCCATGGCTGACCGTGCTGTCGTCGAACCAGCGCGCCGTCACCGTCTTGGTCTGCGTGTAGAACAGCACCACCTGCTTGCCGTAGGGGCCCAGGTCGCCCAGCTTGGAGGCGCGCGAGCCCGAGAACGAGAACAGCGGCACCGGCACCGGAATCGGCACGTTGATGCCCACCTGGCCCACGTCGATCTCTTCCTGGAACTTGCGCGCCGCCGCGCCCGACTGCGTGAAGATGGCTGTGCCGTTGCCGTTGGGGTTGTCGTTGATGAAGGCGATCGCCTCGTCGATATCCGCCGCCGCGCCCAGGCACAGCACGGGGCCGAAGATCTCCTGCTCATACACGCTCATGCCGGGCTTGACGCCGCTGAACACCGTGGGGCCGACGAAGTTGCCCTTCTCGTAACCGGCCACCTGGGGCTTGCGGCCGTCCAGCTCCAGCGTGGCGCCGTCGGCGATGCCGCGCTCGATCAGGCTCTCCACGCGGTCCTTGGCCGCGCACGACACCAGCGGGCCCACGTCCGTGCCCTTTTCCACACCGCCGCTCACCTTGAGCGTCTTGGCCTTGGCGACCAGGTCCGGAATCCACTGCTGTGCCTCGCCCACCAGCACCACCACCGACAGCGCCATGCAGCGCTGGCCCGCCGCGCCGAAGGCCGCACCCGCCAGGGCGTTGAGCGTCTGCTCCTTATTGGCGTCGGGCATGACGATGGCGTGGTTCTTCGCGCCCATCATGCATTGCACGCGTTTGCCGTTCAGGCTGGCGCGGTTGTAAACATGGGTGCCCACCTTGGTCGATCCGACGAAGCTGATGGCCTTGATGTCGGGGTGGTCGCAGATGGCGTTCACCGCGTCCTCGCCGCCATGCACCACGTTCAGCACGCCTGGGGGCACGCCGGCTTCCAGCGCCAGTTCGCACAGGCGCATGGTGACCATCGGGTCCTGCTCGCTGGGCTTGAGCACGAAGGTGTTGCCCGTGGCGATGGCCATGGGGAACATCCACAGCGGGATCATGGCCGGGAAGTTGAACGGCGTGATGCCCGCGCACACGCCCAGCGGCTGCATCAGCGTGTACGTGTCCACGCCATTGGCCACGTTGTTGGCCAGCTCGCCCAGTTGCAGGTTGCCGATGGCGCTGGCGTGTTCCACCACCTCGAGGCCCCGGAACACGTCGCCCTCGGCGTCGGGCAGGGTCTTGCCCTGCTCTGCGGTCAGGATGGCGGCCAGCTCGGCCATGTTCTCGCGAATCAGTTGCTGGTACTTGAGGAAGATGCGCGAGCGCGCGCCGATGGGCGTCTTCTTCCAGGTCTTGAACGCCTCCTTGCCCGAGGCCACGGCCGCGTTGATCTCCTCGGGCGTGGCGAAGGGCACGCGGGCCAGCACCTCCTGCGTGGCGGGGTTCACCACATTGCGCCACTGCGTGGTCTTCGATTCGACGAACTGGCCGCCGATCAGCAGCTTGACGGTGGGCGCCAGCACGGCGGTGGATTGGGGGGCGTTCATGGGTTTGTCTCCTGCATCGGTCATGGATGTCTGCGGCCCGGCAGGCTTGCAGGGCTAAAAGGCATACTAGCCGTGCGAAATTGCCGGGGCAATAGAGATGTGTGCAATCTGGCTTTGCAAATTTGCACGGTGGATGGCTTGAACGGATTACGTCTAGAAGAAAGAAAACGCCATGGACTGGGACAACCTGCGCTACTTTCTCGAACTCTCCCGCAGCGGCACGCTGGCCGCCGCTGCCCGCCGCGCCGGCGTGGAGCACACCACGGTCGCGCGCCGCATCCAGGCGTTGGAAAAGCAGATGGGCGCGGCCCTGTTTGCCCGCGAGGCCGGAGGCCACCGCCTGACAGAAGCGGGCCGCCAGTTGCTGCCTGCCGTCGAGGCGATGGAGACCGCCGTGCTCGGCGTGGAGCGCGCGGTGCCCGATGCCAGCGGCGGCCCCACCGGCGTGGTGCGCGTGGGCGCCACGGAAGGCTTCGGCACGCTCATCCTCGCGCCGCACCTGGCCCAGCTCACGCAGAAACACCCCGGCCTCACCATCGACCTGCTGGCCCTGCCGCGCATGCTGCACCTGAGCCGCCGCGAGGCCGACATCGTCATCTCGCTGGAGCGCCCCACGCGCGGCTCCGTCATCGTCACCAAGCTGACCGACTACACGCTGCACCTCTACGGCCAGCGCGAGTACCTGGCCCGCCGCCCCCTGATCCGCACGCGGGATGACCTGCGTCACCACGCCTTCGTGAGCTATGTGGACGATCTGCTGTTCACCAAGGAGCTGCAGTTTCTGGACGCGCTGCACCCGCCAGAGCGGTTTGCGTTCCGCAGCACCAGCATCACGGCGCAGTACGAGGCGGTGCGGGCGGGGGCCGGGCTGGCGGTGCTGCCGGCGTTTCTGGCAGACCGGGACCCCGTGCTGGCGCGGGTGTTGCCGGAGGAGGCGAACTTCACGCGCTCGTTCTGGATGAGCATGCCGGGAGAGGCGAAGCACCAGGCGCGGATGCAGGCGGTGTGGGGGTTTCTCAGAGAGGTGACGCAAAGAAACATCATGAGGGGATAAGAGTAGAGAGCGAGAGCATGTCCGCCGGCTTTTCAACAATGGGCCCCGTTTGTCTCAGCGGAATGACGCAATAAAGAGCTGCGAAAATCGCGCAGACGGCTGGTGTGGTTGGTGCGATGGAGTGCCAGAAAATGATCTCTCCTATGGCTTCGTCATATGCGTCAACCTTCAAATAGCGATTCCGAATTGCCAACTGGGCTGGACTAGTGCGGGATTCGGATTCGTTGCTTACTTTTCTCACAAGGTTTCATTCATAAAAATGCAAGTGCTCCGCCGACTTGTTCTCCTAGCCTTCGCCATTGCGGTTTCCGCCTGCATGCCGCAGAAGCCGTTCGATCCACATGACCTTCCACTGCCGGTTCCGTTGCAGGAACCGCCAACAGGCAAGGCCGTTGTTTACTTGTTGAGGGCTCCGCATGACGACTCAACGGTTGTCGTCTACTTCGATGAGAAAAAAATCGCCCGACTTCCTCCGGCCACCTACACCGTAACCGTCATCGATCCAGGCATTTATCAAGTCGCTTCTTCTCCATCTGGACGATCCGACGCGGATCCTGCCTCTTCTCTCACCGTTAAAGAGGGTGAGATTCGTTTTCTCTATCTCTCCGCGGCCACCGGTTCAACTGCAAAGTTCATTGCAGCTCCCATCCGTGGGGCAGGCTTCGTTCCTCTTCTACTGCCCACGTATGGGGCGTCTGGAGCAAAAACGTGGAAGGAATGTACGGAACTGGATGCCCAAGGTTTCATGTCAATAGCCAAGCCAATTGCGCCGGAGCCGGGCGCTGCGTAACTGATGGCGGTATTTTCCTAACGTCGATGATGCTGTCCCCCATGGCGGAATTTATTTCCTGATCCGTCCGTCATTTGTGCCGTTGAATCCTCGGTACACCGTTTTCTTTGTGCACGTCTCTCGGAGTTTTTCATGACCCACACAGCCCCGCCATCCGGCCAGGGCTCGCACGTCTCTTCACACGACGACCTGCAGCGCAATCTCACCAACCGCCATATCCAGCTCATCGCCATCGGCGGGGCCATCGGCACGGGCCTGTTCATGGGTTCGGGCAAGACCATCAGCTTGGCGGGGCCGTCCATCGTTTTTGTCTACGCGATCATCGGCGTGATGCTGTTCTTCGTGATGCGGGCCATGGGCGAGCTGCTGCTGTCCAACCTGCAATACAAGTCGTTCATCGATTTCTCGGCCGATCTGCTGGGGCCGTGGGCGGGGTTCTTCACGGGGTGGACGTACTGGTTCTGCTGGATCGTCACCGGCATTGCCGATGTGATCGCGATATCGGCCTATACGCAGTTCTGGTTTCCCACCTTGCCGCAGTGGGCGCCGGCGCTTGGCTGCGTGGGGCTGCTGCTGTCGCTCAATCTGTTGACAGTGAAGCTGTTTGGCGAGATCGAGTTCTGGTTCGCCATGATCAAGATCGTGGCCATCGTGGCGCTGGTGGGCACCGGCCTGTACATGGTGGGCATGGCGTTCCAGTCGCCTGCGGGCCGCACGGCCAGCCTGGCCAATCTGTGGAACGACGGCGGCATGTTCCCGCATGGCGTGATGGGCTTCTTCGCGGGGTTCCAGATCGCGGTGTTCGCCTTCGTGGGCATCGAGCTGGTGGGCACCACGGCTGCCGAAGCGAAAGACCCGGAGCGCACGCTGCCGCGCGCGATCAACTCCATCCCCGTGCGCATCATCGTGTTCTACGTGCTGGCGCTGATCGCCATCATGGCCGTCACGCCGTGGCGTGATGTGGTGCCGGGCAAGAGCCCGTTCGTCGAGCTGTTCGTGCTGGCCGGCCTGCCGGCGGCTGCGGGTGTGATCAATTTCGTGGTGCTGACGTCGGCCGCCTCGTCGGCTAACAGCGGGGTGTTTTCCACCAGCCGCATGCTGTTTGGGCTGGCGCTCAAGGGCGATGCGCCGAAGTCGTTCGGCCGCCTGTCGGCGAGCAGCGTGCCGTCGCGCGGGTTGCTGTTCTCGTGCATCTGCCTGCTGGCGGGCGCCTTCCTGATGTGGGTGGTGCCGGATCTGGTCGAGGCGTTCACGCTGGTGACCACCGTGTCCGCCATCCTCTTCATGTTCGTGTGGTCGCTGATCCTGCTGTCGTACATCAGCTACCGCCGCCAGCGCGCGGCGCTGCATGCGGCGTCCCAGTACAAGATGCCGGGCGGCGTGTTCATGTGCGGTGCGTGCCTGGCGTTCTTCGCCTTCATCCTGGGCCTGCTGGCGCTGGAGGCCGACACGCGGCAGGCGCTGATCGTCACGCCGCTGTGGTTCGTGCTGCTGGCCGTGGCCTACCAGTTCGTGCGCCGGCGGGGGCAGGGCGGTGCGCCGGCAGGTGAGGCACCACATGCTGCTGCGGCGCTGCCGGTGGAGCGTTGAGGCCACCGCGGGTGGGGCGCGCTAGAGGATGGCGGGTTTCATGGTGCAATGCCTTCCATGACTTCGACGACCATACCTCCCACTCCCGCGGCTGACGCCCCCACGGCGGGCAACACGGCCATCCTCGTGATCGACATGCAGCAGGGCCTGTGCCAAGGCCCGGATACCGCGCACGACTGCGCTGGCACCATCGAGCGCATCAATGGGGTGACGGCCAAGGCACGGGCTGCGGGGCGGCCGGTCGTCTTCATCCAGCATGAGTCGGAGCAACAGGGCTATCTGGAGCACGGTTCGGCGGACTGGCAGCTGGCCCAGGGGCTGCAGATCGAAGCCTCCGATCTGCGCGTGCGCAAGACCACGCCGGACTCCTTTCTGCGCACCGACCTGCAAGACCAGCTGCTGGCGAACGGAGTGACCCAGTTGGTGGTGTGCGGCATGCACACCGAGTTCTGCGTGGACACCACCGTGCGCAAGGCGCTGGCGTTGGGCTACCCGGTCACTCTGGTGGCGGATGCCCACACCTCGGCCGGCAATGCGGCCATCACGCCGCAGCAGGTGATTGCGCACCACAACGCCACGCTGCCCAACATCTCCAGCTTCGGGCCCCGGGTGACCTTGGTGGCAGCCCAGGCGCTGGATGTGGCGGCCTGATCGGTTGGCGTGAACGGGCGGCACAGCGGCTCCGCCCGGTCGTTCGCTGCCCACGCCGCTTTGCGATAGGCGACCGAGCACCGGTCTGTGGATCAGCCGGGTGAAGCGGCGGCTTTTCCGGCCACTGCGCGCTGAAGGCTCCCACTACCCTTGGCGACGGGGCGAGCCGGGTCCGTGCCTGCGTGGTGCAGGCGGCCGTGGGGTTGCTCCGATGCAGGAGTGCTGCCGCCATGACCCCTCTCGTTTCCGGCCTGCTGACGCTGGCCTCGACCGTCTTCAACAACGTGTCCTCGGGCAACGCCAAATCCCCGTCTGCCAGTGCGCGCGGTGCGGGTGATGCCGCCGAGGCCGGCCCGTCCGCGGTGCTCAGCCTCAGCAAGGATGCGGCCACCATCGCCGGTTTTGCGGACCGGGGCATCGCCGTGGCGTCGCGCCCGCTGCAGGGCTCGCTGACCAAGACGCCGTTTGTCGGAGCGGCCCGCACCGAGGGTGGCGCCGCATGGGACGCCAACGCCGCCGCGGTGTCCAAGGAAGACTTCCAGAAGCTGCTGGCCGGCTTCGGCGCGTCCGAGGAGGAGAAGGCCACGCTGACCGCCGGCTTCGACGCCAACCAGGACGGCACGATCACGCAGGCGGAGTTCTTGAAGGGGTTGGCCCAGACCCGGGGCAGCCAGGGGCAGACCGATTTCTCTCAGGCGCTGATGCGGCTGATGGACCGCCCGGGCGATGCCAATGGCGAGGTCAGCGCGCAGGAGTTTGCGCAGTTCACCACCGCCTTTGCCGACGCACACACCCGCAGGGTAGCCTGAACCGGGCACGTCTGGAATGCTGTGAATGGCCTAGAGCCCGGGTCTCTCCCCGCACGCAAAAACGGCGCCGATGGCGCCGTTTTGCTTGGGTGCATCGGACCGGGCGAGCGCCGTGGCGCCGCCTGGTCAGGGTCAGATCCGTCCCATGAGCAGCAGGATCAGCAGGATCACCACCACCAAGCCGATACCGCCGCTGGGACCGTAGCCCCACGAGCGGCTGTGGCCCCAGGTGGGCAGCACGCCGATCAGGATCAGGATCAGGATGATGAGCAGCAGCAGGGAGATCGACATGGTGAGTTCCTTTGTTCGTTGTGACTCGTTGTGAATTCCACCGTGTGAACCAATTCAAACGGATGGGTGCATTGTTCGAGGGCGCCCCTGGATGGTTGGCAGTCCGTGGGCCTGCGGCGGCGTCAGCGTTTTCCGACGTGGGGCGTGGGACGCGTTGAGCGGCGTAGCAGGGTGCAGGGCGGGGTACATCCGCTGCTGTGTCCGCTCGCACTGGTTTGACACCTGGGTGACCGTGGTTGCTATCGAATGTGTAGCTGCTTGCGCTTGTGTAGCGGGGGTTAGGGTCGTTTTTGGCATGGATATTGCGAATGGCTCGCCTGCCTGCAACGGTGGTTGCAGCTAGCCATACTCAACGCTTTTCCCCCTCCAAAGGACCGCCGCCCATGCACACCACCTCTTCCGTCCCTTCGTTCGTCCGCCCGCTGGTGGCCTCGCTGGCGCTTGCTCTGCTGGCCGGCATGGCGCAGTCGGCCCCGGTTGCCGACGTGCACGCCCTGGCCCAGAAGCAGCAGCAGCCGCTGCTGGACACCTTGCGCGACCTGGTGCATATCGAATCGGGCAGCAAGGACATCGAGGGCCTGAACCAGATCGCCGAGCGCATCGCCAGCCAGCTCAAGCAACTGGGCGGCACGGCCGAGGTGCTGCAGACCTCAGATATCTACAAGCTGGACGACACGCCCGAGAAGGTGGGCCCGGCCGTACAGGCCGTGTTCAAGGGCACGGGCAGCAAGAAGATCATGCTGATCGCCCATATGGACACGGTCTATCTCAAGGGCATGCTGAAGGACCAGCCGTTTCGCATTGACGGCGACAAGGCCTACGGGCTGGGCATTGCCGACGACAAGCAGGGCGTTGCTTTGATCCTGCACACCGTGGCCATGCTGCAGCAGCTGAAGTTCAAGGACTACGGCACGCTCACGGTGCTCATCAACGGTGACGAGGAAATCAGCTCGCCCGGCTGGCGCAGCACCATCACCCGCGTGGCGGCCGACCAGGATGCCGTGTTTTCCTTCGAGGGCGGCGGCACCGATGGCACGCTGCGCCTGGCCACCAGCGGGATCGGCTCGGCCTACCTCACGGTCCAGGGCAAGTCGTCGCACGCGGGCGCCAAGCCGGAAGACGGCGTGAATGCGCTGTACGAGCTGTCGCACCAGCTGCTGCAGATGAAGGACCTGTCCAAGTCCGATCAGGGCCTCAAGCTGAACTGGACGGTCTCCAAGGCCGGCACCAACCGCAACGTGATCCCCGCCGAGGCCACGGCCCAGGCCGACGCGCGCGCGCTCAAGGTCGCCGACTTCGATGGCCTGGAGAAGACGCTGCAGGAAAAGATCAAGACCACCGTGGTGCCCGGCGCCAAGGTGAGCCTGAAGTTTGAAGTGCGCCGCCCGCCGCTGGAAGCGACAGATGCCTCCCGCCGCATCGCCGGCTACGGCAAGACGATCTACCAGGAGCTGGGCATGCCGCTGAACGTGGTGGAAAAAGCCACGGGGGGCGGCACAGACGCCGCCTTTGCGGCGCTGAAGACCCGAGGGGCCGTGGTGGAGGGCATGGGCCTGTCGGGCTATGGCGCGCACTCCAACGATGCGGAGTACGTGCAGATCAACACCATCGTTCCGCGCCTCTACCTGGCCACGCGCATGATCATGGATCTGTCCACCGGCAAGCTGAAGTAACGGCCAGCGCGCCTGTGCAGCGCTGGGCCGGCACGGGCGCCGGCGGCCCTGCCGTCAGGCCGATTGCGGCGGCATCGCGCGGTGCTGGGCGAGCACGGCGCGGATTCGCTGGCGCAGGGCCTCTTCGGTGTAGGGCTTGCTGAGCAGCTCTACCCCCGCATCCAGCCGGCCGTCGTGTTCGATGGCCTGGCGGGTGTAGCCCGAGGTGAACAACACGGCCAGGCCGGGAAGCCGTTCGCGGGCGCGGCGGGCGAGTTCGGGGCTGCGCAGCGGTCCGGGCATGACCACATCGGTGAACAGCAGGTCGATGGACTCGCCGGCCTCCACGATGGCCAGCGCCGAGGCCGCGTCGCGGGCCTGCAGCACGCGGTAGCCCATGTGCGACAGCATCTCCACCACGGCCTGGCGCACGGCCTCGTCGTCTTCGGCCACCAGGATGGTGCCGGTGCCCAGCGTGTCGTCGGGCACGGGCAGCGGGGCCGGTTCCTCGGGCGGTGCGTCGGTGCATGGCAGGTACAGGCGCACGGTCGTGCCCTGGCCCTCCACGCTGTCGATGGCGATGTGGCCGCCCGACTGCGCCACGAAGCCGTAGACCATGGACAGGCCCAGGCCCGTGCCCTTGCCGTCTGGCTTGGTGGAGAAGAAGGGTTCGAACACCTTGGCGAGCACGTCGGGCGCCATGCCGCTGCCGTTGTCTTCCACGGACAGCATCACATAGGGGCCGGCCTGCAGCTCCGGGTGCGCGCGCACGGTCGCCTCGTCCAGGTGTGCGTTGGCGGCCGTGAGTGTGATGCGGCCCATGCCCTGGGGCATGGCGTCGCGCGCGTTCAGCACCAAGTTGAGCACGGCGTTTTCGGCCTGGGCGGGATCGACGGCGCAGTGCCACAGATCGGGGTCGCTGGCGGTCGAAATCTCCACCGCCTCGCCCAGGGTGCGGCCCAGCATTTCTTCCATGCCGGCAATGAAACGGCCCAGGTGGACGGCGCGCGGCTCCAGCGGCTGGCGGCGGGCGAAGGCGAGCAGCTGGCTGGCCAGCTTGGCCCCGCGCTGCACACCCGACAGCGCGTTCGACACGAACTTGCTGGAGCGATCGTCGAGCTTCGCCACCCGCGACAGCAGTTGCAGATTGCCGGAGATGACCTGCAGCAGGTTGTTGAAGTCGTGTGCCACGCCACCGGTGAGCTGGCCCACCGTTTCCATCTTCTGCGCCTGGTACAGCGCCGCCTCGGTGCGGCGCAGCGTGGCTGCCGCGGCACGGTCGGCCGTCACGTCACGGCCCACGCCGTGCATGTAGTGGGCATCGCGCACGGCCACCCATTCCAGCGTGCGGTAGCTGCCATCGCTGTGGCGGTAGCGGCTTTCCCAGCGCAGCGTGGTGGGGCAGGGGTTGGGCGCGTTCCACAGCTCGAGGCTGCGCTGGGCGTCGTCAGGGTGTTGGAGGGAGCACAGCTCGCGGCCGAGCAGTTCGCAGGAGGTCCAGCCCAGCACCCGGGTGAAGGCCGGGTTGGCCGACAGCACGTGGCCGCCCAGGTCGGTGACCACCATCACGTCGGTGGACAGCTGCCACATGCGGTCGCGGTCGGCGGTGCGCTCGGCCAGCTGCTGCTCCAGCAGCTGATTCAGGTTGCCGAGCATGTGCGCGGCAGACTTCTGGTCGTCGATGTCGGTGTGGGTGCCAACCCAGTTCAGCACCTGGCCGTCTTCCCCCCGCACCGGCACCGAGCGCGCCAGGTGCCAGCGGTAGCTGCCGTCGGCGCAGCGCATGCGCCATTCGATTTCCTGCGTTGTTCCGTGGGCGCGGGACTGGGCCCAGCTCTCTTGCACGGCGGGCAGGTCGTCCGGGTGGACGATGGCGGCCCAGTCTTCGCCCAGCAGCTGCTCGGCCGCCAGACCCGTCGCCTGGGCCATGCGGTCGTTGACCCAGAACACCTGGCCATCGGCGCCAGCGTTCCAGACCGGGTGCGGCATCGCCTGCACCAGGCTGCGCAGCCGCGTTTCGCTCAGGCGCAAGCCCTCCTGCGCGCTGTGGCGCTCGGTGACGTCGGAGCCCTGCACGAAGATGCCCACCACCGAGCCGTCGTCGTTGCGCATGGGCTGGAACACGAAGTCCACGTACCGCGTTTCCAGCGGCCCGCCGGGTTCGCGCTGCAGCAGGGCGGGGCGGCCTTCGCCGTGGATTGGCGCGCCGGTGGTGTAGACCGTGTCCAGCGCCTCCAGGAAGCCCTGGCCGGCCAGCTCGGGCAGCGCGTCGCGCACCCGCTGGCCGATCACATCACGGCCGCCCACGAGCTGGATGTAGGCGGTGTTGGCCTGCGCGAACACGTGCTCGGGCCCGGAGAGCAGGCACATGAAGCCCGGTGCCTGCGCGAACATGTGGCGCAGGCGTTCGCGCTCGTTCTGCGCCTGCTGGTCGGCTCGCACGCGTTCGGTGGTTTCGGTGAGGAGCACCAGCACCCCTGCCGGTTCGCCGTCCTCATCGGGAACGGGGGAATAGTTCAGGTCCAGCCACACCTGCTCGGGCGTGCCGCGGCGCAGGAAGGTGAACTCCTGGTCGGTGTAGCGCAGGGTGTGGCCGGCTAGGCAGTGTTCGATCACGCGTTGGTTGAAGCCCGCCACCTCGGGCCACGCGTCGAAGACCGAGACGCCCAGGCACACCGGGTGCCGCTGGTGGGCGATGTCGATGTACGGGTCGTTGTAGAGCATGACGCCGGTGCGGCCCCACAGCAGTGCCATGGGGACATCGGCGCGCAGCATGAGCGCGACGGTGGCACGCAGTGATGGGCCCCACTGTTCCAGCGGGCCCAGTGCCGTGGCGGCCCAGTCGACCTCGGCGATCAGGCCTCCCATGATGCTGCCGCCCCGCAGGAAGGGCGGCATCTCGGGAGGCTCGATAGGCAGGCTGGACATGGGTAGGTTGGAGGGGTAACCGGAGCGCGAAGTTTAGGTGCCGAGCGTGTAAAAACCGCGATCCGGCCCGCATCGTGCGGCCTTGTCCTACCTCTGCGCCGGCGCGCAAGCGCCAGAGCGGCGGATACGCTGCGCCGCTTACGCATATCAATAATGAGAGCAACCCGCCCGCCGTAGCAAACGGTTTCCGATTGAAACGGGCCGCAGTTGCAGGCGTGGAAAGCGCAGCCTGCTAGCGTATGCATAGCGCAGTGGACGGCCTGCGGGCCCGCGGTCGACCTGTGCGGGCCGGCCGCCGCGCTGCTCAGTCTTCCGCGGTCTCGCCCAGGAAGCCGCCGCTCTGGTGGCCCCACAGCCGCGCGTACACACCGCCGTGGGCCAGCAGCTGCGCGTGCGTGCCTTCCTCGATGATGCGGCCGGCATCCAGCACGATGAGCCGGTCCATGGCCGCGATGGTGGACAGGCGGTGCGCGATGGCGATCACGGTCTTGCCTTGCATCAGCGTGTCCAGGCTTTGCTGGATGGCGGCCTCCACCTCGGAGTCCAGCGCGCTGGTCGCCTCGTCCAGCAGCAGGATGGGCGCGTCTTTCAGCATCACGCGGGCAATGGCCACGCGCTGGCGCTGGCCGCCGGAAAGCTTGACGCCGCGCTCGCCCACGTGGGCGTCGTAGCCCGTGCGGCCCTGCAGGTCGGTGAGCGTGGCGATGAAGTCCGACGCCTCGGCCCGGCGGGCGGCGGCGTGCAGATCGTCCTCGCTCGCATCGGGCCGGCCGTACAGGATGTTGTCGCGCATGGAGCGGTGCAGCAGGGAGGTGTCCTGCGTGACCATGCCGATGTGCTGGCGCAGGCTGTCCTGCGTGACGTGGGCGATGTCCTGGCCGTCGATCAGGATGCGGCCCGCGGGCACATCGTGGAAGCGCAGCAGCAGGTTGACCAGCGTGGACTTGCCTGCGCCGGAGCGGCCGATGAGGCCGATCTTCTCGCCCGGGCGGATCACCAGGTTCAGGTCGTCGATCACCGGCTTGCCGCCCTGGTACCCGAAGGTGACGTGTTCGAAGCGCACCTCGCCGCGTGGCACGGTCAGCGGGCGGGCATCGGCCGCGTCCACCACCGTGCGCTGCTTGGTCAGGGTGTTGATGCCGTCCTGGATGGTGCCCACGCTCTCGAACAGCGTGGTCATCTCCCACATCACCCAGTGCGCGTGGCCCGACACCCGCAGCGCCATGGCGGTGACGGCGGCCACGGCGCCCGCGCCGACCTGGCCCTGCGACCACAGCCACAGCGCGGAGCCGCAGGCGCCCAAAATCATGCCGACGACCAGGGTGTGGTTGACGATCTCGAACAGGCTCACGAGCCGCATCTGCGCATAGCCGGTGAGCTTGAACGCATCCATGGCAGAGCGCGCGAACTCGGCCTCGCGGTGCGTGTGGGAGAACAGCTTGACGGTGGCGATGTTGGTGTAGGCGTCGGTGATGCGCCCGGTCATCACCGAGCGTGCATCGGCTTGCGCCTTGCCGACCTTGCCCAGGCGCGGCACAAAGTACCAGCAGGCCGCCGCGTAGCACAGGATCCAGATGAGGAAAGGCACCAGCAGGCGCACGTCGAAGCCCGCCGCCAGCACGAGGATGGTGACCAGGTACACGCCCATGCCGATCACCACGTCGGTGGTGGTGAAGATCATGTCGCGCACGGCCAGTGCCGTCTGCATGATCTTGGTGGTGATGCGCCCGGCGAACTCGTCGGCATAGAAGGCCATGCTCTGGCCCAGCATCAGGCGGTGGAAGTTCCAGCGCAGGCGCAAGGGGAAATTGATGGCCAGCGTCTGGTGCTTCACGCTGGTCTGCACGGCCACCAGCACGATGCTGGCGACCAGCATGCCGGCGATCCAGGTCAGGATGCCGCTGCGCTCGGCCCAGAACTGCGCCGGAGGCCCCTGCGAGATCCAGTCCACCACGCGCCCGAGCACCGCGAACAGCAGCGCTTCGTACACCGCGATGGCGGCCGACAGACCGGCCATTCCCAGCACATAGCCGCGCAAGCCTTGCGTGCCCGCCCAGACGAAGGGCATGAAGGCCTTCGGCGGCAGGGTGGGTTCGTCGGCGGGGTAGGGGGGGACGCGCTTTTCAAAAAACCGGAACAACACGGGGCTCACTCCTTGGGCGCCGATGGTACGGTCCCGCGCAGGGCGATGCTCCGCGCCGCGGCAGAGCCCCACATTGGTGCAAGGCCTTGGATGACGTCGCGGGCGTGACCACCCGCAATCCCGGTACCGGCCGCATGCTTGGCGCAACGCCCGCCGGGACTTGGGGCTGTGCTGAACAAGCTACGCGCGCTGCATCGCTCTGCCTGGCGAGGTCTGCCGCGTTTCCCATCCTCGCAATCGCTCGGCTATCGCTGCCGCATCGCGGGGGCGTGACCAGGTTCTCAGCGGTACACCACCGTGATGCGCGGCACCGCCCGCACGCCGGGCTGGCGTGCCAGGAAGTCGGCAAGGAAGCTGGTCAGGCTTTTCTCGCACAGGGCGAGCACGGCCGGATCGGCGGCCAGGGCGCGGCCCTGGGTTTCGGCCCGCCGTGCCGCTTCCTGCTGCAGGCGGATGACGGCGCCCTTGTCGTCCGTCAGCAGGCCGCCGCTCAGCACGCGGTGCCGCAACTGGCTGATGGCCGGCGTCGCCACCAGGGCCGGGCGCGCCAGGTGCACTTCCAAGCCCTGGGCGGTGGGGCGCAGCTCGTACTGCCCCGGCCGCAGGTCGTAGCCGAAGGCGTACTCGGCCGTGTACCAGATGGCGACCACACCGGTGGACGCCAAGCCCAGGACCGACTTCTCGACGATCTGCGTGGCGCCTTCCTCCCGCACCACCGTGGCCGTGAGCAGCTTCATCTGCTCGGCCAGCGACTGCTGGCCCACCGTGAGGTAGCTGGTGTAGCGCGTGTAACCCAGCAATTGCTCGGTACGGGAGCTCACCTCCTGCTGCAACTGGGCCACCTGCTCGTGGGCGGAATGCAAGCGGGCAAAGACCCACGCGGCCAGGGTGACCGCTCCCAGCAGCGCTGCGGCTGCTAGCACGATGAGAGGGCGGGAGCGGACGCGCATGGGACGGGTTCAGGAGGGAATGCCAAGTGCTGGGGCGGAGCGGAACACCAGCATATCGCCAGCACCCGTGCGGCATGTCCCAAAACCCCAGAGAGGTCTGCGGGGCAGGCCCTCTGGGAACCGGTCGTGCAAGCCTCTTGCCGGGCTCCAACGCAACCCGATCCCGAAAAGACCTTGAACAGGTTCTGCGCACAGGGGCAAACCAGAAATGGCCGCAACGGAGGGCATAATTGCGAATCACTCCCGTTTCTGAAGCCATGGCCACCCCTCCAGTCACCCCGTTGAACATCGTCTCCCGCATTGGCGCGGGCGTCCTGGGCGGCTATGTGTTCACCTGGGGGTTCATCGCGCTGCTGGTGGGGGTGGGCTTTGCAGCGCAGATGGAATTCCACGACGCCGAGGCGCTGGGCTACATCCTGGGCTTCCTCATCTTCCTGGTGGCGTTCCTGTGGGCCTTCTGCGCGGAGAGGGTGGGCCGGGTCTGGCTGGTGCTGGCAGGCGGCGGCGCGTTCATGACCGGCGCGGCCTGGCTGGTGCAGCAGGCCCTGGTCTAGCCGCTGCACCGAAAGCGCCGCTGCGCCGAACCCCGTCCTGCATTTCCCGTCTTCCTGCCGCCGCTGCCCCTCAAGGAGTCCCGTCCCGTGTTCCAGAATTTCCGGCTGTCCATGGCCTGGCTCCACACCTGGTTCGGCCTGGTGCTGGGCTTCGTGCTCATGGTGGTGTTCTTCTTCGGTTCGCTGTCGGTGTTCGACCGCGAGATCGATCGCTGGGCGATTCCGGCCAGCCGCTTCGAGCCGCAGCCCATGCCGTCGTTCGACCGGGTGCTCAAGCCGGTGTTCGAAGACATGAAGCCCAGCCCGCAGGCCATCGAGCTGGCCAAGGGCCGCGTCAACGGCCCGATGGCCGAGATCTTCCCGGTGACGAAGAGCTGGGGCGCCTACACCACCCACCGCGACCCGGTGCTGGGCCTGTTCTCGAGCTACGAGCTGCCCAACGCGAAAGACCCTGAAGACAGCGTCTGGGGCAACCGCACCATCGACCCGCGCAACGGCCAGTCGCTGCCGGACGACCACCTGAAGATCGGCAGCCAGTTCTTCTACCCCATGCACTACAGCCTGAACTTCCACTGGAAGGACCTGGGCATGTGGATCGTGGGTTTCGCCGCGCTCATCATGCTGGTGGCTCTGGTCAGCGGCGTGGTCATGCACCGCAAGATCTTCCGTGAGCTGTTCACCTTTCGGCCGAAGAAGCACACGCAGCGCAGCGCGCTCGACCTGCACAACCTGACAGGTGTGGTGGCGCTGCCGTTCCACTTCATCTTCGCCTTCTCGGGGCTGGTGATCTTCGGCGGTGTCTACTTCCCCGTCACGCACACCCAACTGCATCCGCTGCACGAACTGCATGAAAAGCACGAGGCGGCCGAGACCGGCCTGCCGCACGACCGCGCGGGCGTGGCAGGCCCGCTCGCTTCCGTAGACGCGATGGTGGCCGAGGCCCAGCGCCGCTGGGCCGCGCAGGGCATGGCCGGTGACGTGGGTTTCCTGAACGTACAGCACGTGGGCGATGCCAACAGCTATGTGAGCGTGTACCGCGCCGGCACGGACCGCATCGCCCTGGTGGGCAACGGCATCCACTTCAAGGCGTCCACCGGGGAGGTGCTGCGCGAAGACCCGCCGCAGACGGCCGTGGCCAGCGTCAACACCTTCCTCACGGGGCTGCACCTGCAGCACTTCCGCCACTGGCTCTTGCGCTGGCTGTATGTGCTGGGCGGGCTGGCGGGCTGCGTGTGCATCGCCACCGGCTTCATCTTCTTCGTCGAAAAGCGCAAGAAGCAACACGCCAAGCAGGGCGTGAGCGGCTCGCGCTGGGTGGACGCCTTCGCCGTGTCCACGGTGACGGGCATGCTGATCGCCACCTTCGCCATGTTGATCGGCAACCGGCTCCTGCCGCTGGACCTGCCCGCCCGCGGCGATTGGGAAAAGTATGTTTTCTGGGGTGCCTGGGTGCTGGCTTTCCTGCACGGCATCTGGCGCACCGCGCCCGTGGCCCAGGCGCGCATGGCGCCGGCCTGGGCCGAGCAATGCTGGGCCGTGGCTGTGCTCGCCGTTGCGGCGGTGCTGCTCAACTGGGCGACCACGGGCGACCATTTGCTGCGCACCGTTGGTGACGGGTACTGGCCGGTGGCCGGTGTAGACCTGGCCATCCTGGCCAGCGCCGCCGTTGCCGTGCTGGCGGCGCGCACGCTCCGCCGGCGCTCCCAGCGCGCGCCCGCCGCTCCCGGGCGTGCCGTTGATCCCGCCCGCCGTTCCGTGGAGACTGCCCGTGCCTGACACCTTGCTGCTCGCTGCCGCCGTGGCGGCCAACATCGCCGCCATGGGCTGGCTGGCGCTGTCGATGGACGTGCACTGGGAACAGGCACGCGGCACCGATCCTTTGCCGCGGCGCACGGTCGTGCAACTGCGCTGGCTGGGCGGTCTGGGACTGTTCACGTCGCTGCTGCTGTGCCTGGCGGTCGACCACGCCTCCATGGCGTCGCTGGTGTGGTTCATGACGTTGGCGGGTGCCGCGCTCGGCATCGCCTTCACGCTGTCGTGGCGTCCGCGCGTGCTGCGCCCGCTGGTGGCCTGGGTGGGGGCGGGTCAGGCCCCGGCCGCCTGAGGCGCTGCTTCAGGCCTTTGAACGGGTTGCGCGCCTAGAAGAGTGTCGCCTGCGCTGGCGGTTGATCGTCCCGCGCAGGCAGCAACGGCCATTGGCCCAGTGTCTTGTAGGTATAGGGATGGCCGCCGCTCACCACCAGCCGAAGCTCGGTCAGCGTCCAGGGAATGGGCTCCATCCGCCATGTGCCGAGCGGTTCTGGCGCCCAGTAGCTCAGCGTCACGTGCGGGGTATGGCCCGAGAGGGTCTCGATGCCCTCAGCGGCCAGGGCCGCAGCAACGGAGGCCAGCAGCGGACCGAACCCCGGCGGCGGGGTCCGGGCCCGAAAGGTCCAGTACCACCTGCTGCCGTGCGCCTCACTGGTCATCCCGTCAAGCAGCAGTGTGCAGGCGTGCGCAGCCACCTTCGCTCCGGCGCGGAGCATGCGCGAACGCATCTCCGGTGTGGCGCTATGTAGGCCGGAGAGGGACTGGTGCCAGTTGCAGGCGGGGAACATCGCGCCGCCCAGCCGGTGATCCCACCGGTTCAGGCGCACCTGCTTCAGCAGCGCCTCGCGCACGGCTGGCGGCGGCAGGGCCATGAAAAGCAGATTGCGCGCCGTCACCGTCTCTTACCTCCGTATCTGAGCTGGGTCGGTCTGGCGCAGAGTGTGGCAGGAAGGGCTCCGTGGGTCATCCAGGGGCTGGAGCGATCACCATCCGACGGGCATGTGACGATGGCCCATCCGCGGCGGGCGCGCCGTCTTCGCCGCTTGCGGCGGGTACTCCGCGTGCTGCCGGCCCAGGGGCTGTGAGCACGCTGGCTGGCACTGCTCTCATTCCAATAGCAAGAAGGCAACGCTAATCGCGGTCTGCAGTTCCATTGTTTTCTTTTTCTTTCCAGGCAGCGGTATTTGCCCTGGCCCTTCTGCAATTGCCGCTATCCTTGGACCCTTCTTTGAATTCCCGGTGCCCCGCGTGGTAGGTAAGGCGCTGGTTCTCGCCAAGGCCTGACTCCCCGCAATGACGGTTTCTTCTACGCCGCGCCCATCGTTCTGGCACTGGATGCCGGGCGTGATCGTTGCGCTGGCGGGCCTGGCCGCCACCTATGCGCTGTGGCATCAGCAGTCCACTTCCGTCTCCGCCATGGCGCAGGTGCGGTTCACGCAGGAGGCGCGGTCCTTCTCCGATGCGCTGCAGCTGCGGCTCGGCGCCCATACCGAGCTGCTGACGGGCCTGGCCAACCTCTTCACCATCAATCCGGACCTGAACCGGCGCGATTTCGAGCGCGTGGCGCGTGACCTCGACCTGACCCGCTACCGCGGCAGCGTGCGCAACGTGGCGTTCACACGCTATGTGCCCGCGTCGGCCAAGGCCGCCTTCGAGGCGCGGGCGCGCACCGATGCCTCGGCAGACGGCCGGCTGTACCCTGACTTCGCGATCCACCCGGCTGGCGACCGGCCCGAGCATTACGTGGTGGACTATCTCTGGCCCCGTACCGGCAACGACGGGGTGCTGGGCCTGGATATCGTTTCGCAGCCCGCCAATCTGGAGTCGCTGCAGCGCGCCCGGGACACGCGCCGGATCGCCATGTCCGCACCCTTCGACTTGGTGCAGGAGCGGGAGCACCGTACGGGGTTCAATATCCGCGTTCCGGTGTTCATCGACACGCCCGGCGGCGCGCCGCGCTTCATCGGCGCGGTGGGGGCGACCATCCGCGCCCACGACATGGTCGGCTCGCTGCGCGAAGAAGGCTATCTCAAGGGCGTGGCCCTGAGCCTGGAGGATCTGGGTTCCGTCGACGCCCCCGCGGCCACGCCGAGCACGCTGCTGCCGCGCGACACCGGCACGGTGTATTCGTCCGCGCGCCTGGACAGCGAGATCGACGCCGGCGGCCGCCGCTGGCGCCTGAGCTTCCAGCCGCTGTCGGACTTTCTTTCGTCCTCCGAGCGCCAGCTGCCCTGGTTGCTGGCGCTGGGCGGGCTGGTGGTGACGGCACTGCTCACCGCCCTGGTGACGCTGTTGGTGCTGCGCCGGGCCCAGGCCCTGAACGACGTCCGCGTGGCGGGCGGCGCGCTGCAGGACAGCGAGGAGCGCTTTCGCACCGTGTTCCGGCAGGCCGCCGTCGGCGTGGCACAGACCCGGACCGACACGGGCCAGCTGGTGCGCGTCAACGAGAAATTCAGCCAGCTGATGGGCTACAGCGTCGAGGAACTGCAGCGCATGCGCTTTCAGGATCTGACGCATCCCGACGACCTGGGGGCCGATCTCGACCTCACACGGCGCCTGGCGAGCGGCGAGATTCCCGAGTTCCACATGGAAAAGCGCTATCTGCACCGCGACGGCCATGTCGTCTGGGCAGAGCTCACGGTGTCGCCCATGCGCATGCCGGGCGGTGGCTCCGAGTTCCACATCGCGGTGGTGCAGGACATCACGGCACGCAAGGAGATGGCGGAGGCCCTGCGCACCAGCGAGCAACGCCTGCGCGGCATCCTGCTGCGCATGCCGGTGGGGGTGTGCCTCGTTCAGAAAGACGGCACCATCAGCTTCCGCAACGAACGCTACCTGCAGATCTGCGGCTACGGTGAAGACGTCGCGCCCAATGCCGACAGCTGGTGGCGCCTGGCCTTCCCGGACCCGGACCGCCGTGCCGTCGCGCGAGGCGAGTGGCAGCGCGCCCGCACGGCCGCGCAGGAAGGCGACGGCTCCATCGCCCCCGGCGAATACATGCTCACCGGGCGCGATGGACAGATCCGCACCGTGGAGGTCTCGGGCGTGATGCTCGGCGAGGACCACCTGGTGACCATGGTGGACCTGAGCCAGCGCAAGGCCGCGGAGCAGGAAATCCATTCCCTGGCGTACTACGACCCGCTCACCCGGCTGCCCAACCGCCGCCTGCTGCTCGACCGGCTGCAGCAAGCCCTGGCCGTGAGCGCCCGGCGCCAGCGCTGCGGCGCGGTGCTGATGCTGGACCTGGACAACTTCAAGACCCTGAACGAGACCCGCGGGCTGGACCGCGGCGATGCCTTGCTGCGCGAGGTGGCGCTGCGCCTGCGCGGCTGCCTGCAGGGCCAGGACACCGTCGCCCGCCATGGCGGCGACGAGTTCGTGGTGGTGCTGGAGGATCTGGACGACACCCCGCAGGAAGCCGGCGCGCGGGCGGAAGAGGCGGGCCAGCGCATCTTGGCGGCGCTGCGCGAGCCTTTCGTGCTCGACGGCGAGGCGCACCACAGCACGCTCAGCATGGGCATCGCCATCTTCCAGGGCCAGCGCGAGTCGGCCGAAGAGCTGCTCAAGCGCGGCGAGCTGGCCATGTACCAGGCCAAGGCCGCGGGCCGCAACACCCTGCAGTTCTACGATCCGCAGATGCAGGCGCTGGTGGAGGCCCGCGCGGCGCTGGAGTCCGACATGCGGGCGGGCCTGGCCCAGGGACAGTTCGAGTTGTTCTACCAGCCGCAGGTGGTGCAGGGCCGCATCACCGGCGCCGAGGCGCTGCTGCGCTGGCGCCATCCGCTCAAGGGCTTCGTCTCTCCGGCCGAGTTCATTCCACTGGCCGAGGACTGCGGACTCATCCTGCCGCTGGGGGAATGGGTGCTGCACACCGCCTGCGAGCGGCTCGCCCAGTGGGCCCACCAGCCCGGCCTGGCAACGCTGGGCCTGGCCGTGAACGTCAGCCCGCGCCAGTTCCACCAGAGCGGCTTCGTCGCCCAGGTCCTGGCGGCGCTGGCCAGCACGGGCGCGGACGGCCGGCGCCTCAAGCTGGAGCTGACCGAGGGCCTGCTGCTGCAGGACGTGGAAGACACCATCGCCAAGATGGCCCAGCTGCGCGCCTACGGCGTCGGTTTTTCGCTCGATGATTTCGGGACCGGCTATTCCTCGCTGGCCTACCTCAAGCGGCTGCCGCTGGACGAGCTCAAGATCGACCAGAGTTTCGTGCGCGATGTGCTCACCGACCCCAACGACGCCGCCATCGCCCGCACCATCGTCGGCCTGGGCACCAGCCTGGGCCTGCGCGTGATCGCCGAGGGGGTGGAAACCGAAGCCCAGCGCGCCTTCCTGGAGCGCAACCATTGCCATGCGTGGCAGGGCTATCTGCTGAGTCCGCCGCTCGTGGCACCGGCCTTCGAGGCGCTCGTGGCCGAACGCGCCGGCGCCGCCACGGCCTGACGCGCCGCGATGGACCCGTTTGCCCATGCCTGAACTCAAGACCCTCGCCCTGTACCTGGTGACCGCCGTGGCCGAGATCGTCGGCTGCTACCTGCCGTGGCTGTGGCTGCGGCAGGACCGCAGCGCCTGGCTGCTAGTGCCGGCGGCGGCCAGCCTGGCGCTGTTCGCCTGGCTGCTCACCCTGCATCCGGCGGCCGCCGGCCGGGTGTATGCCGCCTACGGCGGCGTGTATGTGGCGGTGGCCCTGGCCTGGCTGTGGTTCGTGGACGGCATCCGGCCCGGGTTGTGGGATGTGGTGGGCGTGGGGGTCACGCTGGCCGGCATGGCCATCATCGCCTTCGCGCCGCGCAGCGCGGGGTGATATGGTTTCGATAGCTGCTTGCGCAAGCACAGCAAGCGCTAGAGGCTGATTTGGCTCCATATGCCCCTGCGCCGTGCTGGCAGCGGAGGGCGGGCGGCGCCACGGTATCATCCCCACCTGCCACGTGGGCTGCGGGCCCGTAGCCCGCCTGCCGCACGATCGACACCAAGACTTCCCTAGCGCCACGCTTTTTCCTCGCCCATCGCTGACCCGTGCGTCTCAACTCCATCAAACTCGCCGGCTTCAAGTCGTTCGCCGAGCCCACCAACTTCATGCTGCCAGGCCAACTGGTGGGCGTGGTGGGTCCGAACGGCTGCGGCAAGTCCAACATCATGGACGCCGTGCGCTGGGTGCTGGGGGAGAGCAAGGCCAGCGAACTGCGCGGCGAGTCCATGCAGGACGTGATCTTCAGCGGCACCACCAGCCGCAAGCAGGCCAGCCGTGCGAGCGTGGAACTGGTCTTCGACAACGCGGACCACCGCGCGGGCGGCCAGTGGAGCCAGTACGGCGAGATCGCCGTCAAGCGCGTGCTCACGCGCGAAGGCAACAGCAGCTACTTCATCAACAACCAGCCGGTGCGCCGCCGCGATGTGCAGGACGTGTTCCTGGGCACCGGGCTGGGCCCGCGCGCCTACGCCATCATCGGCCAGGGCACCATCAGCCGCATCATCGAGTCGCGCCCCGAGGAACTGCGCCTGTTCCTGGAGGAGGCCGCGGGCGTCTCCAAGTACAAGGAGCGCCGGCGCGAGACCGAGAACCGCCTGTCCGGCACGGCCGAGAACCTGACGCGCGTGGAAGACATCCTGCGCGAACTCAACGCCAACCTGGAGCGCCTGGAAAAGCAGGCCGAGGTGGCCGCCAAGTACAACGCGCTGCAGGCCGACGTCACGCTCCGGCAGCACCAGCTGTGGTTCCTGAAGCGCACCGATGCCGAGGCCGAGCAGGCCCGCGTGCGCACCGAGGGGCTGCAGGCCGTCAACGATCTCGAATCGCGCATGGCCGACCTGCGCGCGGTGGAGTCCGACCTGGAAACCATCCGCCAGGCCCACTACGCCGCAGGCGATCTGGTCAACCAGGCCCAGGGCCGGCTCTATGAGGCGACCGCGGAAGTGGGCAAGCTGGAGGCCGAGATCCGCTACGTGGTCGAAGGCCGCCAGCGTGTGGAGACCCGCCTGGCCCAGCTGGCCGAGCAGATCGCCCAGTGGTCCGCCCGTAAGGAAGAGGCCGAGACCGAGATGGAGAACCTGGCCGCCACCGGCGTGGACGCCGAGGAACGCGCCGAATTGCTGGCCGCCCAGGTGGAGGAGCAGGCCCAGCAGATGCCCGATCTGGAAGAAGCCCTGCGCCGCGCCCAGCACGAGGCCAACACCCAACGCGGCACGGTGGTACAGGTGCAGCAGCAGATCCAGGTGCTGGCCGCCGAGCAGCGCAGCATCGACGAGCAGAGCCGAACTCTGGATGTGCGCTACGAGCGCCTGCGCACCGACCGCAACGCGCTGGCGGCGCCCGATGAAGCGCGCCTGGACGGCCTGCGCGAACAGCTGGCCGAGGCCCAGGAGATTGCCGAAACCGCCGAGGCCCGTCTGGCGGAGCTGCAGGAATCCGTGCCACAGCTGGACGACGACCGGCGCACGCGGCAGCAGGCGGTGAATGCCGAGAGCGCGCGCCAGGCAGAGCTGTCCGCCCGCCTGGAGGCGCTCAAGGCGCTGCAGGAGAAGGTCAAGACGGATGGCAAGCTGCAACCCTGGCTGGCCAAGCATGGGCTGGACGGACTGCAAGGCCTGTGGAGCCGCATCCACATCGAGCCCGGCTGGGAAAGCGCCCTGGAGGCCGCCCTGCGCGAAGGCATGGGCGCGCTGGAAGTCGGCCGTCTGGACATGGTGCGCGGCTTCCTGGGGGCCGGCGGCAACGACGCGCCGCCGTCGCGCCTGGCCTTCTACAGCCCGCCGCCGGCCGGCACGCCGGAAGGCGGCAGCACCGCGCTGCCGCGCCTGTCCGACCTGCTGCGCCTGCAGGATGCCGGTCTGCGCGCCGTGCTGGTCGACTGGCTGCACGGTTGCTTCACGGCCGCCTCGCTGGAAGAGGCCCTGGCGCTGCGTGCCCAGTTGCAGCCCGGCCAGGTGGTCTATGTGGCCAGCGGCCATGCGGTCAGTCCCCACGGCGTGAGCTTCTACGCCCAGGATTCCGAGCAGTCCGGCCTGCTGGCGCGGGCGCAGGAGATCGAACACCTGGAGAAGGAGCTGCGCGCCCAGCACCTGATCGCCGAAGAGTCCCGCACGGCCCTGGTGCGCGCCGAGGCGGCCTATGCCGACGCCTCGCAGCGCCTGGTGTCCGCCCGCCGCGAGGCGACCGATGCGCAGGGCCGCGCCCACGAACTGCAGGTGGAGACTTTGCGCCTGACGCAGCTGGCCGAGCAGACCCGGGCCCGCAGTGAGCAGATCGGCGCCGACCTGGCCGAGGTCGAGGCCCAGCTGTCCGATCTGCAGGAGCGGCGCGTGGGCGCCGAGGCGCGCTTCGAAGAGCTGGACATGCAGCTGGCCGACAGCCAGGAGCGTCACGCCCAGCTGGACGAGCACGTGATCGGCGCCGAGCGCAAGCTGGCCGAATGCCGCGAGCAGCAGCGCGCGCTGGAGCGCCAGGCCCAGGAGGCCACGTTCTCGCAGCGCAGCCTGGAGGCGCGCCGGGGCGAACTGGCCCGCACCATCGACACCGCGCGCCAGCAGGCCACGGCCCTGGCCGACGAGCAGGAGCGCGCCCGCGAGGAGATGGGCCGCCTCTCCGCCGCGGCCGCGCAGGGCGGGCTGCAGCAGGCGCTGGAGCTGAAGATGGAGCGCGAGAAGGCGCTCGGCGCCCAGCGCAGCGAGTACGACGACCTCACGGCCAAGCTGCGGGCGAGCGACGAGCGCCGCATGCAGCTGGAGCGCGCGCTCGATCCGCTGCGCGCCCGCATCACCGAATTCCAGCTCAAGGAGCAGGCCGCGCGCCTGGGCCTGGAGCAGTACACCACCTTGCTGGCCGACGCCCAGGCCGATCTGGCGGCCGTGGCCCAGTCCATCGCCGAGGGCAATGTGCGCATCGGCGGCCTGCAGGGCGAGATCGACCGCCTGCACCGCGAGATCGCCGCCCTGGGCGCCGTGAACCTGGCCGCGCTCGACGAACTGAACCTGGCGCGCGAGCGCAAGACCTTCCTCGACGCCCAGATGGCCGACCTGACCGAGGCCATGACCACGCTGGAAGACGCCATCCGCAAGATCGACGCCGAAACGCGCACCCTGCTGTCGGGCACCTTCGACACGGTGAACGGCCATTTCGGCCGCATGTTCCCGGAACTGTTCGGGGGCGGACAGGCGCGCCTCATCATGACGGGCGACGAGATCCTCGACTCGGGCGTGCAGGTGATGGCGCAGCCGCCGGGCAAGAAGAACCAGACCATCCACCTGCTGTCGGGCGGCGAGAAGGCGCTCACGGCCATCGCCCTGGTGTTCGCCATCTTCCAGCTGAATCCTGCACCGTTCTGCCTGCTGGACGAGGTGGATGCGCCGCTGGACGACGCCAACACCGAACGCTATGCCAAGCTGGTGGCCAGCATGAGCAGCGGCACGCAGTTCCTTTTCATCAGCCACAACAAGATCGCCATGGAAATGGCGGAACAACTCATCGGTGTGACCATGCAGGAGCAGGGCGTCTCGCGCATCGTGGCGGTGGACATGGAGTCCGCCCTGTCGATGGCCGATACCTGAGCGGTCTCTCCTCCAACGCATCCACACCTTCCGATCCCATGAGCAACTTCCAACTCGGTCTCATCATCGCGGGCGGCGTCGTGCTGGCGGTGATCGTCGCCTACAACGCCTGGTCCACCCACCGCAATGCGCCCAAGCGGGCGCGTCCGGACGAGGCCGATGCCTCGGCCGAGCCCACGCTGCGCCAGGAGCCGGCCTTCGACGCAGGAGGCGGGCCGCTCCCCGAGGGCAGCGCGATGCAGGTGCGGGGCGAGGCGGAGCCGTCGCTTGACGGCCATGCGGTGGATCTGGACGATGCGCTGCGGCTGCCCGTGCCGCCGGCCGAGCGCCGCGGCGGGCTAGACCCGCTGATCGATGCCATCGCGCCCATGGTGGCCGAGCAGCAGGTCTCGGGCGACGCCGCGCTGGCCGCGCTGCCGCCCACGCGGCGTGCCGGGAGCAAGCCCTTCGCCATCGAGGGCTTCAACGACGCCGCCCAGCAATGGGAGACGCCCGTGCCGGGCCAGCGCTACACCCACTTCCAGGCCGGCGTTCAGTTGGCCAACCGCGTGGGAGCGCTCAATGAGATCGAGTTCTCCGAATTCGTCGTCAAGGCCCAGGGCTTTGCCGACGCCATCAACGCCGCTGCCGACTTTCCCGAGATGCTGCACGAAGTGGCCCGCGCCCGTGAGCTGGACCAGTTCGCCAGCGAACACGACGCGCAACTGAACTTCGTGCTGCGCGCCCGCCATGCCGCCTGGAGCCCTGGCTACGTGCAGCAGAACGCCGTGCGCCAGGGTTTCACGCCCGGCGCCATCCCTGGCCGCCTGGTGTTGCCGGCGGCCAGCGGCCCGGGCCTGCCGCCTGTGCTGACCCTGGCCTACGACACCCAGGCCGCGCTGTCGGATGATCCTGAGCAGTCTGCCATCCGCGACATCACGCTCAGCCTGGACGTGGCACAGGTGTACCGTACCGAACAGCCCTTCCAGCAGCTGCGGGACGTGGCCGCGGCGTTGGGCCAGGCCATGGACGGCGTTCTCTGCGACCAGAACGGAACGCCCCTGCCTGCGATGACTATGGACCCGATCGCGGCCGATCTGGAGCTGCTCTACGACAAGCTGGACAGCCGCGAACTGTCGGCGGGCTCCGCGCTGGCGCGCCGCGTGTTCAGCTGAGGAGCGCGGCATGGCATTGCGCGACTTTTTTATGCCGCCGCTGGTGGCGCACGACGGCGCCCTGTACCGGGCGGGCCAGCGCCGTCTGGCCGTGATCAAGTCCACCGTGCTGGCAGTGGCCGGCGTGGGCGTGATCGCCTTCGGGCAGCTCTACGGCATGGGAGTGGTCTATCTGGCCATCGCCGCCTGGCTGGGCTGGCGCGAATGGGCCGACAACCGCAGGTTTGGCCCGCGGGGCAGGCCGGTGGTGCGCATCCACGATGGCAATGCCTTCTTCGCACTGCCTTCCCGGCTGATGCCGCAGCAGGTAGAGGTGAACCTGCGCGAGGTGAAGGCCCTGAATGTGCTGGGCGACGCCTTCCGCCGCCACTTCGTCTTCGAGCGGCGCCACGGGGAGCCCGTGCGCTTTCAGGTGAGCTACGGGCGCCACGACGAGCGCATCGTCGACTTTGTGCAGCGCCAGATGCCGGCGCGCATCCCCGTCACCGTGAAAGAGCCGCCCACGGCGTTTGCCTCGATCGGGGGCGACGACTACTGATCCACTGCCGCAGCCCGGCCTGCTTGGCGGGCTGCCTGATGACATGATGAACGCCGCCGACGCGTAGGCCGGCGGCGCAAGGACCGCAGGCCATGGCCGATAACTTAGACCTTTTTTCGGCTCCAGCGCAGGATGGGCCTGCGCAGGCAGCTATCAAAGCAGAAGCATTGCGCGCGCAGCTCAATGCCTGGGCGCACCAGTATTACGTGCTGGATGCGCCCACCGTGCCCGATGCGGAATACGACCGCGTGTTCCAGCAACTGCAGGCGTTGGAGGCCGCACACCCCGATCTCGTCACACCCGATTCGCCCACGCAGCGCGTGATCGGCGCCGTCATGGAAGGGCTGACGCCGGTGCGCCACCAGGTGCCCATGCTCAGCATCCGCACCGAGACGGACACCGAGGCGACCGGCGCCGAGACCTTCGATGCCCGCGTGCGCCGCGAACTGAAGCTGCCCGCCGATGCCCCGCCCGTCGAGTACGTGGCCGAGCCCAAGTTCGACGGCCTGGCCATGAGCCTGCGCTACGAGCACGGCCGCCTGGTGCAGGCCGCCACGCGCGGCGACGGCGAGGTGGGTGAGGACGTGACGCACAACATCCGCACCATCCGGCAGATCCCGCTCACGCTGCCCACCGGCAAGAAGCACGGCGTGCCGCCGGTGCTGGAGGTGCGCGGCGAGGTCTACATGCGCCGGGCGGACTTCGATGCGCTCAACGAGCGTCAGCGCGAGGCCGGCGGCAAGACCTTCGTGAACCCGCGCAATGCGGCGGCCGGAGCGGTGCGGCAGCTCGACTCGGGCATCGCCGCCCAGCGGCCCCTGAGCTTCTTCGCCTACGGCCTGGGTGACATCACGCCGGCAGCAGACGGCGGGCCGGACTTCGCCACGCATTTCGACATGCTGCATCAGCTGAAATCATGGGGATTTCCGGTCGCAGCTCAGGTAAGGACTGCGCAAGGTGCTGCTGAATTGGTAGCGTTCCACAAAGAGGTGGGCGCCGCCCGCGACCAGCTACCCTACGACATCGACGGCGTGGTCTACAAGGTCAACAGCCTGGCGCTGCAGCGGCAGCTGGGCTTCGTCACCCGCGAGCCGCGCTGGGCGGTGGCGCACAAGTATCCGGCGCAGGAGATGGTCACCCGCGTGGAGGGCATCGACGTGCAGGTGGGCCGCACCGGCAAGCTCACGCCCGTGGCGCGGCTGGCGCCCGTGTTCGTGGGCGGCGTTACCGTCACCAACGCCACGCTGCACAACCTGTTCGAGATCCGCAAGAAGGGCGTGCGCGTGGGCGATCAGGTCATCGTGCGCCGCGCGGGGGACGTGATTCCCGAGGTGGTGGGCGCCGTGCCTGCCGCCCTGGTTCCGGTAGCCAAGGAGTTGGCTGGCTCTGATGCGTTGGTCGATGAAGCCGCCGCTGCCGATGGAACGGTGCCAGACGCCACGCGCGCCGCGCCGCGTCAACCGTATGTGCCCAACTTCCGCATGCCACGCCAGTGCCCCATCTGCGGCAGCGCCGTGGTGCGCGAGCCGGGCGAGATGAACCACCGCTGCTCGGGCGGCCTGTTCTGCGCCGCGCAGCGCAAGGAGGCCATCCTGCACTTCGCCGCGCGCCGGGCGATGGACATCGAGGGCCTGGGCGACAAGCTGGTGGACCAGCTGGTGGAAGGCAACGTCATCCGCACGCTGCCCGACCTGTACCGGCTGGGCCTCACGTCACTGGCCGCACTCGACCGCATGGCGGAGAAGTCCGCGCAGAACGTGTTGGCCGCGCTGGACAAGTCCAAGCAGACGACGCTGCCGCGCTTTCTGTTCGGTCTGGGCATCCGGCACGTGGGCGAGGCCACGGCCAAGGACCTGGCTCGCCACTTCGGCAGCCTGGACGCCATCATGGGCGCGAGCGTGGAGCAGCTGCTGGAAGTGAACGACGTCGGCCCCATCGTGGCCGAGGCGATCCACACCTTCTTCGCCCAGCCGCACAACCGCGAGGTGGTCGAGCAGCTGCGCGCCTGCGGCGTGACCTGGGAAGAGGGCGCTCCGGCGGAGCGCGCCACGCTGCCGCTGGCCGGCCTCACCGTGGTCATCACCGGTACGCTGCCCACCCTGAGCCGCGACGAGGCCAAGGACCTGTTGGAAGCGTCCGGCGCCAAGGTGGCCGGATCGGTCAGCAAGAAGACCCACTACGTGGTGGCCGGCGCCGAGGCCGGCAGCAAGCTCACCAAGGCGCAGGAGCTGGGCATCACGGTGCTGGACGAGGACGGCCTGCGCACCTTGCTGGCCGATGGCCCCGCCAAGGAGGCCGGCTGATGGCGCTGGCGCGGCGCGCTCCCAAGCTGGGTCTGGCGCTGGGCAGCGGCTCCGCGCGGGGCTGGGCCCACATCGGCGTGCTGCAGGCGCTGCATGAAGCGGGGGCCAAGCCGGACATCGTGTGCGGCTCGTCCATCGGCGCGTTGGTGGGCGCGGCCTATGCGGCGGGCGAACTGGACCGCTTCTCGGACTGGGTGCAGACCCTGGGCATGCGCAGCGTGTTCGGCTTCATGGACTTCAATCTCTCGGGCGGCATGCTCAAGGGCGAGAAGCTCATCGCCTTCTGGCGGCGCAACTTCGCCGACTTCGACATCGAGGCCTCGCCCCTGCCGTTCGGCGCCGTGGCGACCGATCTGCATTCGGGCGCCGAGGTCTGGCTGCGGGAGGGCTCCATCGCCGATGCCGTGCGTGCATCCATCGCGCTGCCCGGCCTGTTCACGCCCGTGGTGCGCACGGATGGGCGGCTGCTGGTGGACGGCGGCATCGTTAACCCCGTGCCCACCTCGCTGGCCCGCGCGATGGGCGCGGACATCGTCATCGGCGTGGACCTGAACGCCGACATCCTGCACCGCCACATGCGGCCGCTGGCCGTGGTGCCGCCCCTGGCCCAGCCCGTGTCGGAACCCGGCGCCGAGCCGGAGCCGGCACCGCCCGAACTGCCGGCCCCCGCCACGGGCAATGGCTGGCTGCAGCGGCTCACACCCTGGCGCTCCAGCCCCGCGCCGATGGATCCGCCCCCGCCCCGGGTGCCCTCCGTGCTGGACGTGGTGATGAACAGCGTGACCATCATGCAGGTGCGCATCACGCGCAGCCGAATGGCCGGCGACCCGCCGGAGATCGTGGTGGCGCCGCGTCTGTCGCACCTGGGCGTGCTGGACTTCCACCGGGCCAAGGACGCGATCGCCGAGGGGCGCCGCGCGGCCGAGGCGGCGCTGCCGCAGCTGCAGCGCTTCATGGCGGGTTGAGGCGGGCGCCCGCATCCAGCGCCGGTCCTGAGCGGCAGCGGCGGGCCCTCGGCACTGCGGGTGAACCATGCGGGCCTCGGGTGCGTACGAAGGGCAGGCAGGGCGTTCGGTCCTGCGCCTACCCTGAACGCGGCCTAGGCCGTCCACCCCCGCATGAGCGAGACACTTTTCCCAATCCGCTGCGCGTCGCTTCCCGCCGGGCGCCACGCGGCGGCGCAGCCGGGACGTTGCGCATGAGCACGGTGCTGTTCTGGTTCCGCCAAGACCTGCGCCTGCACGACCAGCCAGCCCTGCATGCCGCGCTGGCTGGCGGCCCGACCCATCTGCTGCCCGTGGTCTGCCTACCGCCCGCCGCCGAGGCGACTCCCTGGGGATTCGAGCGGGTGGGGCCCCACCGCCGGGCCTTCGTGTCGGCCACGCTGCAGGACCTGTCGGCGAAGCTGGCCGCGCTGGGCCATGCGCTGATCGTCTGCCGGGCCGCACCGGCCCAGGCCCTGCCGGCACTGGCCCGCGCGATAGGGGCGGACACCGTCGTGTGCGAGGAGGTCGCCACGCCGGACGAGGCGGCGCAGGTGGCCGCGCTCCAGGCCGCCGGCCTGCGGGTGCAGGC
>JAEWPH010000146.1 GCA_023460715.1 Pseudomonadota bacterium | reverse complement strand
ATGGCCAGCGAATCCACCTCCAGCACCACCCGCGGCGCAATGCCGGCGCTGGCGAAGGCCGTATCCAGCGTGCTGCGCAGCCCGTGCGGGCCGGTGGGCAGGATCAGCGGTTCCTGCGCCAGATCGGCCAGTGCCACCTGCGGAGCCAGGTCGCCGGCTGCCGACCTGCGCACTAGGAACAGGTCTTCCTCCAGCAGCGGAAACATGGCCCAGTGGCGCGCGCCGGCCGTCTGCTGCACCTGGTGCAGCCGGGTATCGAACAGCACGGCCACATCCAGTTCGCGCGCATTCAGCATAGCCGTCAGGTGGCCGGACATGCCTTCGACCATGTGCAGACGCACGTCGGGGTAACGCGCGCGCATGGCCTGCATGAGCGGCAGGCCCAGCGCGCCGGACGTGGTAGGCGCCAGCCCGATGGTGACGCTGCCCGACAGCCGCGCCTGCTGCGCTGCACGGACGGCCTGGTCGGCATGGCGCAGGGTGAGCTGCGCCTCGCGAAAGAACGCCGCGCCCGCCTCGGTCGGTGATACGCCGCGCGGGGTCCGGTGCAGCAGCCGGGTGGACAGCTCTCCCTCCAGCCGGGTGATCTGCTGGCTCAGGGCGGACTGCACCACCTCCAGGTCCAGGGCCGCCCGGCTCATCGAGCCCAGTTCCACCACCCTGACGAAATACCGCAGTTGTCGCAGCTCCATGGCACCTCAATCGGACGGTCTTGCCGGCCCCATGCCGGCGTCGCGTGCGCAGCAGGGGATGTTCCCACAGTACGCAACGCCCGAGAAACCCGGTTTGCACCAGGCCGCCGATGCACCGTTGTCGGCCGGGCGCACCAACATAGAACACAAAACAACACTTTTCACCAGTTGTTGTGCATTTTCCTTGACCCTGGTCAAGCGATCCGCCAGTGTGTCATTTTCGGCCCGAGGCCGCCTCCTACAATTTATTTCCATCAGGAGGAAACATGTCCAGCAACACGCCCGATGCCCCACCGACTGGCCCGTCGACCCGCCAGGAAGAAGCGCGGAGCTTCGTGTTCCTGGCAGCCGTCATGGTTCCTGTCCTGGCTGTGCTGACCGTGGCCAGCTACGGCTTCATGGTCTGGTTCTATCAGATGTTCGCCGGCCCACCCGGCAGCTGAACCGCCCGCAGACGCCAGCCGCAAGCCAGCCATGACCGAAGAAGTTCATATCACCAGCCTGGTCGTCCAGGTACAGCCCCGGCACGCTGACCGTGCCGATGCAGCCATCGCCGCCTTGCCGGGTGCCTGCATCCACGGGGCAGACGAGAACGGCAAGCGCGTCGTCACGCTGGAGGCCGCTTCGGCCTCCGCCATCCTGGATCAGGTCTCGGCCATCCAGCGCACCGACGGTGTCATCAATGTGGCAATGGTGTACCAACACGCCGAGCCGCTCGACGCCATGAACAAGGAGATAAAGAATGTCGAGTACCCGACGTGATTTCGTGCGGCAATCGGCCGCGGCCGCTGCGGGCTCCGTAGCCGGCATCCCCATCGTCCAGGCGCAAGGCAGCAATGCCACCGCCGAGGCCTCCAAGCTCACCTGGTCCAAGGCACCCTGCCGCTTCTGCGGCACCGGTTGCGGCGTGACCGTAGCGGTGAAGGACAACCGCGTGGTGGCGACGCAAGGCGACCCGCAAGCCGAGGTGAACCGCGGCCTCAACTGCGTGAAGGGCTACTTCCTCTCCAAGATCATGTACGGCGAAGACCGGCTTACCAAGCCGCTGCTGCGCATGAAGAACGGCCAGTACGCCAAGGACGGCGAGTTCCAGCCCGTGTCGTGGGACAAGGCCTTCGACGTGATGGCCGAGCAGTTCAAGAAGACGCTCAAGGCGAAAGGCCCCACGGCCGTCGGCATGTTCGGCTCCGGGCAATGGACGGTCTGGGAGGGCTACGCCGCTTCCAAGCTGATGAAGGCCGGCTTCCGCTCCAACAACCTCGACCCCAACGCGCGCCACTGCATGGCCTCGGCCGTGACCGGTTTCATGCGCACCTTCGGCATGGACGAGCCGATGGGCTGCTACGACGACATCGAAGCCGCCACCGCCTTCGTGCTGTGGGGCTCCAACATGGCCGAGATGCACCCCGTGCTGTGGACCCGCGTGACCGACCGCCGCCTGAGTGGCCCGAACGTGAAGGTGGCCGTGCTCTCCACGTTCGAACACCGTTCGTACGAGCTGGCCGACATCCAGATGACGTTCAAGCCCCAGACCGATCTGGCGATCCTGAACTTCATCGCTCACCACATCATTTCCACGGGCCGGGTGAACAAGGAGTTCGTGGACAAGCACACCAACTTCAAGGCCGGCAACACCGACATCGGCTACGGCCTGCGGCCAGAACACCCGCTGCAGGTGGCCGCCAAGAACGCGGGCGACCCCAACGGTTCCAAGCCGATCACGTTCGACGAATACGCCAAGTTCGTCTCCACTTACGACCTGGAGTACACCGCCCAACTGACCGGCGTGCCCAAGAACCGCCTGCTGGCGCTGGCCGAGCTGTACGCCGACCCCAAGGTCAAGGTCGTGTCGTTCTGGACCATGGGCTTCAACCAGCACACCCGCGGCACCTGGGCGAACAACCTCGTCTACAACATCCACCTGCTGACCGGCAAGATCGCCACGCCCGGCAACAGCCCGTTCTCGCTCACGGGCCAGCCTTCGGCCTGCGGCACGGCGCGCGAGGTGGGCACGTTCTCGCATCGGCTGCCGGCCGACATGGTGGTGACCAACCCCAAGCACCGCGCGCACGCGGAGCACATCTGGAAGCTGCCCGAGGGTACGATCCCCGAAAAGCCCGGCTACCACGCCGTGCTGCAGAACCGCATGCTCAAGGACGGCAAGCTCAATGCCTACTGGGTCATGGTGAACAACAACATGCAGGCCGGCGCCAACCTGCATGAAGGCTACGCGGGCTACCGCAACCCGGACAACTTCATCGTCGTCTCGGACGCCTACCCCACGGTGACCGCGGTCGCGGCCGACCTGATCCTGCCCACGGCCATGTGGGTGGAAAAGGAAGGCGCCTACGGCAATGCCGAGCGCCGCACGCACTTCTGGCACCAGCTGGTCACCGCGCCGGGCGAAGCCCGCTCGGACCTGTGGCAGCTCATGGAGTTCTCCAAGCGCTTCAAGATCGAGGAGGTCTGGCCCGAGGAGCTGATCGCCAAGAAGCCGTCGGTGCGCGGCAAGACCTTGTACGAGGTGCTGTACCGCAACGGCCAGGTGGACAAGTTCCCGCTTGCGGACGTGTCGCCCGATTACGAGAACAGCGAAGCGAAGGCGTTCGGCTTCTATCCGCAGAAAGGCCTGTTCGAGGAATACGCCGCGTTTGGCCGCGGCCACGGCCACGACCTGGCACCCTTCGATGACTACCACCAGGCCCGTGGCCTGCGCTGGCCGGTCGTCAACGGCAAGGAAACGCTGTGGCGCTACCGGGAAGGCTCGGATCCGTATGTGAAGGCCGGCACCGGCTACCAGTTCTACGGCAACACCGACAACAAGGCCAACATCTTCGCCCTGCCCTACGAGCCGCCCGCCGAGGCGCCGGACAAGGACTTCCCGTTCTGGCTGTCCACCGGCCGCGTCCTGGAGCACTGGCATTCGGGATCGATGACGCGCCGCGTCCCCGAACTGCACCGGGCGGTGCCGCACGCGCTGTGCTACATGCACCCGGAAGATGCCAAGGAGCTGGGCCTGCGCAGGGGCAGCGAGGTGGAGCTCACCTCCCGCCGCGGCCACATGCGTTCCCGCGTGGAAACCCGGGGCCGCAACAAGCCGCCGCGTGGGCTGGTGTTCGTGCCCTGGTTCGATGCCAGCCAGCTGATCAACAAGGTGACCCTGGATGCAACGGATCCGATCTCGCTGCAGACGGACTTCAAGAAGTGCGCGATCAAGATCACCAAGGTCTGACGCAGGAGTTGTGCAATGAAATCGATGCTTAGAACCATGGTGCTCATGCTGTGCCTGGCCGCCGGCGTGGCCGGGGCGCAGCAGCAGCCGTCGCGGACCTTCACCGACGCCGCTCGCGGACCGACGCCCATCCTGGAAACCACCAAGCCGCCGCTGCTGGGCAATTCCGTCAACGACGATCTGCGCCGCACCCGCAACTACGCCATGCAGCCGCCGGTGATTCCCCATCGGGTGGACGGCTACCAGGTGGACAAGAATTTCAACAAGTGCATGGACTGCCATGCGCGGGGAAAGACCGACGTCTCCCAGGCGATTCCCGTGAGCATCACCCACTACATGGACCGGGACGGCAACGTGCTGGGCCAGGTCTCCACACGGCGCTACTTCTGCATGCAGTGCCACGTGTCTCAGGAAAATGCCCGCCCGATCGTGAACAACACCTTCCAGGACGTGGACACCGTGATCCAGCGCGAGCTGCAGAAGCGCGGGGGGCAGAAATGACGGCCCGAACGGCGGAGGTGGCGACGTGACCCGAGTTCTGAACCTGTTGAAGCGCTATTGGCTGGTGATCCGCCGGCCCAGCGTGCACTTCAGCCTGGGCTTCCTGACCATCGGCGGTTTCATCGGCGGGGTACTCTTCTGGGGCGCCTTCAACACCGCCATGGAACTGACCAATACCGAGAAGTTCTGCACCGGCTGCCACGAGATGCGCGACAACGTCTTCGCGGAGCTCAAGAGCACCATCCACTACACGAACCGATCGGGCGTGCGGGCGGTGTGCTCCGACTGTCACGTGCCGCACAACTGGACCGACAAGATGGCCCGCAAGATGCAGGCCTCCAAGGAGGTGTGGGGCAAGATTTTCGGCACCATCAACACGCCGGAGAAGTTCCAGGACAAGCGGCTGGAACTGGCACAGCACGAATGGGCACGGCTCAAGGCCAACGACTCGCTGGAGTGCCGCAACTGCCACAACTACGATTCGATGGACTTCACCCGACAGAGCGTGCGCGCGCAGAACATGCACTCGACCTACCTGGCGAACAAGGAGAAGACCTGCATCGACTGCCACAAGGGCATCGCCCACCGGCTGCCGCACATTCCGCCCGGCGAAGCGCCGACCGACACGCCCGGCCAAACCGTTCCCAAGGCGGACGCCGGTGGCACCGCGGGCCCGCCCGATGCCAAGTCCTGACGAGCCTGGCGGCCCCCGCAGCGCCCTGCTGGAGGTGGTGGGAGTCCACTGCCGACGTGGCGGGCGCAAACTGCTCAAGGACGTGGGTTTCCGTGTGGAGAGCGGCCAGGTCGCCGAAATCCGGGGCGCGAACGGCAGCGGCAAGACGACGCTGCTGCGGGTACTGGCCGGTCTGACCCCGCCTTCCGAAGGCGCGCTGTACTGGCGCGGCAAGCCGGTGGGGCGGCACGACGAGCACTTCGCCGGCCAGATGGCCTATCTGGGGCATCTGAATGCGCTCAGCGCCGAGCTGACCGCGGCGGAAAACCTGGCTTTCTTCCAGCGACTGCAGCAGGGCACGACGCCCCACCAGGCCACGCAAGCCCTGCAGGCGTGGGGCCTGGCCCATGTCGCGGACCATCCCGTGCGCCGCCTGTCGCAAGGCCAGCGCAGACGCCTGGCGCTCGCGCGGGTGTGGTCGCGCCAGTGCAGCCTGTGGCTGCTGGACGAACCCTGCGCAGCGCTGGACGACGCGGGCGCCCAGTTGCTCGATGCGCGGCTGGCGGAGCACCTGCGCGGCGGCGGTGCCGCGGTCATCGCCACACACCGCCCGCTGGACGTGCCTGCAGCAGCCCTGCGCACGGTCGAGCTGGACGCCTACAGCCTCGCCCCCCAGCGCGCGGCCGCTGCCGCAGCGCCTGCGCTCGAGTCCCCATTCGCCGCATGATGGTCGCAGTGCTCCAGCGCGAGCTGCGCATGGCGCAGCGCCGCCCCTCCGAAGCGATGAGCGCGCTGCTGTTCTTCGTGCTCGTGGGCAGCCTGTTCCCACTGGCCGTCGGCCCCGACGCGGCCTTGCTGCGCACGATCGCGCCAGGGGTCATCTGGGTAGCCGCCCTGCTCGCCGTACTGATCGCGCTGCACCGGATGTTCGAGCCCGATCTCGCGGACGGCAGCCTGGAGCAGTGGATGCTCGCACCGGCCAGCCTGACTGCCCTGGTCACAGCCAAGACGGCGGCGCACTGGTGCATCACCTGCGTGCCTCTGATTCTGGTCGCCCCGGTGCTGGCGCTCCAGTACGGGCTGGAGGAAGGCGTTCTGGGCACGCTCGTCGCCGCCTTGGTGCTGGGCACGGCAACCCTGACGCTGGTGGGCGCCCTGGGCGCCGCGCTGACGCTGGGCCTGCGCAGCCATGTGCTGCTCGCCCTGATCATGGTGCCCTTGTGCGTGCCGCCGCTGGTGTTCGGCTGCGCCGCCGTCGCTGCCAGCCAGCAGGGCCTGTCGCCCACGCCACAGCTGAGCCTGCTGGGGGCATGCCTGTCGCTGGCAGTCTTCCTGGGCCCTTGGGCCACGGCAGCGGCGCTGCGGTTGGCCATGGAATGACACGATGACCTCCTCTCTCCCACCAGACTCCATGACAGCCCCGCCGCACCGGGCCGATCGCCGGCGCTACCGCTGGCTCCGGTTCGCGTCGCCCCGCGCCTTCTACCCACTGGCAGGCCGTGCCATTCCGTGGTTTACCGGCAGCGCATTGGTGCTGCTCGCCATCGGGCTGTGGCTGGGCTTCGTGGTAGCACCGACGGACCGGCAGCAGGGCGAGGTGTACCGCATCATCTTCCTGCACGTCCCGGCCGCGTGGATGTCCATGCTCCTGTACCTGGCCGCAGCAACGCACGCAGCCATCGGCCTGGTGTTCGGCACCAAGCTGTCGCACCTGATGTCTCGCGCGATCGCGCCGACGGGCGCCCTGTTCACCGCCATCGCGCTGTGGACGGGCGCCGCCTGGGGCAAGCCGACCTGGGGCGCCTGGTGGGTCTGGGATGCCCGCTTGACGTCGGAACTGATCCTGCTGTTCCTTTACCTGGGCTACATGGCCCTGGTGGCGTCCATCGAAGACCCCGACCGTGCCGACAACGCCGGCGCCGTCCTGCTGCTTGCCGGTGCCGTGAATGTGCCGGTCATCTATTTCTCCGTCCAGTGGTGGAGCACGCTGCACCAAGGGGCATCGATCAAGCTGGACGCCGCCCCGTCGATGACCCACACCATGCTCGCCGGCTTGCTGGTCATGGCGCTGGCCTGCTGGGCGTACAGCTTTGCGACCGCCTTTGCCCGGGTACGGTGCCTGATCAACGAGCGCGCAGCGCTGGAGGCCCAGGCATGAACAGCCTGCAAGACCACAACTTCTTCATCTTGATTTCGTATGGCGTGTCCGCCCTGCTGGTGGCCGCCGAGGTCGCCCTGCTCTGGCGGCGCGGCCCTGCCCACAGAGCCCAGGGCGGGCCGCCTGCCGTGAAGGACCGCCCATGACCCCGCGCAAAAGGCGCCTGCTGTTCGTTCTGCTGGGCGTGGCGGCGGTGTCCGTCGCCACGGCGCTGGTCCTCAATGCGCTCAACAGCAACGTCATGTTCTTCTACAGTCCCAGCCAGATCCAGGCCGGCGAGTCGCCGCGGAATGCGGCATTCCGGCTGGGAGGGCTGGTGGAGGCTGGCTCCGTACGCCGCGCTGCAGTCGGCAAGGACGGCCTCGACGTGCACTTCATCGTGACCGACGGCGCCCACAGCATCCCCGTGCGCTACCGCGGACTGCTGCCCGACCTGTTCCGGGAGGGCAAGGGAGTGGTGGCTGCCGGGCGCCTGCAGGACGGCCTGGTGTTCGTGGCGACCGAGGTGCTGGCCAAGCACGATGAGAACTACATGCCGCCCGAAGCTGCGGCCGCCATGAAAGACGCGCGCAAGATGCACCAGGAGGCCGTGAAGTGATCCCGGAAATCGGTGTCTTTGCGCTGGTCCTGGCGCTGCTCGTCGCGGTGGTGCAAGCCACGCTGCCCCTGGCCGGAGCCCACTGGAACGTGCTCAGCTGGATGCGGGTGGCGCGTCCGGCCGCGCTGCTCCAGGGGATCTTTGCCTGGCTCGCCTTCGGTTGCCTGGCCACGTCGTTCCTGACCGGTGACTTCTCCGTGCTGTATGTGGCGGGCAACTCCCACTCCGAACTGCCGGCGGTCTACCGGTTCGCAGCGATCTGGGGGGGCCACGAGGGCTCCATGCTGCTGTGGCAGTGCCTGCTCTCGGCCTGGACCGTGACCGTGGCGCTGTTCAGCCGCCAGCTGCCGCAGGCCTACGCCGCGCGCGTCCTGTCGGTCATGGGCTTTCTCAGCATCGGCCTGCTCCTCTTCCTGCTCTTTCTGTCCAACCCGTTCGAGCGCCTGATTCCCGCGGCCGCGGAGGGCCGGGATCTCAACCCGCTCCTGCAGGATCCGGGCATGGTGCTGCATCCGCCCCTGCTGTACATGGGCTACGTGGGCTTCTCGGTCGCCTTCGCCTTCGGCATCGCCGCCCTGCTGTCCGGCGAATTGAACGCGGCCTGGGCCCGTTGGTCGCGCCCCTGGACGCTGGCGGCCTGGAGCTTTCTCACGCTGGGCATCCTGCTGGGCAGCGCCTGGGCCTACTACGTTCTGGGCTGGGGTGGCTGGTGGTTCTGGGACCCGGTGGAGAACGCTTCGTTCATGCCGTGGCTTGTGGGCACCGCCCTGATCCATTCGCTGATCGTCACCGACCAGCGCGGGGCCTTTCGCAGCTGGACGGTGCTCCTGGCCATTGCGGCCTTCTCGCTCAGCTTGCTGGGCACCTTCCTCGTGCGCTCCGGCGTGATCACGTCCGTGCACGCCTTCGCCGTCGATCCCGGCCGCGGGCTGTACATCCTGTGCTTCATGGTGCTGGTGGTCGGCACGTCCTTGCTGCTGTTCGCGCTGCGGGCCCCGGGCATGGGCCTGGGCGGGTGGTTCGCCATGCTGTCGCGCGAGTCCCTGCTGCTGGTGAACAACGTGCTGTTCAGCGTGGCCGCGCTGGCCGTGCTGATCGGCACCCTGTACCCACTGCTGCTGGACATTCTCAACGGCGGCAAGATTTCGGTGGGGCCACCGTACTTCGAGGCCGTCTTCGTTCCGCTGATGGTTCCGGCACTGGTCCTGATGGGCGTGGGCCCCATGGTGCGCTGGAAGCGCAGTGCGCCCGTGGAACTGCGCAGCCAGCTGCGCTGGGCCCTGGGTGCCAGCGGTGTCACCGCACTGCTGCTGGCCTGGCTGCTGCCGCGGGGCGGCAACGCGGCGTGGACGCCGCTGTCCGCCTTCGGGCTGGTGCTGGCTGCCTGGTGTGTGTGGAGCACCCTGGTCCAGGCGGGCCAGCGCCTGTTCGCCACGGGACCGGCTGACGGTGGCTGGCGGCGGCGTGCCAGCCGGCAACCCCTGAGCTGGTGGGGCATGGTCCTGGCGCACCTCGGCATCGGCCTGTTCGTTTTCGGGGTCACGATGGCTTCGGGCTTCGAGACCAAGCGCGAACTCACGCTGACCGTCGGCGAAACGGTGTCGGTGGCCGGCTTCGGCTTCCGGCTCGACCGTGTGGACGAAGTCAGCGGCCCCAACTACGAGGCACACCGGGCGCATGTGCAGGTACTGCGCGATGGCCAGCCCTTCGTCGCCCTCGCGCCCGAAAAACGCCGCTACCGCGCGCAGGAAATGCCGCTGAGCCAGGCGGCCATCGACTCGGGCTGGCTGCGCGACCTCTTCGTTGCGCTCGGCGACCCGGTGGACGGCACGACCTGGACCGCCCGCATCCAGGTCAAGCCCTTCATGGACTGGATCTGGCTGGGCTGCATGCTGATGGCGCTGGGCGGCTTCCTCGCCCTGGCCGACCGCCGTTACCGTACGGCGGCCCGCACCCGCCGCGCCCCAGCCCACGCCACCGTTCCGGCGGCACCCATCCCAGAGGGGGCGCCATGAAACTGCTCGCCCCCCTGATCGCCTTTCTGGCCCTGGCCGTGGTGCTGGTGCTGGGCCTGCAGCGCGACCCGCGTGCCTTGCCTTCGGCGCTGATCGACCAGCCGCTGCCGCAGATCGACAGCCCCTTGCTGCAGGAGCCCGGGCGCCGCTTCGACAGCACGCAGCTGCGCGGACAGGTCTGGATGCTGAATGTCTGGGCGTCGTGGTGCGGCCCGTGCCAGGAAGAGCTGCCTGCGCTCAATGTACTGGCGGCGCGTGACCGCGTGCCCCTGTACGGGCTCAACTACAAGGACCAGCAGGCCCCCGCCCTGGCGCTGCTGGCGCGCTTCGGCAACCCCTACCGCAGCTCGGCCATGGACTCCGATGGCCGCGTGGGCATGGACCTGGGCGTGAACGGCGTGCCCGAGACCTTCGTGATCGATGCAGCCGGCCGGGTACGCTACCGGCACCTGGGGCCGGTGAACAACGAGGTGTGGGAAACCAAGCTGATGCCGGTGGTGAAGGCCTTGCGATGAAACACGGTCACCTCGCCTTCGCCTTGTGCGCCCTGCTGCTCGGCGCGGCCCATGCGTCGGGGTCCGACCCCGCACTGGAGGCCCGGGAGGCACGCCTGGCCAGCCAGCTGCGCTGCGTGGTCTGCCAGAACCAGACCGTCGCAGAATCGAACGCCCCCTTGGCCGCCGACATGCGCCGCGTGATCCGCACCCAGTTGCAGGCCGGGCAGTCGGACGAGCAGATCGTCGACTTCTTCGAACAGCGCTACGGCGCCTTCGTGCACTACTCGCCGCCGTTCCAGGCGTCGACCTGGCTGCTGTGGATCGGCCCGTTCGCCCTGGCAGTCCTGGGCCTGTTCGGGCTCGCGACCATCCTGCGCCGGCGCGCCGTCCGCGGCGAGCCCCGCCCATTGACCGAAGCACAGCGCGCCCGGGCGCGCCAGCTGCTGGATGAGGAGTCGAACCCGTGAGTGCAATCTGGCCCCTGTGGGCAAGCGCCCTGGTCTTGCTGCTGCTGGCGATGGCCGTCCTGATCTGGCCGCTGATGCGGGAGCCCGACAAGGCGCCTGCCGAAGACGAAGACCGGGCCGCCGCGCAGCTGCGCCGCGTGTACCAGGCCCAGCGCGAAGAGCTGGAGCGTGAATGGGCGCACCAGACGATGGGACCCGCCGACCGGGCACAGGCGCTGGAAGAACTGCAACGCCGGCTGCTGGACGATACGGATGCCCTGGCGGCAGGTGCCGCCGCCAAGGCCGCCCGCGCCCCGGCCCTGCCCGAGCGCGTGTGGCTGCGCCGCAGCCTCGCCGGCCTGCTGGCCCTGGCGCTGCCCGTGGCCGCGCTGGCGCTGTACCTGAAGGTGGGGGATCCGCAGGCCGCCGCGACGGTGGCGGCCGCGGAGCCGCAGAGCCACGCCACCAGCGGGGTCGATGTCGACACCATGGTCAGCGGGCTGGCCTCGCGGCTGGCGCAGGCCCCGGACGACGTGGAGGGCTGGATCGTTCTTGCCCGGTCGTACGAGGTGCAGGAACAATTCCAGAAGGCCGCCGATGCCTACCGCCAGGCCATCGCCGCGGCGCAGCGCGGAACCTTCCCGGCCGGCCTGCAGGCCAAGCTGCATGCGGACCTGGCCGATGCCCTGGCGTCCTCCCGGGACGGGCAGATGGACGGGCCCGTGGAGCAGGCGCTCGCCGACGCGCTGCGCCTCGACCCCTTGCAGCCCAAGGCGCTGGCGCTGGCCGGCTCGGCCGCGGTGCGCAGGGGCGATGCGGCGGCGGCCCGGCAACACTGGCAGCAGCTGCTGGCCCAGCTGGAACCAGGCACCGACATGGCTCTGCGGGTGCAGAACGACCTGCAGAGGCTGGACGGCCTGTCGGGCGCAGCCCCCGTGACCGAAGGCGGCGACGGCAGCGCCCAGGGCACCGCCGGCGCATCCGCGCCGCTTCTGTCCTCCGTGCACGGCACGGTTCGCCTCGGTCCGGCGATGGCCGCGCAGGTGCGCGAAGGGGACACGCTGTTCATCGCAGCCCGCGCGGAGGAAGCGGGGCGCACGCCCGTCGCCGTGCTCAAGCTGGACGCGGGCAGCTTTCCCGTTGCGTTCACGCTGGATGATCGCCACGCCATGTCGCCCGAGCTGCGCCTGTCCCGCTTCCGGTCCGTGACCGTTCAGGCCTGGGTGTCGCGTTCCGGCTCGGCATCGCGCACGACCGGACAGCCCACCAGTACCGCCCAGCCGGCAGGTTCCGCATCCGCCCCGGTCGAACTGGTCATCGATCACCTGACGCCATAGTGCGGACAGGGGTTCGGACAGCCCGGGTGCCGGGCCGTGCCCTCGCCAATCACGCGTCTGCAGCCGGGTGGACTTGAAACCGTCACGAATGCCCGTATCATTAGCACTCGATGCAGGAGAGTGCTAACAGCGCCCGCCTGCTGACTTTCGCAAGCGCTCGCACCCAGCGGGCGCCGTGTTGATATCCCCGTCCTTTTTGACCCAGGAGAGATGCAATGAACCTTCGCCCTCTGCACGATCGCGTGATCGTCAAGCGTATTGAAAGCGAAACCACGACCGCTTCCGGCATCGTGATCCCCGACAACGCTGCCGAAAAGCCCGATCAAGGTGAAGTGCTGGCCGTCGGCCCCGGCAAGAAGAACGACAAGGGCGAAGTCGTCGCCCTGAACGTGAAGGTCGGTGACCGCGTTCTGTTCGGCAAGTACTCGGGCCAGACCGTCAAGGTCCACGGCGACGAGCTGCTGGTGATGAAGGAAGACGACCTGTTCGCCGTGGTCGAGAAGTAATTCTTCTCCCCCATCGAACACTCACATTTCCATAGCTGCTTGCGCTTGATACATAAGCGTTAGCGGCCAATTTGAACCCCATTTTGTAGGAGCCAAACATGGCAGCAAAAGACGTAGTTTTCGGCGGCGAAGCCCGCGCACGCATGGTTGAAGGCGTGAACGTTCTGGCCAACGCGGTCAAGGTCACCCTGGGCCCCAAGGGCCGCAACGTGGTGCTGGAGCGCTCGTTCGGCGCCCCCACCGTGACCAAGGACGGCGTGTCCGTGGCCAAGGAGATCGAACTCAAGGACAAGCTGCAGAACATGGGCGCCCAGCTCGTGAAGGAAGTGGCCTCCAAGACCAACGACATCGCTGGTGACGGCACCACGACCGCTACCGTGCTGGCCCAGGCCATCGTGCGGGAAGGCTCCAAGTACGTGGCCGCCGGCCTGAACCCGTTGGACCTGAAGCGCGGCATCGACAAGGGCGTGGTGGCCCTGGTCGAAGAGCTGAAGAAGGCTTCCAAGGCCACGACGACCTCCAAGGAAATCGCCCAAGTGGGTTCGATCTCCGCCAACTCCGACGAGTCCGTGGGCAAGATCATTGCCGACGCGATGGACAAGGTCGGCAAGGAAGGCGTGATTACCGTGGAAGACGGCAAGAGCCTGGACAACGAGCTGGATGTCGTGGAAGGCATGCAGTTCGACCGCGGCTACCTGTCGCCCTACTTCATCAACAACCCCGAAAAGCAAGCCGCGATTCTGGACAACCCCTTCGTGCTGCTGTTCGACAAGAAGATCAGCAACATCCGTGACCTGCTGCCCACGCTGGAGCAAGTCGCCAAGGCCGGCCGTCCCCTGCTGATCATTGCCGAAGAAGTCGAAGGCGAAGCCCTGGCGACCCTGGTGGTGAACACGATCCGCGGCATCCTGAAGGTCGTGGCTGTCAAGGCACCTGGCTTCGGCGACCGCCGCAAGGCCATGCTGGAAGACATCGCCATCCTGACGGGCGGCAAGGTCATCGCCGAAGAAGTGGGCCTGACGCTCGAGAAGGTCACGCTGGCCGACCTGGGCCAAGCCAAGACGATCGAAGTGGGCAAGGAAAACACGATCATCATCGACGGCGCCGGCGCTGCTGGTGACATCGAAGCCCGCGTCAAGCAGATCCGCATCCAGATCGAAGAAGCCACCAGCGACTACGACCGCGAGAAGCTGCAAGAGCGCGTGGCCAAGCTGGCCGGCGGCGTGGCCGTGATCAAGGTCGGCGCAGCCACCGAAGTCGAGATGAAGGAAAAGAAGGCCCGCGTGGAAGACGCCCTGCACGCGACCCGCGCTGCCGTGGAAGAAGGCATCGTGGCCGGTGGCGGCGTGGCCCTGCTGCGCGCCAAGCAAGCCGTGGGCGACAAGGTCAAGGGTGACAACGTCGACCAGGAAGCCGGCATCAAGCTGGTGCTGAAGGCTGTCGAAGCGCCCCTGCGCGAGATCGTCTACAACGCCGGTGGCGAGCCCTCGGTGGTGGTGAACAAGGTGCTGGAAGGCTCCGGCAACTTCGGCTTCAACGCCGCTAACGACACCTACGGCGACATGCTCGAACTGGGCATTCTGGACCCGACGAAGGTGACCCGCACGGCCCTGCAGAACGCCGCTTCCGTGGCCTCGCTGCTGCTGACGACCGAAGCCATGGTTGCCGAAGCACCGAAGGACGATGCGCCCGCCGGTGGCATGCCCGACATGGGCGGCATGGGTGGCATGGGCGGCATGGGCATGTAATCGCAGCCCGGCTGCCGCCGCAGGCAAGGGCTTCGGTCCTGCCTGCCACGCATCCACAAAAAAGCCCCGCAGGTCGCAAGGCCTGCGGGGCTTTTCTTATGGCCAGATCGGCAACGGAGGACGCTCCGAACCGGATGCCCCGCCCGCCCGGGCCGGGCGCCGCCGGCACCGGGCGCGACCGGTGCTTGCGCTCAGAACCGGTAGGTGGCGGTCAGCACGGCTTTGCGGCGCTCCGCCCACCAGCAGTCGCCACGGGCCAGGCAGGTGCTCACATACTTCTTGTCCGCCACGTTGTTGATGTTGAGCGCATAGCGCCAGTGCTGGCTGTCATAGGCAAATAGCGCGTCGCCTACCACGGACGACGGTACGCGCGGGCCGGTACCGTCCCGGAAGGCGGAGAGATAGCGGGCGCCCGCACCCACCGAGAAGCCGGTGACGCCACCCAGCGAGAAGCGGTACAGACCCCACACCGCCGCTTGGTTGCGCGGCAGCCCTTCCAGCGTTTTGTCCACGTCGGTGTAGTTGTAGTGCGCAATCAGGTCGAACACCGTCGACAGGCGCGTCTTCAGTTCCAGTTCCACACCCTTGTTCTTGGTTTCGCCCGCCTGCAGCCGGTTGCCAGGATTGACAGGGTCGGCGATCAGCTGGTTCTTTTCCTTCAGCTTGTAGACCGACGCCGTGAAGGTGGTCGCGCTGCCCTCGGGCATGTACTTCAGTCCGGCCTCGATCTGCTCACCTTCGAGCGGCTTGAACCGGGCACCGGACACAGGGCTGGTGCCGCTGACGGGCGTGAACGACTCCGCATAGCTGAGGTACGGCGTCCAGCCCCCCGCCAACTGGTACATCACGCCCAGGCGCTTGGTCGTGTCGCTGGAACGCTCGTCGGGCGTGCCGTCCACGGCGCTGGTCACGCGGTCGTGGCGCAGGCCGGCGATGAAGATCCAACGGTCCCATTTCATCTGGTCCTGCACGTACAGGCCCGTCTGCCGCTGCTGGTTGCCCGCCACCGGCACGGCGCTCACCGCGGGCCGCCCGGTGTACACGGGCGAGAAGGCATCGATGGGCAGGTCGTAGGCGTCGCCGGAGTCGGTCTTGTCCTCGGTCTGGCGGTTCCAGTCCACCCCCAGCAGCAGCTGGTGCTGCAGGCGGCCGGTGTTGAGTCGGCCCAGCACGTTGGTATCCACCGTCGCCATGCGCGTGCGGGTGGTGTTTTCGCCGTACAGGCGGCCGATCACACGCTGGTTCACGGGGTCGTCGCCAAAGCCGCCCGGGATGCGGAAGAAGTCGGCGTAGTGGTACGCGCCCCGGTTGTCGTTGCGCGCGTAACGCAGGTTCTGGCGCACGGCCCAGGCGTCGTTGAAGCGGTGTTCGAACTGGTAGCCGAGCGTCTGTCGGTCGGTGTTGTAGTAGTCACCCGGGTCGCCAATGAAGCGGCTGGTCGGCAGCTTGCCGTTGGGGTTGGGCAGCAGCGTGCCCGACCAGGGCAGGAACTGCGCCACGCTGCCCGTGCGGTCCTGCTGCCAGTGCGCCTGCAGTAGCAGGGACGTGGCGGCGTTGGGGCGCCACATCAGCGATGGCGCCACCAGCCGGCGGTCATCCTGCACATGGTCCACCTGGGTGTCGGCATCGCGGGCCACGGCAACCAACCGGTACGACCACTGGCCGTCGGCGGTGAGCGGGCCGGTCAGGTCGGCCTGCAGCTGCTTGCGGTTCCAGGTGCCGATCTGCACACCGACCTCGCGCTGCGTTTCCTGCATGGGGCGCTTGCTCACCATGTTGACCACGCCCGCCACCGTGCCGGCACCGAACAGCATGCCCGATGGGCCGCGCAGCACTTCCAGCCGCTCCAGCGTATAGGGATCGGCCGCGGCCGTGCTGGTGTAGTAGTTGTAGCCCTGGCGCAGGCCGTCCAGGTAGATGTCCGGCGAGCTGCCGCGCACGCGCACGCTGTCCGCGCGGCTGTCCAGGCCGTAGGCATCGCTGCGCACGCCGGCGGCATACAGGAGCGCGCCCTGGAAGGTGGTCGCGCCCTGGTCGACGATCTGGTCGCGGGTGATGACCGTCACCGACTGCGGCGTCTCGCTGAGCGGTGTATCGGTTTTGGTGGCGGTGGCGGCATTGCGGGCGCGATAGCCCACCACCGGGCCCGTGGCGGTTTCCTTTTCAGCGCTGGCGTCCACGCGCACTTCGGACAGGGTGGCTCCCGCCGTCTGCGCCGCCGCCCAAGGCAGCGGGCTGCAGACCAGGGCCACGGCCAGGGCGATCCGCTTCTGGGGTGTAGGCATGATGATGTATAAAAATAGAATTGATAAGGATTCGCATTCTAAAAATCAATGCCGTGAACGCGGAGCGTGTGTCGTGTGCAGACAACGTGGCGGCGTGGAATCCGGAGAAAGAAGACGGCGGCCTCGCCGCTCAGGGCTAACCTGGCCAACGCCCGGATAGCTATTATTTTTATAGCGCATTGCGCTTGATAGATAAGCGTTCAGTCCACTTTTAACCCTCCATCGAGGCGTCGAGATGCCGGCGGCGCGCCACCGAATCCGGCACAACGGGCCGGCCCCGCTCAAAAAAACACAAGGGCCGCATCAGCGGCCCTTGGCATCTCGGATCGCGGCCAGGGCCCCTGGCCGCGTGTGTGTCAGCCCGCGCGCAGGTGGGCCACCAGCCCGGCGGTGGAGGCGTCCATGCCCTCGGTCGCCCCGGACGCCAGGCGCGGCTCCAGGTCCTTGGCCAGCACCTTGCCCAGTTCGACCCCCCATTGGTCGAAGCTGTTGATGCCCCAGACCGCACCGCTCACGAAGACCCGGTGCTCGTACAGCGCGATGAGCGCGCCCAGGGAGGCGGGGTCCAGCCGCTCCAGCACCAGGAAGGTGCTGGGCCGGTTGCCCGTGAAGCGCTTGTGGCCGTCGTCGTTGGCACGCCCCAGCATCAGCGCCTTGGCCTGCGCCAGCGCATTGGCGAGCAGGCGCGGGTGCTGGTCCGCCAGATCGCGGCCGGCCTCCCGCAGGGCGATGAACTCCACGGGCACGATGTCCGGACCCTGGTGGATCATCTGGAAGAAGGCATGCTGACCATTGGTGCCGGGCTCGCCCCAGATCACGGGCGAGGTGGCGAACGGCAGGGTCTCGCCCCGCGCGTCCACACCCTTGCCATTGCTTTCCATCTCCAGCTGCTGCAGGTAGGCCGGCAGGCGGCGCAGGCCGTGGCTGTAGGGCGCCACGCTGCGGCTGGTGAAGCCGTGGAAATTGCGATACCACACGTCCAGCAGGCCCAGCCGCACGGGCAGGTTCTGCGCGAGCGGCGCGCTGCGGAAGTGCTCGTCCATCGCGTGCGCGCCGGCCAGCAGGGCGCGGAAACGCTCCGCACCGATGGCGATGGCGATCGGCAGCCCGATGGCGGACCACAGCGAGTACCGGCCGCCGACCCAGTCCCAGAAGCCCAGGGTGGTGTCGATGCCGAAGGTGCGCGCGGCCTCGATGTTGGTCGTCAGCGCATAGAAATGGCGCGACAGCGACAGCGGGGCCGCCCGGTCGTCGCTGCCGCCGTGCTCCACGAACCAGCGCCGCGCGGCATGCGCGTTCGTCATCGTCTCGGCGGTGGTGAAGGTCTTGGAGGCGATGAGGAACAGCGTGCTTTCGGGTCGCAGCTGTCGCAGCATGGTGCCCAGCTCCATGCCATCCACGTTCGAGATGAAGTGCAGCCGCTTGCCCGGATGGCGCAGGTCTTCCAGCGCCTTGACCACCACCGACGGCCCCAGGTCGGAGCCGCCGATGCCGATGTTGACGATGTCGGTGATGGCGTCGTCGGCACGCACGCGCTCCGCCAGGGCCAGCATCGTGTCCAGCGTGCCGTGCACTTCCTGCAGCCCGGCAGCGACGGTCGCATTCGGTGTCTGCGCATCCCGCGGCGTGCGCAGCAGCCAGTGCATGACGGCGCGCTCTTCGGTGTTGTTGATGGCCTCGCCCGCGAACATGGCATCGCGGTAGGCCTCCAGGCCGGATTCGCGGGCCAGCTGCAGCAGCAGTTCCTCGGCGCGCGCGTCGATCAGGTTCTTGGACAGGTCCGCAAAGACGTGCGGCGCCTGCTGGCTGAACCGCGTGAAGCGCTGGGTGTCGGAGGCAAAGGCACCCCGCAGGTCGAAGCCGCGCCCCGTGCGGTCGTATTGGTCCTGCAGCAGGCCCCAGGCGGGCGTGCGGTCACAGCGGGTGCGGGTATCGGTCATGCGGCGGCTTGCATCAGTTGTTCGAGCTTGGCGGCATCGGCTGCAAAGGCGCGGATGCCTTCGGCGAGCTTCTCGGTGGCCATGGCATCGGCATTGAGCGCATAGCGGAAGCCGGCCTCGTCGAAGTTCACCGCAGGCAGATCGACCTCTCGAGCGGCCGCGGGGTCCAGCGCACGGACCACGGGCGCCTCGCTCGCCGCCAGCTGGGCCAGCAGGTCGGGCGCGATGGTGAGCAGATCGCAGCCGGCCAGGGCGATGATCTGTCCGACGTTGCGGAAGCTCGCGCCCATCACCTCGGTGGCGATGCCGAAGTGCTTGTAGTGGTTGTAGATGGTGCGCACCGATTGCACGCCCGGATCGTTAGGGCCCGACATCGACGCCTCGTCCCACGACGCGCCGGCCTGCTTCTTGTACCAGTCGTAGATACGGCCCACGAACGGGGAGATCAGCTGCACCTTGGCCTGGCCGCAGGCCACGGCCTGTGCGAACGAGAACAGCAGCGTGAGGTTGGTGTGGATGCCGCGGCTCTCCAGGATGCGCGCGGCCTCGATGCCCTCCCAGGTGGAGGCGATCTTGATGAGCACGCGGTCCGTCGGAATGCCTTCGGCCTGGTACAGCTCGATGATGCGCTCGCCCCGTGTCACGGTGGCGGCGGTATCGAAGGACAGGCGGGCATCCACTTCGGTGGACACGCGGCCGGGAATGAGCGACAGGATCTCGCAGCCGAAGCGCACGATGAGGCGGTCCATCACCTCGTCCAGCGCGCGGCCGCGCCAGCGGCCCACGGCCTCGGTCATGAGCGGCGCGTACTCGGGTTTCTGCACGGCCTTGAGGATCAGCGAGGGGTTGGTGGTGGCGTCCTGCGGCTGGAAGGCGCTCAACTGGCGGAAGTCGCCGGTATCGGCTACCACGGTGGTGAACTGTTTGAGCGCGTCGAGTTGGTTCATGGCAAATCCTCTCCCTGTGAAGCGCGGCAGGCTCTCGGTCCTGGCACGGCAACCGATGAGTGTATGCGGCGGATGGAGCGGTCCGCTGTCAGCGGAGGCCGCTTGCTGAAACTCGGTAACATAGTCCGTCGCTTTATTACCGATTCCGGTTCCCTACGCAGGAGACACTCCCCCGATGAGCTTCGATCTGGTCTTGTTTGGCGGCACGGGCGATCTGGCCTGGCGCAAGCTGCTGCCCGCCCTCTTCCAGGCCTTCCGCCACGGCTCCCTGCCGGCGAACGGCCGCATCATCGGCGTGGCCCGCGATGACCTGAGCGACACGCAGTACCGCGACCTCATCGCCAGCCGCTTCGACGCCGTCATCCAGGAAAAGCGGCCCAGCGCCGAAGAGTTCGCCCGCTTCGCCGCGCTGCTGCAGTACCAGCGCATGGACCTGTCGCGCCCCGAGGACTACGCCGCGCTGGCCGCCCGCCTGCGCGAACGCAATGCCGATACGGTGGTGATGTACCTGGCCACCGCGCCCGGCCTGTTCACCACCGCCTGCGAGCAACTGGGCGCGGCCGGGCTGGCCACGCCGAACACCCGCGTGGTGCTGGAAAAACCCCTGGGCCACGACCTCGAATCCAATCGCGCCATCAACGCCGCCGTGCGCACGGTGTTCCGCGAGGAACAGATCTTCCGCATCGACCATTACCTGGGCAAGCCGTCGGTGCAGAACCTGCTGGCGCTGCGCTTCGGCAACACGCTGTTCGAGCCGCTGTGGCGGCGCGAGACGGTGGCCAGCATCGAGATCACCATGGCCGAAAAGCTCGGCGTGGAAAAGCGCGGCGCGTTCTACGACGGCACCGGCGCGCTGCGCGACATGGTGCAGAACCACGCTCTGCAGCTGCTGTGCGCCATTGCCATGGAGCCGCCCATCAATGCCCACGCCGATGCCATCCGCGACGAAAAGCTCAAGGTGCTGCGCTCGCTGGTGCCGTGGACGCCCGCCACGCTGGCGCGCGACGTGGTGCGCGGCCAGTACGCGGCCGGCAGCCTGGGCGGCGAGCGCGTGAAGGGCTATGCGGAAGAGCCCGGCGTGCCGCCCGACAGCCGCACCGAAACCTTCGTGGCCCTGCGCACCGAGATCGCCAACTGGCGCTGGGCCGGCGTGCCCTTCTACGTGCGCACCGGCAAGCGCCTGGCCTCGCACGAGGCGCACATCGCCATCAACTTCCGGCCGACGCCGCACCCCATCTACCGCTCGCCGCTGGGCGCGGCCAACCGGCTGGTGATCCATCTGCAGCCGCGCGACGGCGTGGCGCTGCACCTGTTCGCGGCCGGGCAGGAAAAGCGCGGCATGCGCATTTCCGAGGTGCAGTCGCTGGCGCCCGTGCACTTGGACCTGGACTTCGAGCAGCGCTTCGGCACCGAGCGGGTGGGCGCCTACGAACGCCTGCTGCTGGACGTGATTGCCGGCCGCCTGAACCTCTTCGTGCGCGCCGACGAGCAGGAGGCCGCCTGGCGCTGGGTGGAGCCCATCATGCAGTCCTGGCGCGACTCCGACGAGGGCCCGCGGCCCTACGCCGCCGGCAGCTGGGGCCCCAGTGCGGCCAGTGCCATGGTGGCGCGCGAAGGCCATAGCTGGATGGAGGAGGCGTGAAGCACCCCCTGAGTCGCCTGCGGCACCTTCCCCCCGAGGGGGGACGACGCCCGTGGCCCGGCAAAGCCGGCTCCACGGCGTCTGCTGGCACGGCCTGCTCCGCGGCCATCGGGCGGGTGGGACTGCTGCCGCGCTGTCGGCCGCGGGCCCCGGCGCCCGGCAGGGCGGAGGGCTGAGATG
>JAEWPH010000145.1 GCA_023460715.1 Pseudomonadota bacterium | reverse complement strand
CGCCCAGGCCGTGCTGCGTGCCTGCGCCGCCGATGATCCGGCCCTGGGTGGCGCGCCCGTGCACGGCCTGGCCGCGCCCAGCGCCAACCGCTTCGGCCGCGTGAGCCCGACCACGGCGCAGCACGTGCAGGACGAGTTCGGCGACGCGCTGCTCACCCTGGACGGGGGCGCCTGCGAGGTGGGCATCGAAAGCACCATCGTGGACTGCACCCGCGGCGTGCCCGTGCTGCTGCGCCCCGGTGCCATCGGCCGCGACCAGATCGCCGCCGCCTGCGGCATCGCACCGCTCTCGAAAGAGGAGCTGCCCGCGCAGACACCGCGCGCCTCGGGCACGCTGGAGGCGCACTATGCACCCGCTGCCAAGGTGCGCCTGATGGACGCGCAGGCGCTGCAGGCCGGGCTGGACGTGCTGGGCGCCGACGCGGCCCACCTGGCCGTCTATGCACGCACGGCGCTGCGCACGCGCTCCAGCAAGATCGTGCTGCGCCGCATGCCCGACGACGCCGCTGCCGCGGCCCAGAAACTGTTCGCGGCACTGCGCAGCTTCGACGACGAGGGCGTGAAGCTGATCTGGATCGAGACCCCGCCCGCCACGCCCGACTGGGAAGGCGTGCGCGACCGCCTGCAGCGGGCCGCCGCGGCCTGAGCCGGGCGGCGCGCGCGTGTATCCGCCCTGTTGCACCCGCTGGCGGCACAGTCGTTAAACTCCCATCCACTTTTTCTGGAGAAACACATGGCAGCAAATTGGATGCGCCGCACCTTGGTGGTCGCCGCATGCGCATCGGCCACCCTGCTGGCGGCCTGCGGATCGAGCACGACCGAATCGGCCATCTCGCCCTCGCGGTTCGTCACGTTCGGGGACGGTTTCACGGACATGGGGCAGACCGGCTCGCGCTATACGGTCAACAGCACCGGCGCGGTGGACAACTGGGCCAACCAGCTGGCCTCCCGCTACGGGCGCACGATCACGCCGCAGGTCAGCGGCGGCGCGGGCTTTGCGCAAGGCAATGCCCGCGTGACCGCCACGACCGACGCCGCGGGCGGCACCGCGCCGTCCATCGAGGCCCAGATCACCAGCTTCCTGAATACCGGCCGCTTCAGCGCCGAGGACTTGGTGATCGTCAACGGCGGCATCAGCGACCTGATCGTCGGCATGACGGCCGTGACGGCCGGCACCTCGACGGTGGACCAGTTCAACGCCGCCGCCACCACCGCGGGCCGCGAACTGGGCGCGCAGGTGGAGCGCCTGGTGGCCGCCGGCGCGCAGTACGTGCTGGTGACCAACACCTACAACCTGGGCCGTACGCCCTGGGCCATCACCATCGGCCAGACCAATACGCTGAATGCAGCCACCCGCGCGTTCAATGATGCCTTGAAGATCCGTATCGAATCCCTGGGCAAGAACGTGCTGATCGTGGACGCCGAGTCTTACTTCAACGACATGACGTTCAGCCCGGGCAATTTCAGCATGGACAACAGCACCGCGGCCGTCTGCACCTCGGTCGACCCCGGCAACGGCATCGGCACCGGCGCCGGCCAGGTCAACTCGGCCCGCTGCACGCCTTCCACGCTGCTGCCCGCTGCCGACTCCAACCGGTTCGTGTTCGCGGACAACGTGTACCCGGCGCCCTCTGCGCACCGCCAGTTCGGCGACTGGGCCTACGACCGCCTGCGCAACCGCTGGTAAGCCGGCAGACCGGGCGGCGGCCAGGCCGCCCACCGCCCCAAGCAAAAGCCGACCCGCAGGTCGGCTTTTTTCATGGCCGGGCGGGGCCGCGCGGCCCCAGCGCTCAGAACCGGTAGCCCACGCCCACGGCAACCACGTACGGGTTGAGCCGCATGTCGATGCTCTGGCCGCTCGACAGGTGCGCGGTGGTCTTGAGATAGCTCTTGTAGAGGGCGGCGTCGAGGAACCAGCGCTCGTTGAAGGCCCACACGAACCCAACCTGCGGGGTGACGCCCCATTTGTCGTCGATGGAGGCGGTCGTGGGGTTGGCCAGCGTGCCGCCCGTCAGGCCGGTCAGCGCCGCGGTGGTGCGCTCCTTGAAGAACTTGGCATAGGTCACGCCCAGCCCCACGTAGGGGCGGAAGGAGGCGTTCGCCTCGCCGAAGCGGTACTGCGCGAACAGCGTCAGGGGCAGCACCTTGGTCTCGCCGAGCTTGCCGGTGCGGGCGATGGCACCGTCGCCCACGAAGTCGTGCTTGAACGGCAGGCCCACGGGCAGGTCCAGCGCCCAGTGGTCGGTCACCATGTAGGTGAGGCCACCGGTGAGCGCCGTGTCCGATTTCACGTCGATGCGCGTATCTGGAAAGCTGGGCGCCGACAGGTGGCCGCTGCGCATCTGGGGCGCGATGTGGGTGGCGCCGGCGCGCACCGAGAACGAACCTGCGACCTGGGCGTGGGCGGTGGTGGCGCAGGCCACCAGGACCAGCGCCGCGGCGCCGGTCTGCTTGAGGAATGCCATGGAAATTGTTCCTGTGATGGGGTTGCGAGCCGCTCAGAGCCAGCCGGCGGTGGCCAGGGAACGGGACAGCAGCTGTCCGATCTGCTGGTGCGCGTAGGGCGTGGGGTGGAAGCTGTCGGCGAAGGCGTACGACTTCCACCAGTCCGCGCCGCCGGTGGCGCCCGCGGGCGGCGCCGCCGACAGGGCGGCGGCCGTGCAGGTCGGGAAGGTGTAGGTCGGCAGGCCATCGCTGCCGACGCCGGTGGCGGGGCAGGCGGGCGTGGTGACGTTGGTGTACTGGTACTGCGCCGGGTTGGTGGACTGGTCCTTGAACGAGGTGTAGAAGTCCACCACGACGATGCGCGCATCACCGGCCAGGCTGGTCGCCAGCTGGGCATTGAAGGCCTGGATCCAGCTGTCGAACAGCGCCTCGGCAGACGCCGCGGCGGCCGTGCCGCTGCTGGCGGCCATCGAAGCCAGCACCGTGCGGAAGCGGGGCGTGAGCGTGATGCCGGGCATGTTCAGCACGGCCACGCGGGGCGCGCCCCGGGCCACGGTCTGGGCGCGGATGCTGGTGGCGAACTGCGTGGCGAGCGCCTTCATGTACGTGGCGCCCGCAGCGGCCAGGCCGTTGGCACCCGCGGCGGCCGCGGCGTTGACCGTGGCGGCGTCCAGCTGGGTGCCCAGCAGCGCCAGGTAGGTGGCGCCGCCATCGGTGCGCACGCGCAGGTAGGCACCGATCAGATCCGCCGCGTCGTTGCCGCCGCCGTCGACCAGCACCAGATCACCGGCGCCGAAGCCGGCCGCGCCCATGTCCTGCAGCTGCTTCTGGATGGAAACGGGCGAGGTCGGCGCCGTCGGGTTGTTGATGCGGCCGCCGCCGATGGCGTAGTTGGTACAGCCTGGGCTGGGATTGGCGGTGAACGTGGTGGTGCTGGTGGCCACGTAGCGGGGGCACAGCGACAGGCCATAGCTGGCGGCTGCGCGCTCGGGCCAGATGGGCGTGGAGCCGGCGCCGGTGGGTGCCGTGCCCTGCACGGTGAACTTGAAGCCGAAGGTGCCGCTGTCGGCCAGGCTGTCGCCTGCGACCTTGACGGACGTGACCTGAACGGCCGGGGTGGTGTCGGCGCCGCCGCCGCCGCAGGCGGACAGCGCTGCAGCGGCCACGACCGCCAGCGCCCAAGATGAGCATCGTTGCATAGGCATTCTCCTGTTATGAATTAGAACGACCGTTCTTTTTTTGGAGTGCCCATGGTAGGGGCTCTGAAACGCCCCGGGAGTGCGGGTAAACACCGACGCTGCGGTGTCCCGCCGGGCCCGCCCCCGCCACGGCAACGCGGGCCGCGCGACAGCCGGCGCGGGAGGTTAGCTCTCATTTAAGGAGCAATCAGCGCAGGCGCGGAGCCGACTTACAAATGTAAAGACTTCAGATGCCAGATACAGCGAGCGCATGGCGCTCTCATTTTTGAAGCGTGCTGCTGGCTATTGATCTCGCGCGGTCCATTCGACCAGCGCCTCGATGGCCGGCCGGGCAGCCGGTGCATTGGGATGGTTGGCGATGGCCACGAACACATAGCGCCGGCCGCTGGCCGCATGCACATAGCCGGCCATGGCGGACACGTCGCGCAGCGTGCCGGTCTTGAGGTGGGCACTGCCCGTGGCGCGGCCTTGCGTGCGCCGCAGCGTGCCGTCCACGCCCGCGATGGGCAGCGAGGCTGCCAGTTCGGGCATCAGCGGCGACACCCACGCCACCTGCAGCATGCGCGCGAGCGACTGGGCGCTGATGCGCGCCCCGCGGCTCAGGCCCGCGCCGTTGTCGGCCACCGGCGGCTCGGCCGGGCCGAAGCGCTGGCGCCACCACTGGCCGAGCACGTCGCGCGCGCCCTCGAAACTGCCCACGCCGGTCTTCTGCAGCGCCAGCGTGAGGAAGACCTGCTGGGTCATCACGTTGTTGCTGTACTTGTTGATGTCGCGCACCACCTCCGCCAGCGACGGCGAGGTGGTGCTGAAAGCCGGAGCCAGCCCCGCGGGCACCTTGCCGTCGCGCACGCTGCCGGTGAGCTTGCCGCCCAGTTCGCGCCACATGCCCTCCACCGCACGGGCCGCGTAGCCGCGCGGATCGGCCGGCGCCACGGACCATTGCCGCTCGCCGCAGGCCGCCGGGTACACGCCCTGGAAGCCGATGCGCGCCGGGTCGCCCAGTTCGGCTTTCAGGGCGCCACGCCAGTCGCCACACTCGGTGCCCGGCGCCGCCAGCGGCACCGTCGCCTGCAGCTGCATGGGCGCCAGCGGCGGCTCGTAGGCCACGCGCGCCACGCCGCTCTGCGGCTCGGGCAGGAAGGTGATGGCGACCGACTTGAAGTTGAGCAGCAGCGCATCGGGCGCGGCGTTGTAGGGCCGCAGCGGCTCGCCGTCGAACAGCGCGGCGTCGTGCTCGGGCAGCTGGAAGGCGGTGCGGTCGAGCACGATGTCGCCCACGATCACCTGCACGCCCTGCGCCCGCAGACGCTTCATCAGCAGCCACAGGCGCTCGACCACCAGCTTCGGATCCCCCTGGCCCTTGATGTACACGTTGCCCTGCAGGCTGCCGCCCTGGGGCTTGGGGTCCAGGTAGACCGGCGTTTCCCAGACGAAGGCGGGGCCCAGCAGGTCCAGCGCGGCATAGGTGGTGACCAGCTTCATCACCGACGCGGGGTTGGACGCCACCTCGGCGCGGTAGGCCAGGCGTGGCGGCAGCCGGCCCTCGGCATCGGCCACCAGCACCGACAGCGCCTCGCGCGGCACCTGGGCGCGGGCCAGGGCGGCTTCCACGGCAGGGGGCAGGGGTGACGACGGGGCGGCAGCAACGCGGGCGGCGGGAGCCGCTGCAGGCTGCGCGGCCAGGGGCGCGGCGATGGCCAGCGCCAGGGCCGCCAGCACGGCACGGCGGCCGGCGCGCGCCCGGCTCTTCAGGGAAAGCGGACTCATCCGGCGAGTCTATCGCCCCATCCCGCGCGCGCCCGGGGCCTGCGCCGATAATCCCTGCTTCGCCTTCCGCCGGCCGGCCAGCCGCCCTGTCCGCGGCGCCCCGCCTTTCCGCTGTTTCATGCACCTGCTCGCCTTCGACACCAGCACCGACACCCTCTCCATCGCCGTCCAGCGGGACGAGGCGGTGTGGGAGCACAGCGCGCCCGGCGGCGCGCAGGCCTCGACCGGGCTGATCCCCGCCATCCGCGGGCTGATGGCCCAGGCCGGCCTGGGTTTCGACGGGCTGGACGCGATCGTCTTCGGCCGGGGCCCAGGCTCGTTCACGGGGCTGCGCACGGCCTGCGCCGTGGCGCAGGGCCTGGCCTTCGGCGCGCGCGGCGGATGCGGCGTGCCCGTGCTGCCGGTCGACACCCTGCTGGCCGTGGCCGAGCAGGCCCGCGCCACCCACGGCTGCACGCGCGTGGTGGCTACGCTGGACGCGCGCATGGACGAGGTCTACTGGGCCCCGTTCGATTGGCAGCAGAGCGGCCCCTGGGCCGCTCCAGCGGACTTCGAGCTCGGCCGCCCCGAATCCGTCACCGTGCCTGCCGGCTGGACCGTGTCCGGCAACGCCCAGGCCGCTTACGGCGAACGGCTGGCACCGGACGCCCTGCACGTGCATGCCCTGCCCACGGCCGCCGCGCTGCTGCGCCTGGCGCCGGCGCTGCTGGCCGCTGGCGCTGCGGTGCCGGCCGAAGCCGCCCTGCCCCGCTACATCCGCGATAAAGTGGCGCAAACCACCGCCGAGCGCGAAGCCGCGCGCCGGGCGGCCGCCCTTCCCGCCACGCCATGAGCGCCTTGCCCCAGTCCACCACCGTTGCAGAGGCCCGTTTCGAGCCCCTGTCCCTGCCGCGCCTGGACGCGCTGCTGCAGGTGGAAGAGTGTGCCTACACCCATCCCTGGACGCGGGGCAACTTCATCGACGCCCTGGCCGCGGGCTACGAAGCCCAGCTGCTGATGGCGCAGGACGAACTGATCGGCTACTTTGTCGCCATGAAAGGCGTGGACGAAGTGCACCTGCTCAACATCACCGTGGCGCCGGCCTACCAGCGCCAGGGCTGGGCGCACCTGATGCTGGACGCCCTCGCGCTGTGGGCGCGCGGCCAGCGGGCCGAGTGGCTGTGGCTGGAGGTGCGCGTGAGCAACGAGCGCGCCCGCAAGATCTATGAAACCCATGGCTTTCGCGTCGTCGGCGAGCGCAAGCGCTACTACCCGGCGCTGGACGGCGAGCGCGAGGATGCCATCGTGATGAGCCTGAAGCTATGAGCCTGGACCTCGACCCGCGCCAGCGAGCGATGCTGCAGGAGATGGGCATCGCCGTCTGGGCGCCTGTGGCCCGCGAAGCGTCCCCCTCCTCTGCACCGGCAACGGCGTCACCTGCAGCCGCGGCGATGGCAGCCCCTGCGGCACCGACCGCCGCGCGTGCGGTGGAACCACCGACCGCTCCCGGAGGGGCGCCGAAACCCGCCGCCATGCCGGCAGCCGCACCGCCCCGGCCGGCACAGGTCCCGGCAGCCGCACACACGCCCGCGGCGGCACCGGCG
>JAEWPH010000144.1 GCA_023460715.1 Pseudomonadota bacterium | reverse complement strand
CCGCCCGCCCCCGGGGGCCGCGCCGCGGCGGCGCCCATGCCCGTTCCACCTGCCGTGATGAGTGCTACTTTTTCTACTGCCATAACCACCTTTGCATGCCGCCAGCCGGCCAAGGCAATTGTTCTTGGAAAGGGACGACCGTGGTTGGAAGAGTGCAGCAGGACGGCTGCAGCGAATCAGTAGAAAATCTATCGCATGAACGCCCCGCTTGACCCTTTGCCGTCCCTCAACGCCCTGCGGGCCTTCGAGGTGTCCAGCCGCCATCTCAACTTCCGCCTGGCCGGGCTGGAGCTGGGCGTAACACAGGGCGCCGTGGCGCAGCAGATCCGCGCACTGGAGGCGGAACTTGGCCTGAAACTGTTCGAGCGCCATCCCCGCACCCTGGTGCTGACCCAGAACGGCCAACGCTACGTGGCGAACGTGCGCCGCGCCTTCGACCTGCTGGCCGACGCCACCCGCAGCCTGCGGCCCGAGCCGCTGCGCCTCACGGTCAGCGTCACGCCGACCTTCGCGAGCAAATGGCTCATGCCGCGGCTGGCCGACTACACGCGCGTCCACCCGAACGTCGATCTGCGCATCCTGGCGACCGAGCGCCTGTCGCACTTCCACACCGAAGCGGTGGACCTGGCGGTGCGCTACGGCCGCCCGTCGTTCGGACCAGGGCTGCAGGCCGATCTGCTGCTGGAGGAGTGCCTGGTGGCGGTCGGCACCCCGGCCGTGCAGGAGCGCGTGCAGCGCCTGGCCCGGGGCGAGCCGCTGGCGGACGGGCCGGATGCGCTCGTCCTGCTGCACGACTCGCAGTCCTCCTGGGCGCAGTACCTGGAACACAGCGCACCGGCGATGGCGGCGCTACCTTCCAAGGCGATCTGGTTCAACCAGACCACGCTGGCCATCGACGCGGCCCTCACGGGCCAGGGCGTGGCCTTGGTACAGAAGGACTTCGTGGCGACCGACCTGGCGGCCGGGCGGCTGGTGCCCGTGCAGGGGGAGGCCCTGCGCACCGATGCCGGGTACTACCTGGTCTTTCCGCGCAAGCAGCGCCAGCCGCAGGCCGTGGCCGAGCTGCGCCAGTGGCTGGCTGCGCAGGCGGGCTGAGCGCACAGCCGCCGCGCGCCTTCGAAAAGACCCTGAAAAGGTTCTTAGCGCCCCAGCCAGGCCGCGGCTGCGCATGCCCCGGCCAATGCGGTGCCGATCTGCAGCACCCGCACGGTGCGCCGCGGTGCGTAGGTGAACAGCAGCACCACGGCCAGCGCCGACAGCGTCATCACGCCGAACCAGAACACCCAGCCCTGGGCCGCGCCGACCGCTGCGATGCAGGCCCACAGCGATGCCAAGAGCCCGGCCGTGCCGGCCAGGCGCAGCGCGCGCCGCAGCCCGGGGCCGGGCTCCTTGCCGCGCCCGTAGCTGTCTTCGTAGTGGCGGTCCATGGCCAGGCCCAAGGAAGCGAAGGCGGCGATGCAGGACGACAGCGCCAGCGTGAAATGCAGGGGGCTCATGGCGTCGCTCCGGTGGATTGCAGGGCTTGATGGGCGGTGGCCAGACCGGGCTCTGCCTGGGGCGTAAGGGAGGATTCCTCACGGGCGGCGGGACGGGCCGCGGCAGGGCGTGTCGTCCCTTTGGGTGCGGGCTTGCGCTTGCCGATCCACCACGCGCAGGCCAGCAGCGCCAAGCCCAGGCCCAGGGCGGTGAGGTCGAACCCGGCGATCGCCCACAGGCCCTGGGGCAGCGCCGTCCACAGCCCGGCGCCGCCGGTCAGCGGGTTCAGCACTGGCAGCAGTGCGAACAGCAGGCCGCCGATGGCCAATTGCGCCTGCCACATGCGCCGCGCGGGCCAGGCGATGCCGGCCACGGCCGCCGCACCCCAGGCCGTGAAGAAGCAGGTGATCTCCAGCGGGCTGCGGTCGGCCAGCCCCGCGGGAATCAGCCGGTTGGCCCAGAAGAACGCGGCCATGGCCAGGGGCAGGCCGGCCACGGCGGCCACGTTCAAGCCGTCCACCAGCCGCAGGCCCCAGCCGATGCGGCCGCCCTTTGCCAGGGCCTTGGCGTACTTCTGCCGCTCCTTCACCGCCCACAGCAGCAGGCCCGTGGCCACCATGACCGTGCCCGCCAAACCGGAGAGAAAGAACAGCCAGCGTACGAACGGGTTGCTGAACCGCGCGATGTGCAGGCCGTATAGCACGCCGTGTGTTTCCGAGGCCGCGGGAAGCACCTCGCCGCGCCGCTCCAGCAGCGCGCCCGTCGCGCCGTCGAACACCATGGAGGCCTGCTTGCTCGACACGCCGCGCGTGTTCTCGTTGAACAGCGTGACGCGCGCCGTGGTGTCGCCCGGGTTGCTGACGGTGATGCGCGCCACCGGCTGGCCGCCCCAGGCCTCGCTGGCCTGGCGCACCAGTCCGCCCAGGGGCACGAGCGGCGCGGCCGTGCCGCTGGGCCGGCCGATGTTGCGCGCATTGTTGGGAAAGACCTCGGCGAAGAAGGCCTGCTCATCGCCCTGGTAGGCCGCCTGCGGTCCCCAGGGCATGTACAGGAACATCAGCGTGACCAGCCCGGTGTAGGTGATCATCAGGTGGTAGGGCAGTGCCAGCACGGCCGTGGCGTTGTGTGCGTCCAGCCACGACCGCTGGCCCTTCTTGGGGCGGAAGGTGAAGAAGTCCTTGAAGATGCGCTTGTGCGTGACGATGCCGCTGACGATGGCCACCAGCATGAACATGGCGCAGAAGCCCACGATCCAGCGCGCCCACACGGCCGGCATGTAGTGCAGGTCGAAATGCAGGCGGTAGAAGAAGTCGCCGCCGCGCGTCTGGCGGGGCGCCTCCACGCGCGCGCCCGTGGCGGGGTCGATGGTGGCGTTCTCGAAGCGGGCGCGCCGCGGGCGCTGCTCGCCGCCGGCCGCGGCGGCCGGCTGCTGTGCCTGGGGCACGGGCCAGAACATCGAGACGCCGGGTTCGCGCCCGTCCGGCAGGCGGATGGTCCAGCGGTTGCTGCCCTGGGCATGGGCTTGCAGGTAGTCCTGGGCCTTGGCGGCGGACAGCGCGGCGTCCGCGTGCGTGGCGGGGCCCGATTGGTGCAGTTCGGGCTTCATCCACCGGCTGATCTCGTCGCGGAAGTAGGCCGACGTGCCGGTCGCGAACACCATGAACAGCACCCAGCCGACGAGCAGCCCCGACCAGGTGTGCAGCCACGCCATCGACTGGCGGAAACCTTCCTTCATGCCGCACCTCCGCTGCGCTGGGCCAGCCACAGTGCCGCACCCAACAGCGCCGACGGGATGGCCAGGCCGGCCCAGGCGCGCCAGGCGGTGCGGGCGGCGAACACCCACATCACGGCCCCGGTGTAGACCAGGAACGAGGCCATGGTGCCGGTGAGCACCGCTTCGGCCCGCGCCAGCGGCAGCCACAGCGCCATGGCCGTCGAGCACAGGGCGGACAGCACGTAGCCGCCGCCGATGGCGGCCAGCGCGCGCGAGGCGACGGCCCAGCGGTACCGTGCGCCCTCGCTGAGCGAGAGGCGACGTCCGCGCAGGGCCTGGGAGGAGGAAGGCGCTTGCAGTGTCATGTCGGTGGCCGGCCCTGGGGAACCACGCGGCGAACCTCGGCACGAGGCGCAGCGCAGCGCCGGGGCTGCGGAGAAACAGGGATTCGGGCGCCGGCAAAGGCGCTGGGGTACACGGCAACCCGGCTCCAGGCCAGGCGAGACCGCCCCGCAAAAGAGGAGTATTCTAAATGAAAATCACTATCAACAAAGGGGCGATCGGCCGGCGCAACGTGCTGTGCTTGCGCGTGGAAGCGGTGGCGCGCGCGGAGCGCTGCGCTCTCGGCGGGCCTGCCATGGGCGCCGGGCCGCGCGCAGCGCCCCCGCCTGGGGAAGAGCGCTGTGACCCAACGGTGTTCAGCCGCCGCCGGAGACGCTTCCGGCCGTTGACCGTGGAAAGGTGCCGGTGAGAGGCCGCGTCGCCGACCTTTCTCGCCAGGACCTCGGTGCCCTGTGACAGATTGATGCGCCGGTGCAGGCCCAACGCTGCGCTACAGCAGCCGCCCGAACCACCACACCGACAGCCCGCCTGCCAGCAGCATCAGGACGGCGCCGGCCAGCGCCAGCAGGGCGGAGATTTCGGTTTCCTTCTTCTCGACGGTCAACCGTGAGCTGAGGGTTTCGTAGACCTTCTTCAGGTCGGCGGCGGTGGCCGCGTGGAAGTACTCGGCGTTGGTGCGCAGGGCCACGGCCTTGAGCGTGTCCTCGTCCAGCCGCACGCGCATCGACCAGCCCTCGAAGCCTATCGTCTCCCCCGCGACCGTCCCCACGCCCACGGTGTACACGCGCACACCGCGGTCGGCGGCCCACTGGGCGGCCTCCAGCGGGTCCACGCCCGTGGTGCGCTGCCCGTCGGTCAGCATGATGATGGCGGCGGAGTTGTACGAGCCGGGCGCGACCGGCGTGAAGGGCTTCTTGCCCGGTTGCGGCCGGCCCACTTCGTCGATGGGCTGGACGCGCATGGACTGGCGTCCGCCCAGGGCCGAGATGTCGATGCCCGCGTCCGGGAACAGCGTGGCCAGCGACAGCAGGATGCCGTTGCCCGTGGCCGTGCCGCGCTGCAGCTGGAAGCTGTCGATGGCCTTGGTCAGGTCCTCGTGGTTCTGGGTGGGCAACTGCGCCAGCTGGGCGCTGCCGGCAAAGGCCACCACGCCCACGCGCACGTGGCGGGGCAGGTCGGTGATGAAGGCCTTGGCGGCATTCTGCGCAGCGGTGAGCCGGTCGGGCTGGACGTCGTTGGCGCGCATGCTGCCCGAAACGTCCATGGCCAGCATGATGGTCTGCTGCTGCGAGGGCAGGGCGATCACCGCCAGCGGCCGCGCGGCGGCGACCAGCAGCGCCGCCAGGCCCAGCAGGAACAGCGCGGGGGGCAGGTGGCGGCGCCACCGGTGGCCGCCGCCCATGGCGGCACGCACCAGGCCCAGGCTGGGGTAGTGCAGGGCCGTGGCC
>JAEWPH010000143.1 GCA_023460715.1 Pseudomonadota bacterium | reverse complement strand
CCACAGCCCCACGGTTGTTGCAACCCCCCCCCCCCAATTTGACCCCCAACGAACGGCCAAAGGTATCGCGTGCCTCCACAATTCTTGCTTCAATCATGACCTGCCGTACTGCCACGTCCAAGGTTTGCAGCAGCTGGCGCACCTCTTCAAGTTTTGCCACCGTGTCGGTTACAAACAATTGGTTCGTCCGAGGTTCGGAGATGGCGCTGCCACGCTCGGTCAAGAACCGGTTTCCTGAACCAGAAGATCCCGAACTGGATGTTGTCTTGGTCAACTGTGCGACCATGTCGGCAGCCTTCGCATAGTTCAGTTGATAAGCCTGGGTCCGAAGAGGTTCGAGCTTTTGAATTGCCTGCGCCGCTTCAAAGTCCTTTCGCGCCCTCGTATCAATTTCGTCCTTAGGCGCGATCCACAGCACTGTGCCGGTTTTGCGCATTCCAAGACCTCTAGCTTCCATAATAATTTGAAGCGCTTGGTCCCAGGGTACATCCTTAAGGCGCAACGTTAACGCCCCAGTAACCGTATCTGATGTGACGATATTGAAGTTCGTGAAGTCTGCGATGACCTGCAACAAAGACCGAACTTCTATATTCTGGAAATTCAAAGACAACTTTTCGCCGCTGTAAACCGGACCTTGGGCCAGTTTATTGGTGTCCACCTTTTTTTGCCGAATTTCAACAACGAACTGGCTGTCGCTTTGGTACGCGCTATGGTCCCACTCTCCAATAGGGTCGACAGTCATTCGAACCCGTTCACCCTGCTGTGAACTCACGATAGTCTGCACTGGCGTACCAAAGTCAGACACATCCAAGCGCCGCCGGAGTCCCTCTGGAAGCGAAGAATGAAGAAAATCAACAACCAGGCTATTACCTTGTTTACGAATATCGACCCCTACCTGGCTACTTGGAAGCCCGACGACGATTCGCCCGGATCCATCGCTTCCACGACGAAAGTCAACATCCTTCAGAGGTCTTGTCTGATCTACTCTGTCTTCAGCAAAAACCGTCGGAGCTCCACTTGGAACTACTGCAGCGGAATTTACCGGATCTAGAGTCACCAACAGAGCGCTGCCCTGCAAGTCAGCCCTGTAAGAAGTAGCCTGCTTCAAGTTAAGAACAACTCTTGAGCGCCCACCAGACTCAACTACGTTCACCGACTTTAGGTTCCCCTGATTCATGTCCACCGTCGACCGTCCCGTACCATTCACCACACTCGGAAAATCCAAAGCAATACGGGCAGGAGATTGGATAGAAAACCCCGTAGGCAACGACTGTAGCGGCTGGGATAGCTGAATGCGAACGACCTCTGCGCCATTCTGAACACTACCAGCCACCTGCTCTATAGAATTTTGAGCATATGCCGCATGCGCTGTCGCAATAGCATAACCAACACCCCAGACACCCCGGAATCGGCGAAGGATACGCAATCCACTTTTAATCATTTATTTACCTTTCCCTCTTGCAGACCGAGAGTGCTCGTACGCTCAACCCATTCACCTGCCGCATCTTGAACAATTTCTCGCAAATGAATTTCAGTCTCGGATATTTTGGTAATTCTTCCGTAATTCTGACCCAGGTAATTACCAACCCTAACCTGATAAATTAGCCTATCGACGCTTAATAGAGCTGTTGGTACGCCAGCCTTGTTCAAACTGCCAACCATCGTCATCGCATCGAGCGGGTATGCCTCAAGAGGCTCTTTTCTCCTCGCCATTTCAGGCGCCACCAGAGCACTCGAAGTCGACTGCGCAGTTTCCTTGCGCAAGGCCTGGGTAAGTTTCAGTGGACTGAAGGGATCCAAGCTATTACCTACGGCGTAATCCACGGGAGTGAACTGCTTCGGCTCAGACAGAGGAACAATTTTGGGACGGATATTGGACCGAACTCCTTGCATCCACTCACGAAGTTCATCCTCGCCAGACGGTCCACATCCCGCTAAAAAAAGCCCCATACCGGCCACGGCAAGAATATATATTGCCCTCATTGCTTCCGAGCCCCCTTAGCTGCCCTCTGGGCCTGTATTTCTTCTTGATCAAGATACCGGAAGGTGCGCGCGGTTGCCTCAAGTGAAAGTACCGGCGCATCCTTCCCGCCAGGCATTAGCGCGATGTTATTCAGCGTCACAATGCGTGAAAGATGAGCCACATCGGAAGCGAATGCGCCGATGTCGTGATACTGCCCTGTGACTTTCAAGGCAATGGGCAACTCTGCATAGTAATCTCTCACCACGACTTGGCCCGGCCTGAATAACTCAAACTGGAGACTACGCCCCAGTCCGGCCTGGTTGATATCGGACAGTAACGCCGCCATTTCTGCCTTGCTCGGCAGTTGCTTTTCCAATTGCAGAACATATTGTTGGACCTGTTCCCGCTGTTTTTTCAGGCCGTCCAAGCTGACGGCCTTCGTCAACTTCTTCTCGTAATCTGCCCTCAGTGTTTGCTCGGTACTCCGCTCCGTTTCCAACTCGACTTCGTAATCCTTTAAAAACGCAAACCAAGTGAAAACCACGATCGCGGAGGCAATGCATAGGCATAGCAGGACACGCGGCAGAAGCGGCCACCTCGAAGGATCTTGGGGGTCCAGATTTTTGAATTGCCGCTGCAGCGACTCCTGCAGTTGCTCACCGCTCATGCGGTTAGAAAGTTTCATCGGCATGTCAGCGCCCCCCCGCTGCAGAAGCGGCCGCAGTTTGCGCCTGGACTTCGCTGCTGCGGACCAGCTTGAAGCGGAGATTGAAAGAGGCTACGCGCCGCTGATCCCTGGGAGTCAACGCAACGTTGCTGGCCACGATCTCGACCAATTCGGGCTTAGAGAACCAAGGGGTGTTGTCGGCAAGATTCCGCAGCATTTCCGACACGCGCTCATTGGATTGAGCCATCCCCTGCATGCTGACAGTCTGATCTGCCTGCTTCAGACTGGTGATATAGACCCCATCAGGCAGTTGGGCCACCAGTTCGTTCAGCATGTAAACAGGCAAGTTGCGGTCCGATTGCAAATCTTCCACGGCCTTTTGGCGTGCGCGCAAGGCCGCAATTTCGTCTTCAAGCGTCGCAATTTCCTTGATCTGACCTTCCAAGACACGGATTTCCTGCTGCAGGAATGCATTTCTGCCTTGCTGGTCCGTGATCATCATCTGGAACCACCAGTAGACGATACCGGCAATCGCCAAACCGGCGAGTGCGGACATCAGCATGGTGGCCTGGAATGCCTCTTTGCGGCGCTTGCGCGCGGCTTCTCTGTGCGGCAGTAAGTTAATCAGGATCACTGCAGAAACCTCCGCATGGCCAATCCGCAGGAGGTGAGGTAAGACGGAGCTTCCCTCACCATCTTTTTCAGGCGCACCGAACTGCCGATCTCCATTCCCTCAAAAGGATTCACCATCGAACAGGCGAACCCCGTGGTGTGCGTAACGGCTTCCGTCAGGCCCGCCAGCGGAGCCGATCCGCCTGCAAGCAAGATGTGATCGACCCGGTTGTAGGGCGTGCTGGTGAAGAAGAACTGAAGCGCACGGCCAACCTCTTGCGCCATGCTGTCCACAAAGGGACGCAAGACGGCGCTCTGGTAGTCCTCCGGAAGATCCCCGCTACGCTTTTTGCTTTCGGCCTCATCCAGCGAAAAACCATACTGGCGCACGATCAACTGCGTGAGCTGAGCCCCTCCGAAGGCCTGGTCGCGGTCATACAGCACCTCCTCGTTGCGGATGACCTGCATGCTGGTGGCCAGTGCGCCCACCTCGAACAAAGCGACCATGGCATCTACGCCGCGGTTAGGAAGTGCTTCAATGAGGCGCCCTGCGGCCAGCCGGGAAGCGTTCGACTCGATGTCGACAATGACGGGCTTGAGACCGGCGGCTTCAGCCAGGCCCTGCCGGTCCTGGACTTTTTCCTTGCGGGATGCAGCGATGAGCACATCGACGTCCCCCGGGGAACTCTTGCTGGGTCCCACAATGCAGAAATCGAGGCTGACTTCGTCCAAGGAAAAAGGGATGTATTGGTTGGCTTCCGACTCAACCTGAACTTCCAGCTCCTGCTCCGACATGCCGCCGGGCAGTGTGATGCGCTTGGTGATCACGGCCGACGGAGGCAGAGCAAGCGCCACGTTCTTGGTCCGCGTGCCACTCTTCTTCACCAGACGGCGCATGGCCTCAGCAACTTCATCGAACTTTTCGATGTTGCCGTCCACGATCCATCCTCGTTCGAGGGGCTCGATGGCACAGCGCTCCAAGACCGTATTCCCGGACTTGTGCTGCCCCAGCTCTACCAGCTTGACACTGGAGGAACTGATGTCGATCCCCAACAGAGGAGCGGACTGGCGACTGAACAAAGACCCCAAAGAGATCAAAATTTGGCCCCTCGAACTTATACAAATTGGACGCAACAAAACCTAACAGCTTGCAGGGATGCTAGCAGCAAGGTAGTTTTAGGCAAAGATTCCTTGCCAAATGTAAGCGGCGAGCCGTTGTCAAAAGTTGACGCTGCCGCCGTGTTTTTCGTGGTGGGCACCACAGCAACGGCATTGAGGCCCCCTTTAAGGGCGGCCCCGGCTGATCGCCATATTTTTTATAATCGGGGATTGCCCCTTTTGAGCGCCCGATGCCGCATCCCGACAAGCCTACTCCTGCCCCCTCTCGTCCCCGCTGGTTACGTTGGCTGATCCGTGGCTTCGCGTGGCTGATGGGCTTGGCCCTCGCAGGCGCCTTGGCTGGGCTTCTCACAATTGCAGTAGCGCTGGCAGTGGCTTACCCGAACTTGCCGGATATCTCCGATCTGGCGGACTACCGCCCTAAGTTGCCGCTGCGCGTGTACTCCACGGAGGGTGCCCTACTGGGAGAGTTCGGCGAGGAGCGGCGAAATCTGACGCCCATCCAGGACATTCCGAAGGTGATGACCAATGCGGTACTAGCCATCGAGGACGCCCGCTTCTTCCAACACGGCGGCGTGGACTACAAAGGCGTCGTTCGGGCGGGGCTGGCAAACTTGGGCCGGGTAAAGAGCCAGGGGGCATCCACCATCACAATGCAGGTAGCGCGCAATGTCTATCTTTCGTCCGAAAAGACATTCACGCGCAAAATTTACGAAATATTACTGACTTTCAAGCTGGAGCATTTGCTGTCGAAAAATCAGATTCTTGAAATCTACATGAATCAGATTTACCTCGGTAATAGAGCCTACGGATTTGCGGCCGCATCAGAAACGTATTTTGGCAAGCCTCTGAAGTCGATTTCCATCGCGGAGGCCGCCATGCTCGCTGGCCTGCCCAAGGCCCCCTCCGCCTACAACCCCATCAGCAACCCCAAGAGAGCGCGCATTCGTCAGCTGTACATCATTGACCGCATGGTGGAGAACGGCTTCATTACTGCCGAGGAAGCCGCTGCGGCGAAGCAGGAAGACCTGAAGCTGCGCTCGGGTCCGGACAGCACCCGCGTCCATGCCGAATACGTGGCCGAGATGGTGCGCCAGCTGATCTTCTCGCAGTACGGCAACGAGGCTTACACGCGGGGCCTGAACGTGTACACCACCCTGAATGCAGGCGAGCAGGAAGCCGCGTACGTAGCGTTGCGCAAGGGCATCATGGACTACGAGCGACGGCAGCACTACCGAGGCCCCGAGAAGTTCGCCACACTTCCGTCCGACCCCCAGGAGGCCGAAGACGCCGTCGACGACATCCTTGCGGGGCATCCCGACAATGGCGACGTTCTGTCGGCCGTGGTTCTGGAGGTCACTGCCAAGAAAATCGTGGCCGCCCGCGCCAGCGGAGATCCGATCGAGATCACCGGGGATGGGCTCAAGCCGGTTCAATCCGGTCTGAGCGATAAGGCCGCGCCCAACATCAAGATCCGTCGCGGCGCCGTGATCCGCGTCGTTCAGACCCCGAAAAAAACCTGGGAGGCGACCCAGCTGCCCGAGGTAGAAGGTGCTTTCGTTGCCCTGGACCCGAGGACCGGTGCCGTCCGCGCCCTGGTCGGAGGCTTCGATTTCGACAAGAACAAGTTCAACCATGTGACCCAGGCATGGCGCCAGCCGGGTTCGAGCTTCAAGCCTTTCATCTACTCAGCGGCCCTGGAGAAGGGCTTCACGCCGGCTACCGTCGTCAACGATGCCCCGCTCTTCTTCAGTGCCGGCGTGACCGGAGGTCAGCCATGGGAGCCGAAGAACTATGACGGCAAGTACGACGGCCCCATGACGTTGCGTACTGGCTTGGCCCGCTCTAAGAACGTGGTGTCAATCCGCGTTCTGCAGGCCGTGGGCGCCAAGAACGCACAGGACTGGGTCGGGCGTTTCGGCTTCGACCCGGAGCGGCATCCGCCTTATCTGACCATGGCCCTTGGCGCCGGCTCGGTGACGCCCATGCAGATGGTTGCGGCTTATTCCGTATTTGCCAACGGCGGATATCGCGTGAATCCGTACCTGATTTCTCGTGTCACCGACCACAAGGGCCGCATCCTGTCGGACTTTCAGCCGCCTGCGACCGAGAACAACCCGCGTGCGATCGAGGCCCGCAATGCCTTCATCATGGACAGCCTGCTGCAGGAAGTTACGCGCTCGGGCACCGCGGCCCGTGCACAGGCCACGTTAAAGCGCCCGGATGTGTATGGCAAGACCGGCACGACGAACGACGCCGTCGACGCTTGGTTCGCCGGCTTCCAGCCGACCATCGCCGCAGTCACGTGGATTGGTTATGACACGCCCCGCAATCTGGGCAGCCGTGAAACCGGCGGCGGCCTGAGCCTGCCGATCTGGATCAGCTTCATGGAGCGCGCGCTCAAGGGCGTGCCCGTGGCCGAGCCGACCGTGCCGCCCGGCGTGGTCAACGTCAGTGGCGAATGGTTCTACGAGGAGTACGCCCGCAACGCTGGCGTGGCCAGCGTGGGCATGGAAGACCAGCCGCCCGCGGCTGCTCCGGGCGTGGCCCCCACGGCGCCACCGCCGTCGGAAGAGCGCAACAAGATCCTTGATCTGTTCAGGAATTGACGGCGGCATGCCCGCGCGCCGGCCGGCGCGAGGGCACGCCGGGTCGCTTTGGCTTAACCGCTCCCGCTCCCCCTCCCGCCGCCGTGGCGGCGTTCAGGCCGCGTGGAACTCCAGGGCCATGCCCGACTGAAGCCGGGCGTTGCGGTTCAGCTCTGCGAAGAACTCCAGCCCGCCCTTGGTGTCCTGCCAGGCCTTGCCGTCGAAACGGTAGTGGTAGCCGCCGGTCTTGGCGGCCAGCCAGACTTCGTGCAGCGGCTTTTGCAGATTGATGATGATCTGGCTGCCGTTGTGGAAGGTGATGGTCACCATACCGCCCACCCGTTGTGCGTCAAGATCGGCGTCGGTGGTGTCGTTGATCCGGTCACACCCCTCCTCCACCGCCAGCAGGAGTTTCTCGGCATGGTCCAGGAATTCGAGGTCGGTCATTACAATTTGCGGATGTTGAGAGCTTCCCAAATTCTAGTCAGGACGATTGCCCTTGTTTGGGGCGCGGCGGTTGTGGCCGGCTGTGGCCAGCGGGGCCCCCTGTACCTCCCCACCGAACCAGCGGCGGCACAGCGGGCGACGCTTCCACAGACGCTCACCCCCGCTCCCACAGCAGCCTCTCCTGCCGCTGCGCCCGCTGCCATGCCTGCGTCCTCCCCTGCCTCCACCCCCCGTCCATGATCCCCACTTCCCTGCCCGGCTCCCCCTTCATCGCCTACCGTGAGGGTTCCTTGTTCGTAGAAGACGTGCGCCTGGCGGATCTTGCGCGCGAGCACGGCACGCCGGTGTATGTGTATTCACAGGCCGCAATGCTTGCCGCGCTGGCGGCGTACCAGCGCGGTTTCGAAGGCCGCAAGGTTCAGATCTGCTACGCGATGAAGGCCAATTCATCCCTGGCCGTGCTGCAGCTGTTCGCCCGCCAGGGCTGCGGCTTCGACATCGTCTCGGGCGGTGAACTGCAGCGAGTGCTCGCCGCTGGCGGCGACGCGTCCAAGGTGATCTTCTCGGGGGTGGGCAAGACGCGCGCCGAAATGCGCCAAGCCCTGCAGGCCGGCATCGGCTGCTTCAATGTGGAAAGCGAATCCGAGCTGGAAGTGCTGAACGACGTGGCCACGTCGCTGGGCCAGCGCGCTCCCGTCAGCATCCGCGTCAACCCCAATGTGGACCCGAAGACGCACCCCTACATCTCCACCGGATTGAAGGGCAACAAGTTCGGCGTGGCCCACGAGCGCACGGTCGCCACCTACCAGCGCGCCGCAGCGTTGCCCGGGTTGCGGGTCGTGGGCATCGATTGCCACATCGGCTCCCAGATCACCGAGGAAACGCCCTACCTTGACGCAGTCGACCGCATGCTGGACCTGGTCCGCGACATCGAGGCAGCAGGCATCGCGATCCACCATATCGATTTCGGCGGCGGCCTGGGCATCAACTACAACGGTGACGCGCCACCGGCCGCCGACGCGCTCTGGACCAAGCTGCTCGCCAAGCTGGATGCGCGTGGCTACGGCGACCGGCAGTTCATGATCGAACCCGGCCGCTCCCTGGTGGGCAATGCCGGCGTGTGCGTCACCGAAGTGCTCTACGTCAAGCCCGGCGAGCAGAAGAACTTCTGCATCGTCGATGCGGCGATGAACGATCTGCCCCGCCCGGCGATGTACCAGGCCTTCCATGCCATCGTGCCGCTGGAGGCGTCCGCACCCGCCGGCGGTGGCGGAGAACATGTCTACGACGTGGTGGGCCCCATCTGCGAAAGCGGGGACTGGATCGGCCGCGACCGGCGCCTGGCCGTCCAGCCGGGCGACCAACTCGCCGTGCTGTCGGCAGGCGCGTACTGCAGCTCCATGGGCAGCAACTACAACACCCGGTCGCGTCCCGCCGAGGTGCTGGTCAACGGCGCCAAGGCGCATCTGATCCGGTCGCGCGAATCGGTCGAGGACACGTTCCGCTGCGAAAAGCTGGCTCCTTGATCGGGCCTTGATTCCCATCAAGTAATAACCCCATGGCGGGGCCTACAGTGCGCTTTTCACTGCAAAGCCCGCCATGGCCCTCGAACCGCTGGAGCTCTACCGCGACAAACACCACGCCTGCCTGATGTTCACCGACCTGATCGAGGAGGACGGGCAGGCGGTGCAGGCCAACCAGTTCCTGGTTGTGGACGACGACACGGGGGCCATCATCGATCCGGGCGGCAATCTCGCGTTCAACGAGTTGTTCATGGGGATGACCAAGCATTTCCCGCCGCACAAGCTCTCGTACCTGTTGGCGTCGCATGCCGATCCGGACATCATCGCCTCGCTGGACCGCTGGATGACCAGCACCAAGGCCACCCTGGTGATCTCTCGCATCTGGGAACGCTTCGCGCCCCACTTCACCAAGGTCGGCAAGACCGAAGGGCGGGTGATCGGCGTGCCGGACGGCGGCGGCCACATTCCCTTGGGCCGGCACGAGCTGGTGCTGCTGCCGGCGCACTTCATGCACTCCGAAGGCAACTTCCACTTCTACGACCCGGTCAGCCGCATCCTCTTCACCGGTGACCTGGGCGTGTCGATGACCTCGGGCCTGGAGGCCCGCGTGCCCGTGACGGAGCTGGCGCCCCACATTCCGCGCATGGAGGCGTTTCACCGCCGCTACATGGTGTCCAACAAGATCCTGCGGCTGTGGACACGCATGGTGCGCCAGCTGGACATCGCCATGCTGGTGCCGCAGCATGGCGCGCCCATCCTGGGCCGGCAGGCAATCAGCGACTTCTTCGACTGGATCGAGAACCTGATGTGCGGCATAGACCTCTTCGACGACCGGGCCTACCAGCTACCCACCGCCGTGATCGACCCGGCATCCCGCATGGTCCGCCCCGCCCTGCGCGCCGTACAGGGTTGAAGCGAAATCAGGCCCTATCCCTTACTGCACAAGCGCATTCCGCTACTAACTTTATAGCATCACATGGCGTGTGCGCGGCTGCGCAAGCGCCGCTGCCACAGACGCCAGCCCAGCAGGCAAGCCAGGATGGCCGCATAGACCGCCACCTCGGCGAAATGGTTCTTGCCCGCGCGCATCCAGAAGAAATGCAGCAGGGCCAGCCCTGCCACGGCGTACACGCTGCGGTGCAGCGCCTGCCAGCGCTTGCCGCCCAGCCAGCGGATGGCCTGCTGGTACGAGGTCGCGGCCAGCAGCGCCAGGAGCAAGAGCGCCAAGGTGCCCACCAGGATGAAGGGGCGCTTGGGCACGTCGCGCACGATCTCGCCCCAGTCCAGACCCATGTCGAGCCAGGCGTAGCTCACGAAGTGCAGCACGGCGTAGAAAAACACGTACAGGCCCAGCATGCGCCGGTACCGGGCCAGCGCCGGCCACCCCAGCAGCACGCGCGCCGGAGTGACCGCCAGGGCGATACACAGAAAGCGCAAGGCCCAGTCGCCCGTGGAGCGGATCAGCGCCTCGGCAGGGTTCGGCCCGAGCAGCTTGGCGAAGGCTGCGTACAACAGCCAGGCCGCCGGCACCAGGCACAGCAGAAACACCACCGGCTTGGCCAACGGATGCAGAAGAAGCTTTTTCATAGTTGAAAGAAGATGCCATTGCGGCAAGAGGATCTGCCGCAACGCGCATGGTGCTGGCTGGCTGAATGGCTGGAAACGCGAAGGCCTGAAACGCTGACCGCGCGCTCGGCGGCCCAGGCTCAGTAGAACTTCTTCAGGTCCATGCCGGCATACAGCTGGCCCACCTGGGCTTCGTAGCCGTTGAACAGCAGCGTCTTGCGCTTCTTGGCGAACAAACCGTCCTCGCCGATGCGGCGTTCGGTGGCCTGGCTCCAGCGCGGATGGTCGACGTTCGGGTTCACGTTGGAATAGAAGCCGTACTCCTGCTTGGCAGCCTTGTTCCAGGCCGTGCCCGGCTCCTTCTCGACGAAGCGGATCTTCACGAGGCTCTTCGCGCTCTTGAACCCGTACTTCCACGGCACCACCAACCGTACCGGGGCGCCGTTCTGGTTGGGCAGCACCTCGCCGTACATGCCGAAGGCCAGCAGCGTCAGGGGATGCATTGCCTCGTCCATGCGCAGGCCCTCGGTGTACGGCCAGTCCAGCACGCGGGAGCCCACGTACGGCATGGTCGCCTTGTCCGCCAGCGTGATGAACTCCACGTACTTGGCGCTGCCTTGCGGCTCCACGCGCTTGATGAGTTCGGCCAGCGAAAAGCCCACCCACGGGATGACCATGGACCAGCCCTCGACGCAGCGCAGGCGGTAGATCCGCTCCTCCTGCGGGCTCAGCTTGAGCAGATCCTCGAGGGCGAACTTGCGCGGCTTGTTGACCAGGCCCTCGACCTCCACGGTCCAAGGCGACGTCTTCAGCGTGTGGGCGTTGCGGGCGGGGTCGGCCTTGTCCACGCCGAACTCGTAGAAGTTGTTGTAGGTGCTCGCGTCCTGGTAGCTGGTGAGCTTTTCCATGGTCACCGCGCCCGCCACCGCCGACTTCGCACCGGGCAGCGGGGCCAGCTTGCCGGGGCGGGCCACCTGCTCCGCGAGCGCCTCGCGGCCGGCCCAGGAGGCGAGGGCCGCGCCCGCCGCCCCACCGGCCACCCAGCGCAGCAGCTCGCGCCGTTGCTCATAGACAGCACGTGGGGTGATCTCTGAGGAATGGGGGTGGACCAGGCCCTGGTCTTGGCGGCGGGGGATGAGCATGGGGACATTCTCCGGGATGTGCTGCGCAGTCTGCCCCAGACAGACCGCGCGTGCCCGTTTTCGTTCCGCGCCCCCGGCGGCGCCGGGGTTACCAATCCACAGGCCCTCTGCCTGCGTATGAAAAGGCCGCGCGTTCCGATGTTCCGTCCCGCTGGCGCCTAGAGCGTGCCGTAGCTGTGCAAACCGCTCAAGAACATGTTCACGCCCAGGAAGGCGAACGTGGTAACCGCCAGCCCCACCAGCGCCCACCAAGCCGACACCGTGCCGCGCAGGCCCTTCATCAGCCGCATGTGCAGCCAGGCGGCGTAGTTCAGCCACACGATGAGCGCCCAGGTCTCCTTGGGATCCCAGCTCCAGTAGCCGCCCCAGGCCTCGGCGGCCCACAGCGCGCCCAGCACGGTGGCGATGGTGAAGAACGCGAAGCCCACGGCGATGGCCTTGTACATCACATCGTCGAGGATCTCGAACGACGGCAGGCGCGACGCGATGTGGCGGCGGCCGAAGAGGATGCCGCCCACGATGAAGGCCGAGATGCCGAAGTACACCATCCAGTAGCCGCCGCCGTTCTCGGCCGCGCCCTGGCGGAACACGATGGGTTCGAAGCACAGCACCACGCCCAGCAGCCACAGCGGGGCCAACTTGTACCAGCGCGTCTCCGTCGCCTGCTGCTTGATGAGGTAGGCGAACGCGACCATGGCGGACAGCGCGAACGTGCCGTAGCCGATGAAGTTGGCAGGCACGTGCAACTTCATCCACCAGCTCTTGAGCGCTGGCACCAAGGGTTGGATCTCGTGCGCCTCGCGCACCACCGTGTACCAGAGCAGAAAGCCCACGGCCGCGCTCACCACCAGCATCACGAAGCCGCCCAGCGCACGGGTCTTGTACTGCGCTTCGTAGTACAGGTAGAAGGCCGCGGTCATCCAGCAGAACATCACGAACACCTCGTAGAGGTTGCTCACGGGGATGTGGCCGATGTCGGGAGCGATCTGGTAGCTCTCGTACCAGCGCACCATGGTGCCGATGAGCGCCATGGCAATCGACACCCAGGCCAGCCGCGAGCCGATGAGCATCATGGTCTGGCCCTCGCCGCGCGAGAACATGCCGATCCAGTAGAACGCCGTGCTCATGAAGAACAGCATGCTCATCCACAGGATGGCCGACTGGCTCGACAGGAAGAACTTCAGGCCGAAGACGGTGTCCGCCCGCGCCAGGTCGCCTCCGGCATCGCCCTGGTACAGGGCGATGGCCAGCAGCGACGCGGCCGCCACCACCAGGGTGAGCACGCGCAGCGGCCGCCAGAACCAGCACAGCCAGATCAGGCAGGGGATGGAGCCGAGCAGGATGCCCTTCTCGTACACATCCATCGCATGGCCGTAGCGCTGCAGCGCAAACAGCCCCCCTGCCGCGACCAGGGCGGCGAACAACCAGTCGAACCAGTTGCGGCGCGCGAAGAACCCCTCGTTCAGGGTGAGCGTCGTGGTGGCCGTGTTCATGCGGTGCCTCCGTGGGGCGGAACCCCGATCAGTTTCTCGGTGAGCTGGGCGAATTCGCGGTCGCCGTCCAGTGTCTTGCGGTTGGCCGACAGCGCCATCGTCGCCTGGGCGCCCTCGGCCTGCGGCGCGAGCCACACCCACAGCCGGCGGTCGCGCACGTAGAGCATGGCGAACACGCCCAGGATCAGCAGTGCGCACCCCAGGTAGACGACGTTCTTGCCCGGGGCGCGGGCCACCTGGAACACGCTGGCCTGCACCTGGTTGAAATCCTTGAGCTCGAACACCACCGGTGCCGGGTAGATCTGGGCATCGCTGAGGGACAGTACGGCCTGGGTCATGAAGCTCTGGGTCTTCTCGTCCTGCGGCAGCGGCGGCAGGCCGGCACGCTCGCGGCTCAGCTGCGCCAATTCGAACAGCGCGCCGTTCAGGATGCGCACCAGCACCTCGCCGGCGCGGGCGCGTTCGGCTTCGGGCACGTTGGTTTCCATGAAGTCCGAGATCGCCTGCAGGCCGCCGTGCGGCTTGCCGTCCTCGCCCTGGCGGCCCGCGAAGAGGCTGATGGCGCGAACGGTGGACTGCGCCAGCTGCTCGGCCAGTTCCGGCCGGGCCTTGGCATCCACCGCGACGGCCACGTAGCGGCGCACGGCCTGCTCGCGCATCGCCGGATCGGCCAGCGCCACGCGCATGCGCATGAACCCATCGATGCTGCCCTGCTCGTCAGCCGGAACGCGCAGGTAGCGGAACGGATCAGCGGGCGTCTCGCGCACGCCGAACAGGAACACCGGCTGGCCGTCGCCCGTGTCCACGGGCAGCATGAAGTTCTGGAACTCGCGCGCCTGGCCGGCGGCATCGCGCAGCTTGTAGGTCACGCTGGGGCCGACGTTGCGCAGCTCGCGCTTGGTGACGGTCTTGTTGCCAGCGCCCAGGCGCGACTCGATGGATTCGCGCAGATCGACCTTGCGCACGTCCACCGCCGAGCCGCCTTGCCCGGCGTCGCCGAAGTTCTCGACGTTGAGCACGCGCAGGGCCGTGTACTCGAGCGTCACGGGCTGGCCCAGCGCATCACCGGACAGGCTGGACGAGCCCCCGATCACGCCTTCCACGTCGAAGGCCTTGACACCCGGCACCATGGGGCGTGCATGCAGCTTCACCTGCGAGCCCCCATCGTCGAAGCTGGACTGGTAGATCTCGATGCCACGGTAGCTGGCCGGGTGGTTCACCTCCACGCGCGCCGGCGTGGCCGCGCCGGTGGCCTTGTCGTGGATGACGATCTCGCTGGCGAACAGCTTGGGCATGCCGGTGGAATAGTGCTCCACGATGAATTTCTTCAGCTCGATGGCGAAGGGCAGTTCCTGCAGCAGCACGCCGTCGGACTGGTTCAGGATGGCGGTGCTGGATTGCGTGCCCTCGGCCACCAGCAGGTTGCCGCGGAAGGTGGGGTTGCGCTCGGACAGGCGGTGCTCGGGCTTGACCTCGGAGATGAGCCCGCCACCGGCATACGGCGTCTTGCCGCCCAGCCACATCTGCGCGCGCACGATCAGGTCGCCGTCCAGCAGGCCCCCCAGGCAGATCAGCACGATGGCGCTGTGCGCCGCGATGTAGCCCAGCTTGTTGGCGGCACCGGCCTTGGCGGCCACCATCCAGCCCGCGCCGGCACCCGCCCCCGTGTCGCGCTGCTGCAGCTTGACCTTCCAGCCGCCGGACACCAGCAGCGCGCCGATGCGGCGGGCCTCGGCCTCGGGCGTGCCGACGAGCGCGGCCTGCGCGCGGTGCGGAAAGGCCTTCAGGCTCTGCTCGCGGATGTTCTCCTTGTAGGTGCGCAGGTCGGCCAGGTACTTGGGTGCATTGCGGGCCACGCACAGCGACGTGCTCACCACCAGAAATGCCAGGATCAGCAGGAACCACCACGCGCTGTAGACCGCGTTGAGCTTGAGCGCCAGGAACAGCTCGGCCCAGAAGGGGCCGAACTGGTTCACGTAGTTCACGCCCGGCTCGTGCTGCTTGAGCACCGTACCGATCACCGACGCAATGCAGATCACCGTGAGCAGCGCGATGGCGAAGCGCATCGACGACAGCAGCTCGACCGATGTGCGCAGTGCCTGGGAGCGCGTCTGGACGCGGATGCCGTGGGTGGTGTCAGACATGGAAAACGAGGCGGGCCCTGAATGAGAAAAGGGCGGGCCATCAGTTGCAGATGGGCCCGCCCGTCTTGGGTGTGATTATCGGCGGTAGGTTCCTGGGGGGCTACCGGGAGCCCCCTGGGATTTGACGTGCATCAACGCAGGCCGGCAATGTAGTCCGACACGGCCTTGATCTCGCGGTCGTTCAGCTTGGCGGCGACCTGGGTCATCTGCACGCTGTTGGCGCGCTTGCCGTCGCGGAATTCGACCAGCTGCTTGGTGGTGTAGTCGGCATGCTGGCCGGACAGGCGCGGGTACTGCGCGGGAATGCCGGCGCCGTTGGGACTGTGGCAGCCGGCGCAGGCGGCGATGTTGCGGTCGGCGATGCCGCCCCGGTAGATGCGCTCGCCCAAAGAGACGAGGTCCTTGTCCTTGGAGAAGCCCTGCTTGGCGGACTTGGAGGCCAGCCAGTACGACACGTTGCGCATGTCGTCGTCGGACAGCAGGGCCGCCATGCCCTTCATGACGGGGTCGTTGCGCTTGCCAGACTTGAACTCCTGCAGCTGCTTGACCAGGTATTCGGGATGCTGCTGCGCCAGCTTGGGGTTGGCGACGATGCTGGAGTTGCCGTCGGCCGCGTGGCAGGCCGCGCAGACCGCGGTGTAGCTGGCCTCGCCCTTCACCAGATCCGGCTTGGCAGCCTTGGGAGCGGCGGCAGCCGGGGTTTCGCCCGCTGCAAGGGTCGGAAGAGCCGGTGCCGCGAGTGCGGCAGCCATCAACAAGGAGGCAAGCAACTTCATATCGAGGGTTCTTATGTTATGAGAGCGGAACCGCACAATTCTACAATTGGCCCCTTTAGCGGCCTATCCCTTCAAACCCCGATTTATGACGACTCCATCACATGCGCCAGTTGCTGGCTCCCTACCGCCGGCACCCGACGCCAAAGTCGCCATGGGATGGATGCACACCGCCCGGTTCCTGACCACGGCGGCGCAGTTGCACCACCTGCCGCCCATCGATGTGCCCGAGATCGCCTTCGTCGGGCGTTCCAATGCCGGCAAATCCACCTGCATCAACACCCTCACGCAGCAAAAGCAGCTGGCCTTTGCGTCCAAGCGGCCGGGCCGCACGCAGCACATCAACCTGTTCGCGCTGGGCAAGCAGGGCGTGACCGACGCCGTGCTGGCCGACCTGCCCGGCTACGGCTACGCCAAGGTGTCGCGCTCGGACAAGCTGCGCTGGCAGCAGGTGATGGTGAATTACCTGGTCAGCCGCCCCGGGCTCACGGGCATCGTGCTGCTGTGCGACCCGCGCCTCGGGCTGACCGAGCTGGACGAAGCGCTGCTCGAAATTTTGCGCCCGCGGGTCGAGGAAGGGCTGAAGTTCCTCATCGTGCTGACCAAGGCCGACAAGCTCACGCGCAGCGAGCAGGCCAAGATCCTGTCCATCACGCGACTGCAGGCTGGGGGCGGCGAGGTGAAGATGTTCTCCGCCCTGAAGAAGCAGGGCGTGGACGAGGTGGCCCAGCTGCTGTGGCAGTGGTCCCACCCCGCGCAGGCCGCCGTGCCGGCGGAAGACAGCGGCACGCAGGCAGCGCCGGCCGAGGCCGCCCCGCGGCAAGATTCAGAGACAAATTAGCCACTGGCGCCTATCCATCAAGCGCCTACAGCTATAGAAAGCGTAGCGCATGATGATCTCCACCGTCGACCACTCGCTGCCGCACGGCACCACCCTGCACTGCCGCGTGAGCGGCGCCCCGGGGCGGCCGGTGCTGCTGTTCCTGCACGGCTTTCCCGAAGGCGGCTTCATCTGGGACGCGCTGCTGGCGCACTTTGCGCAGCCGGAGCACGGCGGCTACCGGTGCGTGGCGCCCAACCTGCGCGGCTTCGCGCCCTCCAGCCACCCGCCCGAGCCCGAGGCCTACCGGGCCAAGCACCTGGTGCAGGACATCGCCGCACTGATCGAAGCCGAATGCGGCGCGGGCCAGCCTCTGGCCGCCCTGGTGGCCCACGACTGGGGCGGCGCCGTGGCCTGGAACCTGGCCAACCAGCGGCCCGACCTGCTGCAGCGGCTCGCCATCGTCAACTCGCCCCACCCCGGCGCCTTCGTGCGCGAACTGCAGCACAACCCCGCCCAGCAGGCGGCCAGCGAGTACATGCACTTCCTCTGCCGCCCGGACGCCGAGGCCCTGCTGGCGGAGGACGACTTCCGGCGCCTGTTCGGGTTCTTCGATACGCCTGCGGGCACACCGCCGACCTGGCTGACCGACGAGGTGCGGGCCCAGTACCGCGCGCAATGGCGGCAAGGCCTGACCGGCCCCTGCAACTACTACCGCGCCAGCCCGCTCCGCCCGCCGCGCGAGGGCGACGCCGGCGCCGCCGCTATCCAATTGCCTGCGGCGATGCTGGAAGTGCATGTGCCCACGCTGGTGCTGTGGGGGCTGGACGACCCGGCCCTGCTGCCGGGCCTGCTCGACGGGCTGGAGGACTGGGTGGCGCCGCTGCAGGTGCAGCCCCTGCCCGGCGCGTCGCACTGGGTGGTGCATGAGCAGCCGCAGGCCGTCATCGGCGCGCTGGCGGAATTCCTGACCCAAACGCTACCAAAACAATAGCTGCCTGCGCTTGATGGGAAAGCGCTAGAGGCCTATTTGTTGTAAACCGACGGCTGCCCCTCGGGGCGTGTCTTGAACCGCCGGTGCACCCAGTAGTACTGGCTGGGCATGGTGCGGATGGCGGCCTCCAGCTCGCGGTTCATGCGCGCGGTGTCGGCCACGTGGTCGTCGGTGGGGTAGTGCTCCCACGCGGGCGTCAACTCGGCCACATAGCCCTCTGGCGTCATGCGGCTGTACAGGGCCACCACCTTGGCACGGCCCAGGCGGGCGAAACGCGACAGCGACGGAATGGTGGCTACCTCGGGCACGGCGAAGAAGGGCACGAACACGGAGTCGGTCGGGCCATAGTCCATGTCGGGCAGCAGGTACAGCAGGCCGCCCTTGCGCAGGCACGAGATGATGGGCTTGACGCCGTCGGCGCGATTGAGCATGCGCACGTTGCCGAAGCGCTGGCGCCCGGCCATGAACCAGGCGTCCTGCACGGGGTCGGGATGGGTGGCGAAGATCGACGTGAATTCACGCTGCGTGTTCAACGGCAGCGCCAGGCCGCCCGCGTCCATGCTGTAGAAGTGCGGCGCGAAGACGATGGTGGGCGTATCGCCTTCCAGTTCGTGCAGCGCACCGGTCAGCTTCACGCGGCTGCGCACCAGCGCTTCGGAACCGGCCCACAGCCAGCCGCGGTCCAGGAAGGTCTGGCAGAACACTTCGAAAGACTCGCGCGCCAGGGCCTTGCGCTGCGCCGCCGGCATGTCCGGAAAGCACAGCTCCAGGTTGCGCAGCGCCACCCTGCGCCGCCCCGCGGCCAGCACGAACAGCGCCCGGCCGATGAACGCGCCCAGCCCACGCAGCACCGGCAGCGGCAGCCGCCCTAGCACGCCGAGCACAGCAATCCCGAAGCGGACCATCATGCGCCACCGCCTTGCGCGGGCGCTGCATCGCTGCGCGGCTGCTTGTAGCGGCCGTAGCCCCAGAGGTACTGCGTGGGGCACTGCCGGATGGTGCGCTCCATGGCCTGGTTGATCTGCAGCACCGCGGTGTTCAGATCGCTCGACACGGGCTCGGGCAAGCCCTCGAAATACAGCACATAGCCCTGCCCGCGCGGCAGCCGCTCGCAGCGGGCCAGCACCACGGTGGCCCCCGTCTGCTGGGCCAGGCGCGCCGCCAGCGTCATGGTGTAGGCCTCGTGGCCGAAGAACGGCGACCAGGTGCCCATGCCCTGCGGCGGCACCTGGTCGGGCAGCAGGCCCACGGCCTCGCCTCGGCGCAGCGCCTTGATCATCTGCTTGACGCCCAGCAGCGTCGTGGCCTCGGGCTTCACGCCGGGGCGGTGGCGCGCGGTCTCCAGGATGTCGGCCAGCCAGGCCTGGCGCGCGGGGCGGTAGAGGATCGTGATCGGACCGTGCTCGGCGCTCCAGCGCTGCGCCGCGGCCTGCACCGACAGCTCGAAGCAGCCGAGGTGCGGCGTGAGGTAGAGGATGCCCTTGCCCGCGGCCCAGGCGCGCTCCACGCACTCCGCGCCTTCGATGCGGTACGGCGGCGACTCCTCGCGCAGCCACAGGCGCGGCATCTCGGCCACCATGCGGCCTGCGTGGCCCACGGCGGCGCGCACGTCGCGCAGCCGGTAGCCGGCGCGCGCCGCGTTCTCGATGAAGCGGCGGCGGTACGTGGGCGATGCGGCGAACACGATCCAGCCCAGCACCGCGCCTACGGCGTGCAGCAGCCACAGCGGCCAGGCCGCAAGGAAACGAAACAGAGATGGCATTAAAATGGCGCGGTCGCTGAGTTAAATGAGCAACTTGCAGGGCGACGTAAAACAATTCTGCTAAAGCGTTCGCCAAGGCTCCCAAGCTGAGGGCAACGCCCCAAAAGCTGAACACCGGAGTTTATTCAAATGGCGAACGATTTCCTTTTCACCTCGGAATCCGTCTCTGAAGGCCACCCCGACAAGGTGGCCGACCAGATCTCTGACGCAATCCTGGACGCGATCTTCCAGCAGGACCCGCGCAGCCGCGTGGCTGCCGAGACGCTGACCAACACCGGTCTGGTGGTGCTGGCGGGCGAGATCACCACCAACGCGCACGTGGACTACATCCAGGTGGCGCGCGACACGATCAAGCGCATCGGCTACGACAACACCGACTACGGCATCGACTACAAGGGCTGCGCCGTCCTGGTGGCCTACGACAAGCAGTCCAACGACATCGCCCAGGGCGTGGACCAGGCCAGCGACGACCACCTGAACACCGGCGCTGGCGACCAGGGCCTGATGTTCGGCTACGCCTGCGACGAGACGCCCGAGCTGATGCCCGCGCCGATCTACTACGCCCACCGCCTGGTCGAGCGCCAGGCCCAGTTGCGCAAGGACGGCCGCCTGCCGTTCCTGCGCCCCGACGCCAAGAGCCAGGTGACGATGCGCTATGTCGACGGCAAGCCGCACAGCATCGACACCGTGGTGCTGTCGACGCAGCACAGCCCCGACCAGTCGGAAACCGCGACCCGGATGAAGGCCAGCTTCACCGAAGCCATCATCGAAGAAATCATCAAGCCGGTGCTGCCCAGCGCGTGGCTGCAGGACACCAAGTACCTGATCAACCCCACGGGCCGCTTCGTCGTGGGCGGCCCGCAAGGCGATTGCGGCCTGACCGGCCGCAAGATCATCGTCGACACCTACGGCGGCGCCTGCCCCCATGGCGGCGGCGCGTTCTCGGGCAAGGACCCAACCAAGGTCGACCGTTCGGCCGCCTACGCCGCGCGCTACGTGGCCAAGAACATCGTGGCCGCCGGCCTGGCGCGCCAGTGCCAGATCCAGGTCGCGTATGCGATCGGCGTCGCCCGCCCGATGAACATCACGGTCTATACCGAAGGCACGGGCGTGATTCCCGACGACCAGATCGCCAAGCTGGTGGCCGAGCATTTCGACCTGCGTCCCAAGGGCATCATCCAGATGCTGGACCTGCTGCGCCCGATCTACAGCAAGACCGCCGCGTATGGCCACTTCGGCCGCGAAGAGCCCGAATTCACCTGGGAAAAGACCGACAAGGCCGCGCTGCTGCGCGCTGCCGCCGGACTGCGCTGAAGCGCGCGCGGCAGGCGGCCGCGCCTGCCCGCAACCCTTGCCAAGGCCTGCCTGCGTGCAGGCCTTTTTCATGGCAGGACGGCTCCTACGCCATCAGCATCGGCCGGCCCACAAGCTGGCCGGGGCGCCGCGGATAACGTAGCACTGTCCCGTCGGCGCAGAGCCCGACAACCACTGATAACGAGGGAAATAACATGCTCAAGTACGCCATCATCTTCGCCATCATTTCGCTCCTGGCCGGTGCGCTGGGCTTCACCGGCGTTGCCGCCGGCGCTGCGGGCATCGCCAAGCTGCTGTTCATCGTCTTCCTGGTGCTGGCCGTGATCTTCGTGGTGCTGGCCGTGCTGGGCGTTGGCGCCGCACGCAAGGCGCTGAAGTAACCCGCGCCTGCCCGGGGCGTCCCGCCCCGGGTTGCAGCGCAGGCCGCAGATGCGGGCCTACACTGGCCCTTTGCCTTGCGCTGGCTGCCCATGCCCTCTTCCATCCAACTGCTGGCCATCGATCCGCAGAACGATTTCTGCGATCTTCCCGCCGCATACCTCCCCCCCTCGACCAAGCCCAGCCTGGCGGTTGCCGGCGCCCACCGCCACATGCAGCGGCTGGCGAACTGGCTGCGCCGCGAAGCCGCGCATGTCGATGCGATCACCATCACACTGGACTCGCACCAGCGCTTCGACATCGCCCACCCCGATTTCTGGGAGCTGCCCGATGGCAGCGCGGTCGCGCCGTTCACGCCCATCACCGCCACGCAGGTGCGCGATGCGCAATTCATGCCGCGCCAGCCCGCCCATCTCGCGCGCACCCTCGACTATCTCGATGCGCTCGAGCGCCAGGGCCGCTATACGCTGATGGTCTGGCCCGTGCATTGCGAGCTGGGCAGCTGGGGCCATGGCATCCATGCCGACCTGCTGGCGGCCGGCGGCGCCTGGCAGCTTGAGCACCAGCGCCCCATGCAGCATGTGCTCAAGGGCACGAACCCTTTCACCGAGCATTACAGCGCGCTGATGGCCGAAGTCGTCGACCCTGACGACCCCGGCACGGCGCTGAACCTGCCCCTGCTGCAGCGGCTGGCCCAATCCGACCTGCTGGTGATTGCCGGCGAGGCCAGCAGCCACTGCGTGCGCGCCAGCGTCGAGCACCTGGTCGAGCACCTGCCTGCGGACCATGCGCAGCGGCTGGTGCTGCTGACAGACTGCATGGGCCCGGTCTCGGGCTTCGAGGCCGCCGAGCAGGACTTCTTCGCCGCGATGCGCACCCGCGGCGTGCAATTCGCCACCACCGACACGCTGCGGCTTGCCGACTGAGCCTTCCATGCAACCCATCATTTCCAGCCTGCTCGACACCGATCTCTACAAGTTCACGATGTGGCAGGCCATGCTGCACCGCCACCCGCAGACCCAGGCGCGCTACGAGTTCGTCTGCCGCAACACGCCGGCATTCCCGCTGGCCGAGCTGCTGCCCGAAGTCGAGGCCGAACTCGATGCGCTGTGCCAGCTGTCTTTCGCCAAGGACGAGCTCGATTACCTCGGCTCGCTGCGCTTCATCAAGAGCGATTTCATCGACTTCCTGCGCATCTTCCGCTTCCAGCGCGCATTCATCGAGGCGCGCGCCGAGGGCGATACCCTGCATGTCGTGGCGCACGGCCCGCAGGTGCATGTGATGGGGTTCGAGAACTACGTGCTGGCGATCGTCAACGAGCTGTAT
>JAEWPH010000142.1 GCA_023460715.1 Pseudomonadota bacterium | reverse complement strand
CCCTGGCAGCCGTCCGCCGGGCGCCTTACTGGCAACCGCAGCCCGATCCCGATCCACAGCCCTGAACGGGTGCGGCCGTTGCGGGCGCCGCCTCGAACTGTGGAAACAGCAGGTTGTTCTCCAAGTGGATGTGCTGGACCAGGTCTTCGCTGAACTGACCGATGCCGGTGTATAGGGCACGCCACGTGTTGCAGGCGCCCTGGGGAGGCGTGGCGTCGTGTGTGAGGGCTGCCAGCTGCTCCAGTGCTTCGCCGTGGGTGGTGTGCTCCATGCGCATCACCTGGATGGGCTGGTCCACGAAGGGATTGCCGCCCGCCTGCAGGGCCGGGAACAGGATGGCCTCTTCCTTGTGCATGTGCGAGAGCAGTTCGTCGTGGATGTCCTCGAGCAGATCGGCCAGCCCGGCCGGCACGTCGGGATGGCCGCGGTGCACGGCCTCGACGCGACGCGCCATGCGGATCAGCTCGGGCAGCTGTTCGCGGTGGACGGCGTGGTAGCGCTGGAGCAGGTGGCCGATCAGCTGGGCAGGGTCTTCGATGGCGGGCGCCTCGGCCGGGCGCTGCAGAGCCGACAGCTCGGCCAGCAGGGCCTCCAGGTCCAGGCCCTTGTCTGCGGCCGCCTGCTGCAGACTCACGTGGCCGCCGCAGCAGAAGTCGAGCTTGTGGCGGCGAAAGACGGCGGTGGCGCCGGGCAACTGCACGGCGATCTGGCCGATCGGCTGGCGGGCATGGATGGCAGATGCGGAGGAGGGAAGCCGGGCGTTCATGGCGGTCCTTAAAGATTCATGTAGTGTGAATATTTTATTCAATAAAATGCACGCGTTCTGCATATTTATCCTGACCCAAGGCAAACCGATGCGGCTGACCCAATGGACCGACTACACGCTGCGCGTGCTCATGTACTGCGCGGCGACGCAGGGGCGCGAGCAGCCCGTGACCATCACCGAGATTGCCGAGCAGCATGGCATCTCGCGCAGCCACCTGACCAAGATCGTCCAGGAACTGTCGGCCCGCGGCCTGCTGGAAACCATGCGCGGGCGGGGCGGCGGCATGCGGTTGCTGATGGCGCCGCAGGAGATCAACCTGGGCGCCTTGGTGCGCACCACCGAGACCGATTTCGACATGGTGGAATGCTTCAACGGCGAGACCAACCTGTGCCGGCTCGACGGCCGCTGCCACCTCAAGGGCGTGCTGCACCAGGCCACCGCCGCCTATCTGGCGGTGCTCGACGGCTTGACGTTGGCGGATCTGGTGCCGCCGCGCGAGGCTGCCGTTACGCCATCGCGCAAGATCCGCTGGGTGCCGGGCCTGCCCCAGCCGGCCTGAACCGGGCTGCGGCCTTCTGCGGCCTTCCCCGAGCCATGTAGGACGCGCGCCGGCTCAGTCCACGTCCAGCCAGTCCTGCGCCGCGGCCATCACGCACTGCGTGAGCCGCTCCAGCCCGGCCTGTGCGGTGCGCGGATGGGCCCAGTACATGGGCACGGGCATGGCGGTTCCCGGAGCGAACTCCACCAGCACGCCGCTGTCCAGCTGTTCGCGGATGAGGATGGTCGGGTGCATGCCCCAGCCCATGCCTTCCTCGCAGGCGCGCACGTAGGCGTAGTTGCTGGGCAGGTAGTGCTTGGGCGGGTGCCGGCGCGAGGCCAGGCCCTGCTGGTGCATCCACTGGTCCTGCAGCCGGTCCTTGCGGCCATAGGCCATCAGGGGCGCGGTGGCGAGCGCGTCGCCCGAGACGCCGGCGGCGAAGTGCTGCGCCACGAACTCCGGACTGGCCGCGGCCACATAGCGCATGGTGCCCAGCGGCCAGGTGTTGCAGCCGGCGATGGGCGTGCCCGTGGCGGTGACGGCGGCAATCACCTCGCCTTCGCGCAGGCGCTGCGCCGTGTGTTCCTGGTCGTCGATGCGCACGTCCAGCAGCTCGTTGCCGCCGGCCGTGAAGCTGGACATGGCGTCCATGAACCAGGTGGACAGCGAGTCGTCGTTGACGGCCAGCTTGACGGTGGGGGCGGGCGACTGCGTGTCGGGCATCAGGTCGGGATTGGCGCGGCGCAGCTGGTTCTCCAGCAGCGCGACCTGCTCCACGTGCAGGCACAGGCGGCGCCCGGCCTCCGTGCCGGTGCAGGGCGTGCCGCGCTGCACCAGCACCTGGCCGACCCGTTCCTCCAGCTGCTTCACGCGTTGCGAGACGGCCGAGGGCGTCACGTGCAGCTTGCGTGCCGCGCGTTCGAAGCTGCCCTCGCGCACCACGGCCGCAAGGGCTTCCAGTCCAGCGTAGTCGAGCATGTAGCGTTGCTTAATATGGGTTAGATGATTTAAGTTTACTTAAATTGTGCGGCTACCCAGAATCGGCTGCATGTGGACCTCTTCCTTTTCTTCGGCCGTTTCCTCCTCTTGGCTCGCGGGCTTCACCGTGTGCCTGTCCCTGCTGGTGTCCATCGGCGCGCAGAACCTCTATGTACTGCGCCAGGCCGTGGCGGGACGGCATGTGCGGGCCTGCGTGGTCTGGTGCGTGGTGAGCGACGCGCTGCTGGTGGCCCTGGGCGTGGCGGGCATGGCGCGGTTGCTGGGCAGCTCGCCCACGCTGGCGCACTACCTCAGCCTGGGCGGCGCGCTGTTCCTGTTCGCCTATGGCGTGTTCGCCTGGCACCGGGCGTGGTTCGCTACCGGCGGCGGCCTGGATGCGGAGGGCAGCCGGGCCGAGCGTGGCGTGATCGGGGTGCTGAGCGCGCTGGCGGTCATCACCTTGCTCAACCCCCACGTGTACCTGGACACCGTCGTGCTGATCGGCTCCATCGGCGCGCGGCAGGACGGCGGCCTCAAATGGGTCTTCGTGGTCGGGGCGGCATCCGCCAGCCTGATGTGGTTCCTGCTGCTGGCCCTGGCCGGCCGCAAGCTGAAAGGCGTGTTCGCCAACCCCACGGCGTGGCGGGTGCTGGACGGCCTCACCGGCGTGATGATGTTCGTGCTGGCGTGGTGGGTGGGCCGCGGCCTGTGGGATTGAGCGCGGATCGCGGCGCCGCCCGAACCCTGGACGCCGCTCCGGCGAATCCGGCTGACGCCCGCCGCATGGCGCACTGGCCACACTGGGGGCTCCTCAACCAGGAGCTCTCCATGCATTCAATGGTTCGCTGCGTATTGGCGGGCAGCATGGCCCTGACGGGCGTGCTGGCCGCGGCCCAGGGCCTCTATTCGCCGGCTTCCGTACCGGGGCTGCGGCCCGGCGCGCCCGCCACCTTGGAACCGGCGCCTGCCGGTTCTGCCGGGCCTGCGCCCCTGGCCGCGCAGACGCCGGCGC
>JAEWPH010000141.1 GCA_023460715.1 Pseudomonadota bacterium | reverse complement strand
GCGCTGCGGTTGCCCGCAGCGACTTTCCTGGGCGCCGCAGCAGCCTTGCGCGGCGCGGCGGGCTTCTTCGCAACCGTAGCGGATTGGGCCTCCCGCGCTGCCTTGGCTTCGAGCAACGCCAGGCGCTCTTCGAAACGGCCCAGCACTTCCTGCAGGATGTCTGCCTTGCGCTGCGTGCGCTCGTTGTCGTGGCCGACGGGCGAGCGGCCCTTGGTGGTGGGCGCCTTGCGCACCGACACCGTCTGGCGGCGGAACAGATCGCGGTACTTGTCGCGCAGCGTGCGGGCACGCGTGACCTTGCCGCGCAGGCGCGCGAGCGTGAGTTCCTTGATCGGGCCTGCGCGGCTGTGGTCGAACAACTCCAGTTCGGCAGCGGTCAGAAGGGGGCGGGCCTGGGTGATGGTGTAAGCCATGGTCTGTCTCCTTTTCAACGGTGAAGCGAAGCCATCACCGTAGGGCCGGTATCCCGTCACCGTTGTGGGACGGAGGACCATCGCTCCGTCGTGCCAGGCCCCAGGCACCTGACCAGATAGGTCAGCTTGCCAGCAGTGCCTGTACCCGCTGGCGGAGCATTGCCGGCTCCACGTCAGCACCGTTCAAGGCGGGACCCACGTTGAGCCCGACCCGGCTGTAGAAGCCCCTGCGGAAGGGGCGCACCATGGCACCGCCTTTTTCGATGCGGCTGAAAAACGAGCCCCACAGGTGGGACAAAGCCATCGGAATCACCGGCACCGCCAGGCCATTGGCCTGTGCACGCTCGATGATCTTCACGATGCCGCCCTTGAACTCCTGCAGCTCACCGTCACGCGTGATACCGCCTTCGGGGAAGATGCCCAGCAGGTCACCGCCCTTCAGCACCTGCGCTGCGCGCTCGAAGGCTGCTTGGTAGGCAGCGGGGTCCTCCTTGTACGGCGCGATGGGAATGGCCTTGGCAAGCCGGAACAGCCAACCCAGCACCGGCACGCGGAAGATGCGGTGGTCCATCACGAACACGATGGGCCGGGGGCTCGCGGCCATCAGCAGCACCGCGTCGACGAAGCTCACGTGGTTGCACGCCAGGATGGCCGCGCCCTGCGTGGGAATGTGCACGTCGCCCTGCACCTTGAAGCGGTAGATGCAGCGCGACAGCACCCAGGCCACGAAGCGCAGCAGGTACTCCGGCACGATCAGGAAGATGTAGAACGCCACCACCGCATTGGCGATGCCGGTGAAGAGGAAGATCTGCGGCACTGTGAACCCAGCCCCCAGCAGCGCACCGGCGATGATCGAGCTGCCGATCATGAACAGCGCGTTGAGGATGTTGTTGGCCGCAATGATGCGCGCGCGGTGCGTGGGCTGGCTGCGCATCTGGATCAGCGCGTACATGGGCACGCTGTACAGCCCCGCGAAGAGCGATAGCAGCGCCAGGTCGGCCATCACGCGCCAGTGCGCGGGCTGGGCCACGAAGGCGGCCAGGCCCATCACCTCGGACGCCGGCAGGCCGCGGGAGGCGAAGTACAGGTCGATGGCGAAGAGGCTCATGCCGATGGCGCCCAGCGGCACCAGGCCGATCTCCACATGCCGGCGGCTCAGCACCTCGCACAGCAGCGAGCCGATGCCGATGCCCACCGAGAACACCACCAGCAGCAGCGACGCCACCTGCTCGTTGCCGTGCAGCACTTCCTTGGCGAAGCTGGGAAACTGGCTCAGGAACACGGCGCCGAAGAACCACATCCAGCTGATGCCCAGCAACGAGCGGAACACCACCGGGTTGCCGTGTGCCAGCTTCAGGTTGCGCCAGGTTTCCGTGAACGGGTTCCAGTTGATGGCCAAGCCCGGGTCGGTGGCGGGCGCGGCGGGTATCCACTGCGCGGTCAAGCGCCCCACCAGCGCCAGCGCCACGCAGGCCACCGCCACGGCGGTATGGCCGATGCCCGGCAGCGCCACCAGCAGGCCGCCGGCCACATTGCCCAGCAGAATGGCCACGAAGGTGCCCATTTCCACCATGCCGTTGCCGCCGGTCAGCTCGCGCTCGGACAGCGCCTGCGGCAGGTACGCGAACTTCACCGGCCCGAACAGCGTGGAGTGCAGCCCCATGAGGAACACGCAGGCCAGCAGCACCACGGCGCTGCCGGCCACGAACCCGGCGGCGGCCACCAGCATGATGGCGATCTCCAGGTTCTTCACGAAGCGGATCATCCGCGTCTTCTCGAACTTGTCCGTCAGCTGCCCCGACGTGGCCGAGAACAGCAGGAACGGCAGGATGAACAGCGCGCCGATCACCAGCCCGGCCATGGACGGAGGCATCCACGACACGCTGAGCTGGTAGGTCACCATCACCGTGAAGGCGAACTTGAACAGGTTGTCGTTGGCCGCCCCCGCGAACTGCGTCCAGAAGAACGGAGCGAAGCGGCGCTGCCGTAGCAGGGCGAACTGGTTGGGATGGACGTCCGCCTCGGCGGGGACGGCGGGGGTGACGATGGCCGCCATGCGGGCCTGCTCCTGGCTCATGCCATGCTCCTGTGGGATGGGGTGGAGGGACGGCGCGCGGCCGAACGGGCCGACGCGCCTCCGGTCGCATCGGCGGCCATTGTGCCCGCGCTTCTGCCCGCGCTTCTGCCCGCGCTTCTGTCCGCGCTTGGGCCCGCGCCATGGGCGGCCGCATGCGCCGCAGCGCCGGCCTGTGG
>JAEWPH010000140.1 GCA_023460715.1 Pseudomonadota bacterium | reverse complement strand
CGGTCCGCCGGTGCTGGCACGGTTGCCGGGAGGCGCTCCAGGCCCCGGCGCTGCGGGTCAGGTGGCCGGCACCACGGCAGCGCTCTGGCCTGCGTCGGGCGTGCCGGCACCCCTGCGGCAGCTGTTGGGCGCCCTGGTGCAGCAGCTCACCCAGGCGGGCTCTCCGCAGCGCGTCGTGGCCGCACAACCGTGGCAGGCCGGCATGCAGGGGGTGATCGACGGGACCGACCCCGGCCAGACGCTGCCGGCGCTGCAGACCTGGCTGGTGGGCCACGGCGCGGTGCGCACGGCCGAAGGCGAGCGCGGCCTGTCGCTGGCACTGCTGGTGCCTGCGGCCTGGGCCAAGGCCCTGCCGCCCGACGGTGCCGCGCCCGGGGCGCAGGGGTCATCAACTGCCGCGCCTTTGTCCGCACCGTTCGGGGGCCGGCCGCAGGCGCTGGCGTCGGGGTTGTTCGCGCTGGTGCTGCAGCCGCAGGACCCGGCGGCCTCCCGGACCAGCGCGCTGCTGGCGCTGGACATGGCGCCGTGGGTGGGCTCCGCTGCCGCGGCGGCCTACGGCCGCGACCTGGCGCAGCTGCGCAATGACCCCTGGCTGCACATGGCCCTGCAGCAGGCCAGCGGCCAGTGGCGCGAGGACGAGGAAGCGGCCCTGCGGCGCGGCGGGTCTGAGCCCTGCCATACCGTCGGTTGCCCTTACGCCGGCCGCGCGCCGTGCGAGCAGCCCTTCTGCATGGCCCTGCGCACCCAGCCCTCGCAGGCGGCATCGGCCTCTTGAAGAACGACCCTGCGCCTGCCGTGCCGGGCTGGCGCAGAATCGAACGGGGACGCACCCGCCTGCCGGCAGCAACCCCCCGCACCGCCAAGCAATACAGTGCAGTGCACGGAACAGGGCACAGATCCCTGTGCATCCCTTCACCCACGATTTCCCCGACCGGAGCCTCGCATGGCCGTCAGCGTTTTCGACCTGTTCAAGATCGGCATCGGGCCGTCCAGCTCCCACACGGTGGGCCCCATGCGCGCAGCGCGGCTGTTCGTGCAGCGGCTCGCCCGCGAGGGCCACCTGCCTGCGGTGGCACGCGTGCGCAGCGCGCTCTACGGCTCGCTCGGCGCCACAGGGCGCGGGCATGCCAGCGACATCGCCGTGCTGCTGGGGCTGGCCGGCCATGCACCCGACACGGTCGATGTGAACGCCGTGCCTTTCATCCTGCAGGACATCCGCAGCCGCCAGCGCCTGCCGCTGGCCGGCGGGCCCGCCGTGCCCTTCGACGAAACGGCGGACCTGATGCTGGTGCCCGGCACCACGCTGCCGCTGCACGCCAACGGCATGCGCTTCGAGGCCTTCGATGCGGGCGGCACGCTACTGGACGCGCAGGTGTACTACTCGGTCGGCGGCGGCTTCATCGTGAGCGAAGAGGCGGCCGCCGACGCCGCGCGCCAGCAGGCCATCGCGCCGGACACCGCCGTGCTGCCGTTGCCCTTCCATAGCGGCGAGCAGCTGCTGGCGCAGGCACATGCCATCGGCGGGCCGGTCGCTGGAGCGCTGGCCCGGGTGATGCGCACCAACGAGCGGCACTGGCGCACCGATGCCGAGATCGATGCCGGCCTGCTCGCCATCTGGCGCGCCATGCAGGACTGCGTGGCGCGGGGCTGCGAAACGGGTGGCGTTCTGCCGGGCGGCTTCAAGGTGCGCAGGCGCGCGGCTGCGCTGCACCAGGCGCTGCTCGCGGGCCCCGATACGTCTTCGGACCCGCTGCAAGTGATCGACTGGGTGAATCTGTTCGCGCTGGCCGTGAACGAAGAGAACGCCGCCGGCGGCCGCGTGGTCACAGCGCCCACCAACGGCGCCGCCGGCATCGTGCCGGCCGTGCTGCACTACTACTGGCGCTTCATCGCCGGAGCGAACGAGGCCGGCGTGGTCGACTTCCTGCTCACCGCAGGCGCCATCGGCATCCTCTACAAGGAGAACGCGTCCATCTCCGGCGCCGAGGTTGGCTGCCAGGGGGAGGTGGGCGTGGCCTGCTCCATGGCCGCGGCCGGGCTGTGCGCCGTGCTGGGCGGCACGCCCGAACAGGTGGAGAACGCGGCCGAGATCGGCATGGAGCACCACCTGGGCCTGACCTGTGACCCGGTGGGCGGGCTGGTGCAGATTCCGTGCATCGAACGCAACGCGCTGGCCGCGGTGAAGGCCATCAACGCCGCCCGCATGGCGCTGCGCGGTGACGGCACGCACCACGTGAGCCTGGACCAGGTCATCAAGACCATGCGCGAGACGGGCGCGGACATGATGACCAAATACAAGGAAACGTCCCAGGGCGGATTGGCCGTGAACATCGTGGAGTGTTAGTGACATCCCCCTGAGGCGCTGCGCGCCTTCCCCCTTCTCTCGGCTCGCTGCGCGATCCGGGAAGGGGGACGACGCCGGTGGCCGGGCGAAGCCCGTTCCACGGCGTCTGCTGGCATGACCTGCTCCGCGGCCTTCTGACTCATGTGTGGCTGAGAGCGCTGACGACTGTGACGCCCCCTGAAGGGCTGTTCGCCTTCCTTCGCTTCTAGCACGCGAGGTGCGATGACGCCGGTGGCCGGGCACAGCCGTGTTCCACGGCGTTGCCGGTGTCGTCGGTGAGGGAGATTCCGTTGCGCGCGGGACATCGCTTTAGCGCTGAATCCACCATGGAAAAAGCCACCGGGCCGGTAGCGGCGCGGTGGCTTTCGTTGGGGCGAAACGGCGGGGCGGGCGGGGGGCGGGCCGGGGCTTCAGGGGTACAGGCCGCGCATTTCGCGGGCGTGCAGGATGCGCTGGCAGGCCACGATGAAGGTGGCGGTGCGCAGCGTCACCTTGTGCTCCTGCGCCACATGCCAGATGCCGGCGAAGGCCTCTTGCATGATGCGCACCAGGCGGGCGTTGATCTCGTCCTCGCTCCAGAAGAAGCTGGAGAAGTCCTGCACCCATTCGAAGTAGCTCACCGTCACGCCGCCGGCGTTGGCGATCACGTCGGGCAGCACCAGCACGCCCTTGTCGGCCAGGATGTCGTCGGCCTCGGTGGTGGTGGGGCCGTTGGCGCCTTCGATCACCAGCTTGGCCTTGATCTGGCCGGCGTTGTCCTTGGTGATCTGGCCTTCCAGCGCGGCGGGGATGAGGATCTCGCAATCCACGCCCCAGAAGTCTTCCTTGGCCATGGCCTCGGCGCCGGCGAAACCGCCCACGCCGCCGGTCTTCTTCACGTGCTCCAGCAGGGCGGGCACGTCCAGGCCGCCCGTGTTCAAAATAGTGCCGGTGTGGTCCTGCACGGCCACCACCTTGGCGCCCGCCTCGGCGAACAGCTTGCCGGCGATGCCGCCCACGTTGCCGAAGCCCTGCACGGCCACGCGCGCACCTTCCAGCGGCAGGCCGGTCAGCTTGGCAGCTTCCACGCCCACGGTGAACACGCCGCGGCCCGTGGCCTCGACGCGGCCCAGCGAGCCGCCCAGATCCACCGGCTTGCCGGTGACGACGCCGGTGGCGGTGGCGCCCACGTTCATGGAGTACGTGTCCATCATCCAGGCCATGACCTGGCCGTTGGTGTTCACGTCAGGCGCGGGAATGTCCTTGGAGGGGCCGATCAGCAGGCCGATCTCGCTGGTGTAGCGGCGCGTCAGGCGCTCCAGCTCGCCGCGCGACAGCTTCTTGGGGTCGACGCGGATGCCGCCCTTGGCACCGCCGTAGGGCACGTTCACGGCAGCGTTCTTCACCGACATCCAGGCCGACAGGGCCATCACTTCGGACAGCGTGACGTCCTGGTGGAAGCGCACGCCGCCCTTGCCGGGGCCGCGGCTCAGGTTGTGCTGCACGCGGTAGCCCTCGTAGTGGGCAATGGTGCCGTTGTCCAGTTCGATGGGCACATCCACGACCAGGATGCGCTTGGGGCGCTTGAGCGTTTCCACCCAGCGCGCGAGGCTGCCGAGATACGGCGTGACGCGGTCCACCTGCTGCAGGTAGTTGCCCCAGGGGCCGAGGTGATCGGCTTGCAGATAGGACGGAACGGCGTGCTGAACGAGGGTGTCGTTGGTGTTCGACATGCGATGTTTCCTTGGAGGAAGAGGAGGTCTGATCAGGCTGCAAACTGTATGCCTGCCGTTCCTGCCCGTCCAAGGCCGGAGTGTTACAGGGTTATGCATTTTGTGCATAACCAAGGGCGGCCATCTGAGCTCGGTCGTGACGCCCTGCACCGCAGCTATTCGACCGTGAAGCGCTCCAGTGCCGGGTCGCCCGGCGGGTAGCGCAGGTCCAGGCGCTGCAGCACGGCGCGCAGCACCGTGGCCACCATCAGGTTGCGGTGGGTCTTGGAGTCGGCGGGCACGATGGTCCAGGGCGCCCAGGGCGGGTGGGTGGCCGGCAGCAGGGCCTCGTAGGCGCGCTGGTAGTCGTCCCACTGCTTGCGCGCGGCGATGTCGCTCAGGTCGAACTTCCAGTGCTTGGCCGGGTCGTCCAGCCGCTCCTGCAGGCGCTGGCGCTGCTCGTCCTTGCTGATGTGCAGCATGAACTTCACGACCACCGTGCCGGTTTCGGTAAGCATGCGTTCGAAGTCGTTGATGTGCGCCAGGCGCTGCCGGTGGTCTTCCGGTGTGATCCAGCCGTTGACGACAGGCACCAGCACGTCCTCGTAATGGCTGCGGTTGAACACCGCCACTTCGCCCGCCGCTGGCACCTGCTGGTGGATGCGCCACAGGTAGTCGTGCGCGCGCTCCGTTTCCGACGGCGCGCGCCAGCCCACCACGCGCACGCCCAGTGCGCTCATGCGGCCGAACACGCCGCGCACCGTGCCGTCCTTGCCGGAGGTATCCATGCCTTGCAGGATCACCAGCAGCTTGTAGCGCTTGTCGGCGTAGAACAGGTTCTGCAGCGCGTCGAGTTCGCCCGCCAGCACGTCGACGGCCGCCTTGGAAGCTGCCTTGTCGCCCATCGAAAAAGGCTTGGCGGCCGGGTCGAAGTCCCGCAGCGAGAACGCCTTCGATCCGCCGCCCTTGGCCGGCGATGCCGGTGGTTGCCAGGGCCTCAGCGCAGCCGCCAGGGCCGGGTCGTCGGGATACGAGGGGGCATGGGAGGGAGCATTGCGGGCCATGGCGCCTTTCCGTCAGAAGGGGAAGACGCCATTGTGGCCGAGCCCGATCGTGCAGCCCGGCGCGCCGCGGAAACGCCATTTGCTATTGAATCAATAGCTGCATGCGCTTGATGAGCAAGCGCTGCAGGCCATTTTGACTCAAATGCCGGCCGTCAGAACGCCACCTGCACCCCGGCCGTCACCTGCCGGCCCAGGCCGGGCAGCACGGTCAACCCGCCCCACGACGCCACGTAGTAGGTCTTGTCGAACAGGTTGTTCACGTCCAGCGTCAGGCGCGTGCGCTTGTCCAGCTGCCAGTAGCCCGTGAGGCGGGCGGTGGTGTAGGCCGGCAGGCGGTAGGTATCGGTGGCGGTGCCCGTGCGTTCGCCCACATGCACCAGGCCGCCGCCCACGCCGTAGCGGCCGCCGTTGGCCAGCACGTCTTCGCGGATGGCGAACAGGCCGGCGCTCACGCGCGGAACGCCCTGCAGGCGCTTGCCCACCAGCGCGGGGGTGTTGTCGCGCGTGACTTCCGTGTCGGTGAAGGCGAAGTTGGCCGACAGGCGCCAGTGCGCGTCCAGCTGGCCGGCAACGTCTGCTTCCAGGCCGCGGCTGCGCGCCTCGCCGGCAGCCACATTGAAGTTGGCATTGGTCGGGCTGGGCGTGAGCACGTTGGTCTTGCGGATGTCGAACACCGCCGCGGAAGCCGTCAGGCGCTGGTTCTCCGATTGCCACTTGGCGCCCAGCTCCACGGCCTGGCCCTTGGTGGGGTCGAACGCGGTGCCGGCCTCGTCGGCCCCGGTATTGGGCCGGAAGGAGCGGCTGTACGACACGTAGACCGAGCTGCGCGGCGTGACCATGTAAGTCAGGCCCATGCGCGGCGAGGCAGCCGTATGGGACTGCACCGTGCGGGTTGAGGCGACCACGTCCGTGAAGTCCTGGTGGACCCGGTCGATGCGCAGGCCGGCCAGCAGCTTCCAGCGCTCGCTCAGATCGACCTGGTCTTGCAGGAACAGGCCGGTGGCGCGCTGGTAGTCCTGGCTGTCGAAGTACGGCGTCCTCGGCGCGGTGCGGGGCAGGTTGTAGGTGGGCTGGCCAATGTCGATGGCGTACAGGCTGGAGCCGCGGGCCGACGCCTCGCCGTACTGGCCCACGAACAGGCGCGACGACTCCAGGCCCACCAGCAGAGTGTGGCGCAGGCTGCCGGTGGTCACCTTGCCCTCCACCTCGGCCTGCACCGAGGCGTCGCGCGAAGGCAGGCTGCGCCAGGTGTCGCTGCGGTACAGCGTGCGGCCGTCGGCCTGCAGCAGGCCCAGCCGCCCGTTGCCGAAGTCCATGGCGTCGCCGTAGTAGGCCGTCTCGCGGTACGACGCGCCCACGCGGGTGCGCCAGCCACGCCCCAGGTCGTGGTCCAGCGTGAGCTGGTGCGTGTCGCCGTTCACGTGCAGGTTGTCGCGGGCAGGCTCGCCCAGGTAGCGGTCGCGCGGCAGCACGCCGGGGTTGCCGTTGATCTGCACGAGGCCGCGGTCCAGCGGCGTGCGGATGCGGATGAACTCGGCCTCGTACTGCAGCACCGTGTCGGCGTTGAGGTTCCAGGTGATCGTGGGGGCGATCACGTACTTCTTGTTGTCCACCAGGCTGGTCCGGCTAGCGCCGTCCTCGGCGGCCACGTTCAGGCGGTAGGCGATGTCCTGGGTGAGCGGGCCGGTGGTGTCCAGCGTGGCGCGGCGCATGCCGCGCGTACCCACCTGCAGGCCGGCGGTGTGGGCGGGCGTGAACTGGGGTTTCTTGGTCACCACGTTCAGCGTGCCGCCGGGCTCGCCGCTGCCGTACAGCGCCGCCGCGGGGCCCTTGAGGAACTCCACGCGCTCGACCGAGGCCACGTCGCGCTGCGGGCCGTAGCCCCGGCCGGAGGCGAAGCCGTTGAGCAGCGAGCCGCCGTCGGTGTTGCTGAAGCCGCGGATGGCGTAGTTGTCCCAGGTGCCGCCGAAGTCGTTCAGGCGCGAGATGCCGCTCACGAAGTCCACGGTGTCCGACAGGCGCGTGGCACCCAGGTCGTCGATGAACTGGCGGGGCACCACGCGCACGGCCTGGGCGGTTTCGATCAGCGGCGTGTCGGTGCGGGTGGCGGCGGTGTTGCGCTGTGCGCCCTGGTAGCCGGTGGCATCGGTGGCCTCCTGCACGCGCACCTCCTGCAGCGTGGCGGTGGGCGCCGCGGTCTGGGCGTGGAGGGCGGGGGCAAGAAGGCAGGCGCAGGCGGCACACGCGGCCAGGGCGAGCGGGGACCGGCGCGCGGTCAGAAGGCGGGAAGGCATGGAAGGCGAAAGAGCAAAAAGGGAGTTGGACGGAACGAACACCGTCCCCTGGCGGTGGCGCGGGGGCCGAAGACGCATGCCCGCATGCGGGGTACGCCTGCGGGTGGGGGCGGATGATAGGTCAAATGCGATGCATTCGCATTGAACAGCAATCACGCTGTGGCGAGACCGCCACGCCGTCGGCCCCGTATCGGCACCGATTCCGCCGGTCGGCCGCGCTGCGGGCCCGGCGCCGGCCGCGCCCCTGCGTCAGCCGCCCTGGTTCTGCCGCACCATCAGTTCCACGAAGCGCCGCGCCCCCAGGCCCAGGGGCCGCTCCTTGGACCACACCAGGTCCACCCACAGCGCCGCGCCGTTGCTGAGGTTCTGGAAGTCCATCTCCACCAGCGTGCCCGCCTGGATGCGCGGCTCCACCAGGGCGCGCGGCTGCCAGCCCCAGCCCAGGCCGGCCTCGATGAGGCCCAGGGCGGCCAGGTGGTTGTCGGTGCGCCAGTGGTGCCGCGCGAAGACGAAGCGAGGGTCCGTCTGCGCCCAGTCGCGGCTGGCCACCACGATCTGGCGGGTGGTGGTCAGGTGCACTTCGCTCAGCCGAGATGCGCTGCGCAGCACCGGGTGGCCGGGGGCGATCACCGCCACCAGGGTCTCGCTGCCCACCTCCTCGAAGCCCTCGCGGCCGTCGATGCTGGGGCGCTCGAACACCATCGCCAGCTGCGCGCGCCCCGCGTGCAGCATGGCCACCGCGTCGGCCTGCGGGGCGGCCAGCACCTCCACCTGCAGCAGCGGGTGCTCGTCCGCCAGGGCGGCCAGCGGGCCGCTCCAGTACGCGGCCAGCAGTTCGGGGGCGATGGCAATGGTCAGCCGCTCCTCCAGCCCCTGGGTGAGCGACAGCGCCTGGGCATTGAGCTGGCGCAGCTGCAGCGCCAGCAGCCGCGCCTGCGGCTCCAGCGCGCGGGCCGCCGGAGTGGGGCGCGGCTCGCGGCCCGAGCGGTCAAACAGCTGCACGTCCAGCTCGGCCTCCAGGTGGGCGATGGTCATGCTGATGGCGGAGGGCACGCGCGACAGGGCCCGCGCCGCGGCCGAGAACGACCCGTGGTCCAGGGCGGCGAGGAAGACCTGCACGCTGTCGGAAGAAAAAGCCATGGCGCGGTAGCGGGAAGCGAGTGGAAGGTGAATTATCAGAAAAACTGAAACAAGCTGACTTTTTATATCAGCGGAACTTACATAAAGTGCCTCCATGTCTTCTCAGCACCCCTCTCCGCGCGGCCTCCAGGGCGTCAAGCGCCGCGTGATCTACGTGACCCTGTATGAACTCATCGCCATCGCCGTGGCGACTGTCGGACTGGCTTTCTTCACCGGCCAGAGCGCCGGCCATTCGAGCGTCGTCGCCGTGGCCGCCTCGGGCATCGCCATCGTCTGGAACATCGTCTTCAACTGGGCGTTCGAGCGCTGGGAGGCCCGCCAGCCCACCCGGGGGCGCAGCGTGGGCCGGCGCGTGGCGCACGCCATCGGCTTCGAGGGCGGCCTGATCTTCACCCTGGTGCCGCTGTTCGCGTGGTGGTTCGGCGTCAGCCTGTGGCAGGCCTTCGTGATGGACCTGGGGCTGGTGGTCTTCTTCCTCTGCTACACCTTCGTCTTCAACTGGGTGTTCGACCATTTCTTCGGCCTGCCGGCCTCGGCCCAGGTACCCGCGGGCGCCGGCCTGCAGGGCTGACCCGGCGGCAGCGGCGGTCGCGCCCGGCCGCCGCACGCGGCGAATCCACGCCACCCCCCAAGTCCACAAGCCGCCCACCGGGCGGCTTTTTTTGACGGTGCGCCCCGCTCAGGGCCGGGC
>JAEWPH010000139.1 GCA_023460715.1 Pseudomonadota bacterium | reverse complement strand
GGCCAGGCCCTGGCTGTCGGCCGCCGCCACGCGGAACTGCGAAACGGCCTGCTGCAGCTGCTTGGCCTGGGCGTCCAGCGACGACGCGGCCGCGGCCGCCTGCTCGACCAGCGCGGCGTTCTGCTGCGTGGCCTGGTCCATCTGCGCCACCGCCTGGTTCACCTGGTCGATGCCCGACGACTGTTCCTGCGAGGCCGCGGAGATCTCGCCCATGATGTCCGTCACGCGCTGCACCGAGGCCACGATCTCGCGCATGGTGGCGCCCGCGCGCTCGACCTGCTCGGAGCCGGCGTTCACCTTGCCCACCGAGTCGCCGATCAGATCCTTGATCTCCTTGGCCGCCGAGGCGGAGCGCTGCGCCAGCGCCCGCACTTCGCTCGCCACCACGGCGAAGCCACGGCCCTGCTCGCCGGCGCGGGCGGCTTCCACGGCTGCGTTCAGCGCCAGGATGTTGGTCTGGAAGGCGATGGAATCGATGACGTTGACGATCTCGGCGATCTTCTTGGAGCTGCCCGAGATGGCTTGCATGGTCACCACCACGTCCTGCACCACGGCGCCGCCGCGCTGCGCCACGTCCATGCTGCCGGCGGCCAGCTGGTTGGCCTGGCGGGCGCTGTCGGCGTTCTGCTTCACCGTGGACGACAGCTCTTCCATGCTGGCCGCGGTTTCCTCCAGCGAGGCCGCCTGCTGTTCGGTGCGGCCGCTCAGATCGGAATTGCCCAGCGCGATCTCCTGCGCACCGGTGTTGATCTCCTGCACGCCCTGGCGCACCTGCACCACCATGCGCACCAGGCCGTCCTGCATCTTGCGCAGCGAGGCCAGCAGCCGGCCGATCTCGTTGCCCGACGACACCTCCACCCGCTGCGTCAGGTCGCCTTCGGCCACGCGCTCCAGCAGGGCGCCGGCGTCCCGCAAGGGGTGCAGGATCTGGCGGTTGATGAACACCCAGCAGCCGATGGCCAGCCCCAGACCGAGCAGCACCAGCACGCCGGCCAGGCTCTGCGAGACGCGCTGCAGCTGCAGCGTCTGCTGGTACAGGCCCTCGTCGCGCGCCTCGGCCGAATCGAACAGCCCCTTCATCAGCGACTCGATCTCGGCCAGCAGCTTGTTGCGCTGGTCCACGATCTCCTTGGCGCTGTAATCGGCGCCATCGGCCTCGGCCAGGCTCTTGCTGCCGCGGCGCACCAGGCCGTCGTAAGCCTTGAAGGCCGTCAGCATGGCCTGCGCGGACTGGCGGTCCTGCGTGTACTCGGCCGGCATCTCGCGCACCACCTTCTCCAGGATGGCCTGGGCGTCGGTCATGGCCTTGTCGGCGCGGTCGGTCTGGCCGCGGATGCTGGGCTTGGCGTCGCCCCGCAGCAGGTTGCGGTGGCCCACGGCCAGCGCCACGCGGTTGTCCCACATGCGGATCTCGGCCTGCTTGAGCGTCAGCATGATCTGGCTGAACTGGCGCTGGCTCTCGAAGGCCTCCACGCCGGAACGGGTGCCCGTCCAACCCACCCCGATGGCGACCAACAAGGCGCCGGTGAAGAACGCCAGCACCAGCAGCAGGCCGGCCCGGACGGAAATATTGCGGAACATGTCTCTCTCCCTCTCTGGGTATGAACGATGCGGCAGCCGGGCGGCCCGCCGCCACGGCCCTCCGCCGGCCCGGCCCGCGGTGCGCTGCAATGGCCGGACTTCCTACAACGCACGGCCGGCAACACGGTGCACCATTTGGTTGCATTTTTCCTGCAAATCCACGGCATCGAAATAAAACAAACGTTTGATTGATCATGCTTTAATCCGCCGCGATGCCCGACCTTCCTCCCGATTCCGCGCCCGTGCCCGTGCCCGCGTCCGTCCCGTCCGCTGCGCCGGCCGACAAGGACCCGCCTGCCCGCACACGCCTGCTGCTGGCGGCGCTGCGCCTGTTCGCGCAGCAGGGCTACGCCAAAACGTCCATCCGCGCCATCGCCCAGGCGGCGCAGGTGAACGTGGCGGCCATCAGCTACTACTTCGGGGACAAGGCCGCCCTGTACGCCGCCCTGTTCACCGAGCCCGCCGGCAACATGCAGGACCTGATGCCCCAGGTCACCCAGCCCGGGCTGGACCTGCGCGAGGCCCTGCGCCGGTACTACCACGGCACCCTCGCACCGCTGCAGGACGGCGAGCTGGCGCGCCTGCTGGTGCAACTGCACATCCGCGAGATGCTGGACCGCACCGACCAATGGGAACGCGAACTGGAGCGGGACGTGCGCCAGCCCCACCAGGCCATGCTGGACCTGCTGTGCCGCCACATGAGGGTGGCGCAGCCGGACGCCGACATGCACCGCCTGACGCTCACCGTGACCGGCCTGGCCTTCCAGCTGTGGGCGCTGCAGGAGGCGATCGATGCCGTGCAGCCCCAACTCCTGGCCACGCCGCAGGCCGTGGACGCCTGGGCCGGCCGCATGACCGAATACGCGCTGGCGATGATCGAGACGGAACAACGCCTGCGCCAGAGCCCGGCCCCGGACCGTCGCGATGCCGCCCCCGCCACCCCCGCGCCCACCCCTTTGGCCAAGCCCTCCCGCCCCTCGACATGAACGCAGCCCCTTCCCTGTCTCCATCTGCCTGT
>JAEWPH010000138.1 GCA_023460715.1 Pseudomonadota bacterium | reverse complement strand
ACATGTCTGAATCTTTTGCCGCCCTTTTTGAAGAGTCGTTGACGCGCACCGAAATGCGCCCAGGCGAAGTCATCACCGCTGAAGTCGTGCGCGTCGAGCACAACTTCGTCGTGGTGAACGCAGGCCTCAAGTCCGAAGCCTACGTGCCCCTGGAAGAGTTCAAGAACGACAAGGGCGAAGTCGAAGTCCAGGTGGGCGATTTCGTCTCCGTGGCCATCGGCTCGATCGAAAACGGTTACGGCGACACCATCCTGTCGCGTGACACCGCCAAGCGCCTGGCTTCGTGGCTGGCCCTGGAAAAGGCCCTGGAATCCGGCGAATTCGTCACCGGCACGACCAGCGGCAAGGTCAAGGGCGGCCTGACGGTGCTGGTCAACGGCATCCGCGCTTTCCTGCCCGGTTCGCTGATCGACACGCGTCCGATCAAGGACCTGACCCCCTACGAAAACAAGACCCTGGAATTCAAGGTCATCAAGCTGGACCGCAAGCGCAACAACGTGGTGCTGTCGCGCCGCGCTGTGGTGGAAGCCTCCATGGGTGAAGAGCGCGCCAAGCTGATGGAAACCCTGAAGGAAGGCTCCATCGTTCAAGGCGTGGTCAAGAACATCACCGAATACGGCGCGTTCGTGGACCTGGGCGGCATCGACGGCCTGCTGCACATCACCGACATGGCATGGCGCCGCGTGCGTCATCCCTCGGAAGTGGTGACGGCTGGCCAGGAAATCACGGCCAAGATCCTGAAGTTCGACACCGAAAAGAACCGCGTGTCCCTGGGCCTGAAGCAAATGGGCGACGACCCCTGGATGGGCGTTTCGCGCCGCTATCCTTCGGGCACCCGCCTGTTCGGCAAGGTCACGAACATTGCCGACTACGGCGCGTTCGTGGAACTGGAACCCGGCATCGAAGGCCTGGTCCACGTGTCCGAAATGGACTGGACGAACAAGAACATCGCTCCTTCCAAGCTCGTGTCGCTGGGTGACGAAGTCGAAGTCATGGTCCTCGAGATCGACGAAGACAAGCGCCGCATCAGCCTGGGCATGAAGCAGTGCAAGGCCAACCCCTGGCAAGAGTTCGCCCAGAACACCAAGCGCGGCGACCGCGTCAAGGGCCCGATCAAGTCGATCACCGACTTCGGCGTGTTCGTGGGCCTGGCTGCCGGCATCGACGGCCTGGTGCACCTGTCCGACCTGTCGTGGAACGAGGCTGGTGAAGCCGCTGTCCGCAACTACAAGAAGGGCCAGGAAGTCGAAGCCATCGTGCTGGCCGTGGACGTGGACCGCGAACGCATCTCCCTGGGCATCAAGCAGCTCGACGGCGACCCGTTCACCACGTTCGTGACCGTGAACGACAAGGGCCAGACGGTTACCGGCAAGGTCAAGACCGTGGACGCCCGTGGCGCTGAAATCGACCTCGGCGAAGACATCGTAGGCTACCTGCGCGCTTCGGAAATCTCCCGCGACCGCGTGGAAGATGCCCGCAACGTGCTGAAGGAAGGCGACGAAGTCACGGCCGTGGTGGTGAACGTGGATCGCAAGACCCGCAACATCCAGCTGTCGATCAAGGCCAAGGACATGGCGGACGAGCAAGGCGCCATGGCTTCCCTGTCGCAACAGTCGGCCCGCGAAAGCGCCGGCACGACCAGCCTGGGCGCCCTGCTGCGCGCCAAGCTGGACAACTCCGACAAGTAAGCCAAGCGAAGGCATGCCGGCCGGGCTCTCCGGCTGGCAACGGCGGGCGCCTTGTGCGCCCGCCTCTTTTTGTGAACCACGCAGCTCCTTTCCATGACCCGATCTGACCTCGTCGAAGAACTGGCCGCGCGCTTTAGCCAGCTCACGCAGCGCGACGCCGAGTACGCCGTCAAGACCATCCTGGACGCTGTCGGCGACGCCCTGGTGCGCGGACACCGCATCGAGATCCGAGGCTTCGGCAGCTTTTCGGTCAACCGGCGGCCGCCCCGCATGGGCCGCAATCCCCGCAGCGGCGAGGCCGTGGCCATCCCGGAAAAGCGGGTGCCCCATTTCAAGCCGGGCAAGGCCCTGCGCGAGGCCGTTGATGCCCGCACCGCACAGTTGAAGGACAGGCCAGAAAACGATATTTAAACAATAGCAAACTGCGCTTATCAGTCCTGCACCGAGGCCACTTTTGACATACAGTTGAACGTTCGCACACCTTAGCCTCTCCGGACGGCAACAGTGCTTGCGACCACCGGCCAGCACTCCTCTTAGAATCTCCCCACCACCCGAGGAGACGCATGAAATACCTCCTGTGGCTGCTCAAGGCAGCCATTTTTTTTACGCTTTTCGCTTTCGCGCTGAACAACCAGCAAGACGCCACCGTCCACCTCTTCTTCGGCACGCACTGGAGCGCGCCGCTGGTGCTGGTGGTGCTCACGGCGTTCGCGGCCGGCCTGATCGTCGGGGTGCTGGGCATGGTCCCGCGCTGGTGGAAGCACCGCAATGCCGCGCGCCGCGCACAGTCTGGCTCCCCCGCCACGGACGCCCCGCCGCCTGACGCAGGCCTGCGCGCCGCCGTCCCCTCCCCCGCCTCTCCCGCCGACCCTCTGGCCTGACCGGCCCGCGCTCCATGGAATTCGATCTCAGCTGGATCCTTCTGGGCCTGCCCCTGGCCTTCGTCCTCGGGTGGCTGGCCTCCCGCTTCGACCTGCGCCAGTTGCGCGAGGAAAACCGGCGCGCGCCCAAGGCGTATTTCAAGGGGCTGAACTTCCTGCTCAACGAGCAGCAGGACCAGGCCATCGACGCCTTCATCGAAGCCGTGCAGAACGACCCCGACACGTCGGAGCTGCACTTTGCGCTCGGCAACCTGTTCCGGCGCCGGGGCGAATACAACCGTGCCGTGCGGGTGCACGAGCACCTTCTTTCGCGCGGGGACTTGGGCCGCAGCGACCGCGAACGCGCGCAGCATGCGCTGGCACTCGACTTCCTGAAAGCCGGACTGCTCGACCGGGCCGAAGACGCCTTGCGGCGCCTGGAGGGCAGCCCTTTCGAGAGCCAGGCCCGGCTGGCGTTGCTGGCCATCTACGAGCGCTCACGCGACTGGCCCCAGGCGACCGCCATCGCCGGCAAAATGCACGGCTCACACCAGGGCGACTTCAGTACCCGACAGGCCCACTACCTGTGCGAGCAGGCCCTGGCCCAGGCGGCACACGGTGACCTGCCCGCGGCGCAAGCGCAGCTGCGCGAGGCCATCGCGGCAGCGCCGCAAGCGCCGCGCGCCTACATCGAACTGGCCCGCCTGCAACAGCGCATGGGCCAGCCGGCCGAAGCGCTGGAAACGCTGCTCAGGCTGGAGCAAACCGCGCCCGCCGCCCTGCCCCTGGCTGCGCCACTGCTGGTGGAAGCCGCCCAGGCCACGCAGCGCACCGACGCGGTGTACGACCTGCTGCGGGAGCGCTACGCCCAGGCCCCGTCGCTCGACCTGCTGGAAAGCATCGTGGCGATGGACGCCGCCTCGGGCCAGCCGGACGCGCCGGGCCGCGAATGGTATGTGCGCCATCTGGAGAAGGAGCCCTCGCTCGTTGCTGCCGCGAAATGGCTGGCTGGCGAAAAGCTCGAACACGAGCAGTTCCATCCCCAGATCCAGCGCGCCCTGGACCAAGCAGCCAAGCCGTTGACGCGCTACCGCTGCGCGGCCTGCGGCTTCGAGGCGCGCCAGCATTTCTGGCAGTGCCCTGGGTGCCAGACCTGGGACAGCTACCCTGCCCGCCGGGTGGAAGAGCTGTAAGAGCCTGTTCAAGGCCTGCCGCTGCCTGCCGTGGCGGGGTGCGCGCCCAGGCCCTTGCCCGGCCCGGATCAGTTTCACGTCAGCAAGGCAACCCAACATGGCTTGCGCAGCACCATCGCTGCGCAAGACGAGGGGTGGGTCATGTGGAAAAATTTGCTCGGCTTCATCGCCATGCTGGCGGCCGCCACGGCCTTCGCAGCCGTGGACATCAACAAAGCCTCGGAAGCCGACCTGGACGGCATCAAGGGCATCGGGCCGTCGCTGTCAGGCCGCATTCTGGCGGAGAGAAAGAAGGCGCCTTTCAAGGACTGGGCAGACCTGATCGCGCGGGTCCAGGGCGTGGGTCCGGGCTCCGCCCGCAAGTTTTCCGCCGAGGGGCTCACGGTGAACGGTGCAGGCTTCGACACCACGCAGGCAGCAGCAGCTGGCGCCGCGGCCCAGCCTGCCAGCCGCTAGGTCGGGCACGAGCGCTGCGGCCCACGCGGAGCCGCGCTTCGTGCACCGGCGGCAGGCCTGCCGCGCTGCCCCCCGAAACCTGCTCCGTGGCCCTGCCCGCGGCGTCAACAGAGCACCCTGTGCCGCAGTAGCGCCCCGTCCGGTGCGGGCTAGAGCGATTGAAGCAGCATCCCTCCGGAAACGCGTAGAGGGGCCCTGAGCGGAAACCCCAGAAGAACGGCCAGACATTCATCGCATGTTTTCTGCTGCCGGCCCAAGGCCAATGGCCCGAGTCTGCTCGGGTTTTCATAGCGGCAGTTGGGGGCTTGCCCGTAGAATCTTTCGCACATGCCCCTCGTACTCCTCATCCTCCTGCCCTTCCTCGGCAGCCTGGTAGCCGCCGTGCTGCCGGCCAACGCCCGCAACACCGAGTCCACGCTGGCAGGGCTGATCGCCGTGGCCTGCACGGTGCAGGTAGCGATGTGCTTTCCGGAGATCGCTGCCGGCGAGGTGCTGCGGCAGGACATCGCCTGGCTGCCATCCCTGGGGCTGAATCTGGTCATCCGCATGGATGGCTTCGCCTGGATGTTCTGCATGCTGGTGCTCGGCATCGGCTCGCTGGTCGTGCTGTACGCGCGCTACTACATGTCCGCGGCCGACCCGGTGCCGCGCTTCTTCTCGTTCCTGCTGGCCTTCATGGGCGCGATGACCGGCGTGGTGCTCTCGGGCAACATCATCCAGCTGGCGTTCTTCTGGGAGCTGACCAGCCTCTTCTCGTTCCTGCTGATCGGCTACTGGCACCACCGCCAGGACGCCCGCCGCGGCGCGCGCATGGCGCTGACGGTGACCGGCACCGGTGGCCTGTGCATGCTGGCCGGCATGCTGGTCATCGGCCACATCGTGGGCAGCTACGACCTGGACCGCGTGCTCGACGCCGCCCAGCAGTTGCGTGACCACCCGCTCTACCTGACGGCCCTGGTGCTGGTGCTGCTGGGCGCACTGACCAAGAGCGCGCAGTTCCCTTTCCATTTCTGGCTGCCCAACGCCATGGCCGCGCCCACGCCGGTGTCCGCCTACCTGCACTCGGCCACCATGGTGAAGGCGGGGGTGTTCCTTCTGGCGCGCTTCTGGCCGGCCCTGGGCGGCACCGAAGCCTGGTTCTGGCTGGTGGGCGGCGCCGGCGTGTGCACCCTGCTCATCGGCGGCTACGCCGCTATGTTCCAGCACGACCTCAAGGGCCTGCTGGCGTATTCGACCATTTCCCACCTGGGTCTGATCACGCTGCTGCTGGGCCTGAACAGCCCGCTGGCCGCCGTTGCCGCCGTCTTCCACATCATGAACCATGCGACCTTCAAGGCCTCGCTGTTCATGGCGGCGGGCATCATCGACCACGAAAGCGGCACGCGGGACATCCGGCGCCTGTCCGGGCTGCGCAAGATGATGCCCGTCACCGCCACGCTGGCCACCGTCGCCAGCGCATCGATGGCGGGCGTGCCGCTGCTCAACGGCTTCATCTCCAAGGAGATGTTCTTCACCGAGACGGTTTTCCTGGATGCGACGCCCCTGGTCGCCACGGCCCTGCCCATCGCCGCCACGGTAGCCGGCATGTTCAGCGTGGCCTATTCGCTGCGGTTCATCGTCGATGTGTTCTGGGGCCCGGAGGCCACCGATCTGCCGCATGAACCGCACGAGCCGCCCCACTGGATGCGCGTGCCCGTGGAGCTGCTGGTGCTGGCATGTCTGGTGGTGGGCATCGTGCCGGCGTGGTCCGTCGGCGCCTTTCTCAACGCGGCCGCCCTGCCGGTGGTCGGCGGTGAGCTGCCCGAGTTCAGCCTGGCCGTGTGGCACGGCTTCAATACGCCCTTTCTGATGAGCCTGGTGGCCATGGTGGGCGGCACGGCCCTGTACCTGCTGCTGCGCTGGCAGAGAGCGGCTGGCCGGGTCGATGCGCCGCCGCTGATGTACCGCATCAGCGGCCGCCGCGTCTTCGAAGGCACGCTGGCGCTGCTGACGCAGAGCGGGCGGCGCGGCCGTCGCATGCTCTCCACCCACCGTCTGCAGTGGCAGATGCTGTGGCTGGTGATCGCCGCGCTGGCCGCCGGAACCATGCCGCTGTGGACGCAGGGCCTGCAGCTGGGCGACCGCGGCACGCTGCCCCTGTCGCCGGCCTTCGTGCTGCTGTGGCTGCTGGGGGTGGTCTGCGCCGTAGGAGCCGCCTGGCAGGCCAAGTACCACCGGCTGGCTGCGCTCACCCTGATGGGCGGGGCGGGCCTGTGCACCTGCATTACCTTTCTGTGGTTCTCCGCACCTGATCTGGCGCTCACGCAGCTGGTGGTCGAAATCGTCACCACCGTGCTGATTCTGCTGGGCCTGCGCTGGCTGCCCAAGCGCGACGAGCGCCTGCGCGGCATGGATTCGGACGGCGCGGTGGCCAAGGCGCGCCGCGTGCGCGACCTGCTGATCGCCGTGGCGGCCGGCGGCGGCATGGCATGGCTCGCGTTCGCGATGATGAGCCGGCCATTCGCCGACAGCGCTTCCACTTTCTTCCTGGAACGTGCGCTGACCGAGGGCGGCGGCACCAACGTCGTGAACGTGGTGCTGGTGGACTTCCGCGGCTTCGACACGTTCGGCGAGATCGTCGTGCTCGGCGTCGTGGCGCTCACGGTGTATGCGCTGCTGCGCCGCTTCCGCCCCGCACGCGAGACCATGGACTTGCCCGAGCAGCAGCGCTACCTGCCAGCCGACCTGCAGACCGACCTGCTGAACCCGCGCAACGCCAAGGACACGGCCGTGGGCTACCTGATGGTGCCCGCCGTGCTGGTGCGCCTGCTGCTGCCCTTCGCCGCGCTGGTGTCGTTCTACCTCTTCATGCGCGGCCACAACCAGCCGGGCGGCGGCTTCGTGGCCGGCCTGGTGCTGTCGGTGGGCCTGCTGCTGCAGTACATCATTTCGGGCACCGAATGGGTCGAGGCGCACCTGCCGCTCTATCCGCGGCGCTGGATCGCTACCGGTCTGCTGTTCGCCCTGGGCACGGGCCTGGGTGCCGTGGCGCTGGGTTACCCGTTCCTCACCAGCCACACGGCCCACCTGAGCCTGCCGGTCATCGGCGAGATCCACGTGGCCAGCGCGCTGTTCTTCGACATCGGCGTGTTCGCGCTCGTCGTCGGCTCGACCCTGCTGATCCTCACCGGCATCGCCCACCAATCTGTACGTGGCCACCGCTACCACGCCCGCTTGATGGAGGAGGCCCAGGAAGAGCGCGAGCGCCAGGACAAAGAAGCACAACAGGCAGCCGACGGCGCCGCACCGGAAGGAGCCCGCTGATGGAAATCGTCCTCACCATCGCCATCGGCATCCTGACCGGCTCGGGCGTGTGGCTGTTGCTGCGCCCGCGGACCTTCCAGGTGATCATGGGCCTGTCGCTGCTGTCGTATGCCGTCAACCTGTTCATCTTCAGCATGGGCCGGCTGGGCCTGGCCATCGACAAGGAGCCGGTGCTGGTGCCCGGCGTGCCGCAGGACCTGCAGCACTATGCCGACCCCATGCCGCAGGCACTGGTCCTCACGGCCATCGTCATCGGGTTCGCCATGACGGCGCTGTTCCTCGTGGTGCTGCTGGCTTCGCGCGGCATCTCGGGCACCGACCATGTGGACGGCAGCCATTCGCGTGATGTGCAGGAGATGCCATGATGAGCCAGTTCAGTGCGCTCACGTCGGCCCTCATGCCGCACCTGATGCTGGCGCCCATCGCGCTGCCGCTGCTCACGGCGGCGCTCATGTTGCTGCTGCGCGAAGAGCGCCAGCGGCTCAAGCTCGGGCTCAACATCCTTTCCACCTTGCTGGGGCTGGTGATCTCCATCGCCCTGCTGCGCTGGTCGCACCAGGCGGGCAGCACGCTGACCATGGGCGTGTACCTGCCCGGGAACTGGCCGGCGCCCTTCGGCATCGTGCTGGCGCTGGACCGGCTGTCGGCCATGATGCTGGCGCTCACGAGCGGCGTGGCGCTGTGCTCCATCGTGTTTTCGGCCACGCGCTGGCACCGGGCCGGGGTGCATTACCACCCGCTGTTCCAGTTCCAGCTGATGGGCCTGGCGGGCGCCTTCCTGACGGCGGACCTGTTCAACCTGTTCGTGTTCTTCGAGATCATGCTGGCGGCCTCCTACGGCCTGCTGCTCCACGGCTCGGGCCGCACGCGCATCCAGGCCGGCCTGCACTACATCGCCATCAACCTGGCCGCGTCGTCGCTGTTCCTGATCGGCGCGTCCATGCTGTACGGCATCACCGGCACGCTCAACATGGCCGACCTGGCGCGCGCCATTCCGCAGGTGGCGGCCGCCGACCGCGGTTTGCTGCATGCAGCGGCCGGCATCCTGGCGACGGCCTTCCTCATCAAGGCCGCCGTCTGGCCGCTCAACTTCTGGCTGGTGCCGGCCTACAGCGCAGCCACGGCGCCGGTCGGCGCCCTGTTCGCACTGATGACCAAGGTGGGCGTGTACACGCTGCTGCGCCTGTGGACGCTCATGTTCAGCAGCGAGGCCGGTCCCTCGGCCCTGTTCGGGGGCCTGTGGCTCATCGGCGGCGGCATGCTCACCATGGCCTTCGGCGCCATCGGCATGCTGGGCTCCCAGCGGCTGACCCATCTGGCGGGCTTCGCGGCGGTGCTGTCGTCGGGAACGCTGCTGGCAGCGGCGGGCTTCGGGCAGAACCTGCTGACGGCGGGCTTGCTGTACTACCTGCCCAGTTCCACGCTGGCGGTGAGCGCGCTGTTCCTGCTGGCCGACCTGATCGACCGCTGGCGCAACGATGGTTCCTCGCTGGACGTGGACGACGAGGACGCGCCCTTCCTCAACGCCCAGCTCATCCCCACCCCCGGCCTGAACCTGGACGAAGACGAGGTGGTGCTGATCGGCCGTGTGATCCCCGCGGCGGCCGCCTTCCTCGGCCTGGCGTTCCTGGTGTGCACGCTGGTGGTCGCCGGGCTGCCGCCGCTGTCGGGCTTCGTGGGCAAGTTCACGATGCTGACCGCCCTGCTCAACCCCATGGGGCTCGGCTCCTCCGCGGGCCACCAGCTGGGCCTGCCGGGCTGGACGCTGCTGGCGCTGATGATCGCCACCGGCCTGCTGGCGCTCATCGCGCTCACCCGCGTGGGGGTGCGCCACTTCTGGGCGGCGCACGACCGGCCCACGCCGCGGCTGCGCATTGCCGAAGGCCTGCCCGTGGCCGTGCTGCTGGCCGGTTGCATCGCCCTCACGCTGCAGGCCGATTCCGTGATGCGCTTCACCCTGGCTACCGCCAACGCCCTGCACTCCCCGGGCACGTACATCAACGCCGTCATGTCCACCGTGCCCCGCCCCGGCCCCACCCATGCGGGCCCATCGCCAGCGGCCACGACGCCGGGAGGAACGACCCCATGATCCGACGCCTGTTCCCTGCCCCGCTGCTGTCGGTGGTGCTGTTCATCCTCTGGCTGCTGCTCAACCATTCGGTGAGCGCGGGGCAGATGGTGCTTGGCTGCCTGGTGGCCATCGTCATCCCGGTACTGACCAGCGGCCTGCGCCCGCTGCCCGTGCGCATCCGGCGGCCCGGCACCGTGCTGCGGCTGGCGTTGCGCGTGGTGAAGGACACCATCGCCTCCAACCTGGCGGTGGCACGGCTGTTCATCCATCCCTCCAGCCGGCGCCACCCCTCGGGCTTCGTGCACATTCCCCTGAAGATGCGCGACCCCAACGGGCTGGCTGTACTGGCCATGATCGTGTGCATCACGCCGGGCACGGCCTGGGCCGAGCTGTCCCTCGACCGCACGGTGCTGCTGCTGCACGTGCTGGAGCTGGACGACCCGCAGGCCACCATCGAACATGTGCAGAGCTGCTACGAACGCCCCCTGATGGAGATCTTCGAATGAACGGCCCCATCCTCTCCTGGGCGCTGCCCGCCGCCCTGTTCCTGCTGGGCGTGGCGATGGCCTGCTGCCTGGTGCGCATGGTCAAGGGCCCGTCGGCGCAGGACCGCGTGCTGGCCCTGGACTGCATGTACCTCAACGGCATGCTGCTGATGCTGGTGCTGGGCATCTACTACGGCAGCTCCAACTACTTCGAGGCCTCGCTGCTGATCGCCCTGCTGGGCTTCGCCAGCTCCACGGCCATGGCCAAGTTCCTGCTGCGCGGCGAGGTGATCGAATGACCGACCCCGCGCTGCCCCTGTGGGCCGAGGCCCTCATCGCCGCCCTGGTGCTGCTGGGCGCCGCCATTGCCTTGCTGGGCTCGCTCGGCCTGCTGCGGCTGAAGACCTACTTCGAGCGGGTGCACGCGCCCTCCATCATCGCCACCATGGGGTGCTGGAGCATCATGCACGGCACGCTGCTGTACTTCTCGCTGCAGGGCCACGGGCTGGCGGTGCACGCGCTGATGATCGCGCTGTTCGTATCCATCACCGTGCCGGTCACCAACATCTTCCTGATGCGCGCCGCTCTGTTCCGCGCGCGGCGCGCCGGCAAGGACGTGCCGCCCAGCCTGAGCCGCACCGTCGCAGCCGATGAGCGCGACTCCTGAAGCCTTGCCCGCAGCCACGCCCATTGCTATATATTCTATAGCTATGGGCGCTTATAAATAAAGGGCTGCAGGCCGATTTGGCTTGAAAAGCCTCAGCGGCTACCGAACCCGCCGCCGCCGGGTGTGTGCACCTCGAACACGTCCCCCGCAGCCATCTGCGCCTGGCCGATGTGGGCCAGCGTCTCCACCGTGCCATCGACCCGCACCACGCGGTTGATGCCGGGCTGGCCCGGCGCCCCGCCCGCCATGCCGAAGGCGCCGTGCTGGCGCCCGTTCGACAGAATGCTGGCCGTCATGGGCTCCAGGAACCGGATGCGGCGCACCCCGCCCTGGCCGCCCGGCCAGCGGCCGGCGCCGCCCGAATCCGGCCGCAGCGCGTAGCTTTCCAGCCGCACGGGGAAGCGGAACTCCAGCACCTCGGGATCGGTCAGGCGGGAGTTGGTCATGTGCGTCTGCACCACGCCCGTGCCGGCAAAGCCGCCCACCAGCCCGCCGGTCTCGTCGAAGAGCCCGCCCGCGCCGCTGCCGCCCGAGATGGTCTCGTAGTATTGGTAGCGGTCGTTGCCGAAGGTGAAGTTGTTCATCGTGCACTGGCTCGCCGCCGACACGCCCAGCGCGCCCAGCAGCGCGTTGGTGATGCAAGTGGAGGTCTCGACATTGCCCGCCACCACCGAAGCCGGCGGGTGCGGGTTCAGCATGGAGCCCGGCGGAATGATGACCTCGATGGGCTTGAGGCAGCCCGCGTTGAGCGGAATGTCGTCATCGACCAGCGAGCGGAATACGTAGAGCACCGCCGCCATGCAGACCGCCGTGGGCGCGTTGAAGTTGTTGGACTGCTGCGCGCTGGTGCCCGTGAAGTCGATCACCGCGCTGCGCCGCTGCGCATCGATGCGCACGGCCACTTGGATCTGCGCGCCGTTGTCCAGCGGCAGCGTGAAGCGGCCATCCTGCAGACGCGCGGCCAGCCGCGTGATGGCGCGGCGCACCGACTCTTCGGCGTTGTCCTGCACATGGCGCATGTAGGCCTGCACCACGGGCAAGCCGAACTGCTGCACCATGCGTCGCAGTTCCTGCACGCCTTTTTCGTTGGCCGCGATCTGGGCCTTCAGATCGGCCAGGTTCTGCTGCGGGTTGCGGCTGGGGTAGCGCGCGGCCTCCTGGCCATCCACGGCTTCGCCGGCCAGCAGCGCCTGCATCTCGGCTTCGCGCAGCACGCCGCGCTCGACCAGCTTCACGTTGTCGATCTGCACGCCCTCTTCCGCGATGTGCGTGGAGAACGGCGGCATGGAGCCGGGCGTTATGCCGCCCACGTCAGCATGGTGTCCGCGGCTGCCCACGTAGAAGGTGGGCGCGGCCTCGTCGGCCAGGTAGACCGGCGTGATGACGGTGATGTCCGGCAGGTGGGTGCCGCCGTGGTAGGGGTCGTTAAGCACGTACACATCGCCCGGCTGCATGCGGCCCGCGTTGCGCGCGATCACGGTCTTGATGCTCTCGCCCATCGAGCCCAGGTGCACCGGCATGTGCGGTGCGTTGGCTATCAAATGGCCCTCGGCGTCGAACAGCGCGCAGCTGAAGTCCAGCCGCTCCTTGATGTTGACGGAGTGCGCCGTGTTCTGCAGCTGCAGGCCCATCTGCTCGGCGATGTTCATGAACAGGTTGTTGAACACCTCCAGCAGCACCGGGTCCACGGCCGTGCCGGCGGCGTGCTGCAGCACGCGCGGGATGCGCCGCTCCAGCACCAGGTGGTCGAGCGCGGTCAGCGCGGCCTCCCAGCCGGGCTCCACGATGGTGGTGGCGTTCTTCTCGGCGATGATGGCCGGGCCGGCGAGGATGTCGCCCGGGCGCAGGTCCTCGCGCACCACCAGGGCCGCGTCGTGCCAGGCCGGTGCGCCGTCGGCGCCCACGGTGTACATGCGCACGGTGCCGCGGCGCGGCGCCTCGCGCGCAGGCTGCAGCGGGTGCACGGCCTCCTCCGGCGCCTCGCCGGCCACCACGGCCTCGACCGAAACGGCCTCCGCCACCAACCCCTTTCCGGGCATCAGGAAGGCGAAGCGCTGCCGGTAGGCGGCCTCGAAGCCCGCCACGATGGCGGTCAGATCGCCGAAGGGCACGACCAGCGCGGCGTCCGAGCCCTCGTAGCGCACATGCACCCGGCGGTTCACGCGCACGGGGCCGGTGCCCGCAGGCTGCTGCGCCAGCGCGGCCTGCGCCGCGTCGGCCAGCTGGTCCAGCGTGGCGGCGATACCGGCCAGGGCCGGCTCCGCCAAAGGCTGCTCCACCGACTGCTCGCGGATCACGCTCTGGTCCGCCAGCCCCATGCCGTAGGCCGACAGCACGCCCGCCAGCGGATGCACGAACACGCGCTGCATGCCCAGCGCATCGGCCACCAGGCAGGCGTGCTGGCCGCCCGCGCCGCCAAAGCACTGCAGCGTGTACCGCGTCACGTCGTAGCCGCGCGCCACCGAGATCTTCTTGATGGCATTCGCCATCTGCTGCACGGCGATCTGGATGAAGCCGTGGGCCACATCTTCGGCGCTGCGGCCCGTCTCGGCGGCCAGGGCCGCGAAGCGCTCGCGCACCACGGCATCGTCCAGCGGCTCGTCGGCCTTGGGGCCGAACACCCGGGGAAAATGGGCGGGCTGGATCTTGCCCACCAGCACGTTGGCATCCGTCACCGCCAGCGGCCCGCCCCGGCGGTAGCTGGCCGGACCGGGGTGCGCGCCCGCGCTCTCCGGCCCCACGCGAAAGCGCGCACCGTCGTAGCCCAGCAGGGAGCCGCCACCGGCCGCCACGGTATGGATGCTCATCATCGGCGCGCGCATGCGCACGCCGGCCACCTGCGTCTCGAATTCCCGCTCGAACTCGCCCGCGTAGTGGCTCACATCGGTGGAGGTGCCCCCCATGTCGAAGCCGATCACTCGCACCGGGCCGGGGCCTGCCTCTGGGCCCGCCACGGCCTCCGTGGCGCCGCCGAAAGCCAGCTCCGCCGTGCGCGCCATGCCTACGATGCCGCCGGCGGGCCCGGACAGGATGGCGTCCTTGCCCTGCAAGCGGTGCGCGTCCGTCAACCCGCCGGACGACTGCATGAAGTACAGCGGCACGCCGGGCATCTCGGCAGCCACCTGCTCCACATAGCGCCGCAGGATGGGCGACAGGTAGGCATCCACCACGGTGGTGTCGCCGCGGCTGATGAACTTCATGAGCGGGCTGGTGCCGTGCGAAGTGCTGATCTGCGTGAAGCCGGCGGCCTGCGCCAGCGCAGCGGCGCGCTGCTCGTGCGCGGTGAACCGGTAGCCGTGCATGAAGACGATGGCCACGCTGCGCAGGCCGGCATCGTAGGCGGCCCAGAGGCGTTCCTTGAGATGGTCCTCGTCCAGCGGCTCGATCACGTCGCCGTGCGCCCCCACGCGTTCAACGGCTTCGATCACGCGGCTGTAAAGCAGCTCCGGCAGCACGATGTGGCGATCAAAGAGCCGCGGGCGGTTCTGGTAGGCGATGCGCAATGCATCGCGAAAGCCCCGCGTGGTCACCAGCAGCGTAGGCTCGCCCTTGCGTTCCAGCAGCGCATTGGTGGCCACGGTGGTGCCCATCTTCACGCATTCCACCTGGGTCGGCGTGACCGGCTCGCCCGGCTGCAGGCCCAGCAGGTGGCGGATGCCGGCCACGGCAGCGTCGCGGTACTGGCCGGGGTTTTCGGACAGCAGCTTGTGCGTCGCCAAGCTGCCGTCCGGACGGCGCCCCACGATGTCGGTGAAGGTGCCGCCGCGGTCCACCCAGAACTGCCAGAGTTTGGTCGCCATTGCCGTTTTCTCCCGGTGTGTATGCGTGCGGCGCGGGGCCGCTCGGCGGCATGAGCCTGCACCGAACCCGAGCACACAAAAATGCTTTTTGCCGATAAATCGTCATCGATATGATGACATGGATGCCGATTTGCAGGTACCGTGCCAGCCTGTGGCACGGCACCTGTTTACGATCGGCCCACCCGCTCCCACCACGCGCCATGACCGACCACGCTGCTTCCTCCACGTTGCTCCTCGACACCACGGTGGAGCGCACCCTCACCGCCTGGGAGTCCGAGTGGGCCCAGGCGCCATGGCGCAACGCGCATGTCGAAGGCTGGCTGTTCGAAGGTGTGGCAGAGCGCCGCGCCGCCGAACGCCGCCTGGCCGCCGCGGGCGTGCACGCACGGCTGCGGTGCGCCTACAAGCCGCTGGCGCACTATTTCCTGGAAGAAGTGGCGGCCGAGCGGGTAGCGCAGGCCGTCGTCCGCTGCCCTGCGCCCATCCACGGAGCAGCACGGCGGTTTCAGGTCGAGGCCTATCCGCTGGCCGCTCTGCTGCGTCCCGGCGCCCTGCGGTGGGACGACACGCGCCCCGGCGACGGCCCCTGGTACGACGTCACGCTGACCATGGACGACGGCACGGTGCAAAGCCACCGCGTGTTCGTGCCCCTGCGCGCACACGCCGACGCCATCGGCGCCCCGCAGGTCTCACCCCCCGGCTGGCGGCGCGGGGGCCGCCGCCCGGGCGGCGGGGAGCTGCGCGACGAGGCCGTCACCACCGACTTCGAGGCGCTCTTCGGCCACGTGATCGACACCGTGCGGCGCCACCCCTGGCCGCAGCAGGAGCCCTACTTCGAGCGGCTGGACATCCGCATCGACCTGCATGGCTTCGAACAGGCGCTGCCGGGCGTGGACGAGGTCATGAGCAGCTACGAGGCGCTGCACGAGGACGTGTATTTCTCGCTGCTGGAGATGTTCCAGCAGCACTCCGGCCGCGCCACCGGCGACCGGCGTCTGCAGCCGGGCCAGACCGTTCCCGATATCCGCCCGGCCACGGGCGCACCACGGGTGCGCATGGCGCTGCGGCCCTTCGACACCGCTGCCCAGGATGCGAGCGCCTGGACCGACACCACCGCCGGTCAGCCCTTCGAGGCCATGGGCATGGCACCCCCGCCGGAGCGGGTGGCCGCCACGCTGGCGCAGTGGCCCGGCCAGCGCTTCGGCGCCACCTCGCGCCAGGGCCGTGCAGTGCAGGGGCTCTACCACCCCGGCAGCGACGTGCCCGTGTTCATCAGCGGCGGGCAGCATGCCAACGAGACCTCGGGCGTGGTGGGGGCACTGCGCGCGGCGCAGGCCCTGCTGGCGCAGCGGCCGGGCGCGCACTTCGCGCTGCTGCCGCTGGAGAACCCCGACGGCTACGCCCTGCACCGCGAGCTGGGCGCCCAGCACCCGCACCACATGCACCACGCCGCGCGCTACAGCGCTCTGGGCGACGATATCGCCTACCGTGAAGGCGCGCCGCTGTACGAGCGCGCCGCGCGCGAGCAGGCACTGGCCCTGTCCGGTGCGCAGCTGCACATCAACCTGCACGGCTATCCGGCGCACGAGTGGACGCGCCCGCTGTCAGGCTACGTGCCGCGCGGCTTCGAGCAATGGATGCTGCCCAAGGGCTTCTTCCTCATCCTGCGCTGCCACGCCGGCTGGCAGGACCGGGGCCGCGCGCTGCTGCAGGCCGTCACCGCCGCGCTGCGCAGCGTGCCCGGGCTGCCCGAATACAACGCGCGCCAGATGGCGCTGTACGCGCAGCACGCCGGCCCCATCCCCTTCGAGGTGCTGCACGGTACGGCCTGCCTGCAGTCGGAGACCTCCGATGGCGCACCCGTCACGCTCATCACCGAATTTCCGGACGAGACCATCAACGGCGACCCCTTCCGCTTCGCCCATACGGTGCAGAAGGCGACCGTGCTGGCCGCGCAGCAGGCATGGCAGGAGATCGTCGCCGGGCCCCAGCAACTCTGAGCCGCGCCGCGGGGCGGCCGCACCATTCAAGAAAAAATCGGCCTCTAGCGCTTATCCATCAAGCGCATATAGCTATCAAATAAATAGCATTACAACGAGGCCGCCGCGCGGGCGGCCTGGTCGTACATGCCCGACAGCACGCGCAGCAGCCGGGCCAGTTCGCCGATGTCGCGGTTGAGCGCGTCGTCGGCGTTGAGCGCGTCGATCAGGCAGCTCTCGCGGATCTCGCGGTAACGCTGCACATACGCCTTGCCGGCCTCGGTGGCGGCATAGGTCACGTCCTTGCCGTTCTTGCTCGACGCCACCACACCCAGCGACAGCAGCTTCTTGAGCGAGTAGTTCACCACGTGGGTGTCCTCCACATTCATGATGAAGCAGATGTCCGCCAGGCGCTTGTCGCGCGCCCGGTGCGTGACGTGGTGCAGCACGATCACGTCCAGCGGCGTCAGGTCGCGCAGGCCCGCCGCCGCCATGCAGTGCACGATCCAGCGCTCGAAGGCATTGCCCGCCACGATCAGTCCGAACTCGAACTCGCTCATCTCCGCGCTGTGGGCCGACACGAGATGCGCCGACGACACGATGGGCGCATGCCCGGGCTTGGGTTGGGCGGCTGGCTTCATGGCAGGAATCCCCTTCTTGGAACACGGTGCTGGCATGGCTTGTGCATGCCGACTGATTGTAGGCAGCACCCCGATGATTTGCCGGCGATTTGTCGACACACAGGTAAAGCCCCTAGGCCGTGCCGGCCCACCCCGGCTTACAGTCCGTCGCGGAAGCGAACGTCCCAACCACTGTGGAGTACCCAAGATGATGAAGCGTAGAACCCTCTCCCTGCTCGCCATCGGTCTGGCCGGCAGCCTGGGCGTGCCCTCGGCCATGGCCCAGACCAAGTGGGACCTGGCGTCCGCCTACCCGATCACCAACTTCCACACCGAGAACCTGCAGCAGTTCGCCAAGGACGTGGACGCGGCCACCAGCGGCAAGCTCAAGATCACCGTGCACGCCAACGCCTCGCTGTTCAAGGCCAACGAGATCAAGCGCGCCGTGCAGGGCGGCCAGGCGCCTGCGGGGGAAATCCTGCTGCCCAACTTCGAGAACGAGAACCCCATCTTCGGCGCCGACGGCATTCCCTTCCTTGCCACCTCGTACGCGGACTCCAAGCGCCTGTACGACGCGCAGAAGCCCGTGCTGGAGAAGCTGCTCAATGCCCAGGGCCTGCGCCTGCTGTACACCGTGGCCTGGCCGCCGCAGGGTATCTACGCCAAGAAGGAACTGGCCTCGGTGGCCGACCTGCGCGGCATCAAATGGCGCGCCTACAGCCCCGCCACGGCCAAGATCGCCGAACTGATCGGCGCGCAACCCGTCACCATCCAGGCCGCGGAACTGTCCCAGGCCATGGCGACCGGCGTGGTCGAGTCGATGATGACGTCGGGCTCCACCGGGTACGACAGCAAGCTCTACGAGAGCATCAAGTACTTCTACGACACGCAGGCCTGGCTGCCCAAGAACGCGGTCATCGTCAGCAAGAAGGCATTCGACGCGCTCGACAAGCCCGCGCAGGACGGCCTGCTCAAGGCGGCGGCCGAGGCCGAGGCGCGCGGCTGGAAGGTCAGCGCCGAGAAGAATGACTGGTACAAGAAGGCCCTGACCGAGAAGGGCATGAAGATCCTGCCGCCCTCGCCCAAGCTGGTGGCGGACATGCGCCAGGTCGGCGACATCATGCTGGCCGACTGGCTCAAGAAGGCCGGCCCCGACGGCGAGGCCATCGTCGCCGCGTACCGCAAGTCCGCGCCGGCCAAGTGACGCGACGGACGCTGACGATGCGCCGCTTTCTTGACCGCCTCTATCTCGGCGCCGGCGCCCTGGGCGCCGTGTTCGTCGCACTCATCTGCGTGCTGATGATCGCCCAGAGCGTGCTGCGCGAGATGGGCGTGCGCACCGGCGCGCTGAACGACGTGGTGGCGTGGTTCTGCGCCGCCGCTGCCTTCTTCGCCATGGCACACGCCTTCAAGCACGGTGACTTCGTGCGCGTCACCCTGCTGCTGGAGAAGCTGCCCCCGCGGCGACGGCGGCAGTTCGAGGTGGTGAGCCTGGCCATTGGCTCGGTGGCGGTGGCGTACCTGGCGTGGTCGGCGTGCCTGTTCACCTACGAGAGCTGGGAATTCAACGACATCGCCCAAGGGCTGCTGCCTCTGCCGATGTGGATTCCGCAGCTGAGCTTCGCCATCGGCTCCGTGCTGCTGCTGGTGGCCGTGGTGGATGAATTCGTCATCGTGCTGCGCGGCGGCGTGCCCACCTTCGTGCGCGAGGTCGAGGAGCGGCACGCACGCGGAGACTTCTCCTCCGACATCTGAGCATGGCGCCCCCATGGCCCGGTCTGTCACGCTCCCGCACCCGGCAGCGCGCGGGCCATGCGTTGTCCACTGCGGCACCCGCACGGCAGGACTGCGGAGCAGCTTGCGCCTGATCCCCTCCTCTCCCTAGGCTTCGAAAGTTCCCCATGGATATCCTGATGGTGGGCGGCATCCTGTTGCTGCTGATGATCGTGCTGCTGGCCGGCGGCGTGTGGATCGCCATGACGCTGGCCATCTGCGGCTGGGTCGGCCAGGCCTTCTTCACCTCGACCCAACCGGGCAAGAACCTGTTCTCGGCCTTCTGGGAGAGCAACGCCAGCTGGGAGCTGGCCGCCCTCCCGCTGTTCATCTGGATGGGGGAGATCCTCTTTCGCACCAAGCTCAGCGAAGAGATGTTCGAGGGCCTGCGCCCCTGGCTCAACCGCATTCCCGGCCGGCTGATGCACACCACCATCCTGGGCTGCGGCATCTTCGGCTCGGTGTCCGGCTCCTCGGCTGCCACCTGCGCCACCATCAGCAAGGTGGCCCTGCCGGAACTGCTCAAGCGCGGCTACGACGAGCGCATGGCGCTGGGCTCGCTGGCCACGGCGGGCACGCTGGGCATTCTGATTCCGCCGTCGATCACCATGGTGGTGTACGCCGTCGCGGCCGACGCATCCATCATCCGCATCTTCCTGGCCGGCTTCCTGCCCGGCCTGCTGCTGATGCTGCTGTTCTCCGGCTACATCGGCTGGTGGAGCCTGCGCAACCCGGACAAGGTCCCGCCGGCCGACGCACCCACCACGTTCGCCCAGAAGATCCGCCAGTCGGGCAACCTGATTCCCGTGGCGGTGCTCATCGTCTTCATCGTGTGGGTGCTGGTGGCCGGCTACGCGACGGCCACCGAGTGCGCGGCCTTCGGCGTGGTGGGCTCGCTGGGCCTGGCGCTGTGGAGCCGGTCGCTCACCTGGAAGAACTTCAGCGAAGGGCTGATGAGCACCACGCGCACCAGCTGCATGATCATGTTCATCCTGGCCGGCGCTGCCTTCCTGACCAAGACCATGGCCTTCACCGGCATTCCGCGCGAACTGGCGGAATGGGTCAATGCCATGAACCTGTCGCCCTTCGCCCTCATCGGCGTGCTGACCATCGTCTACCTGATCCTCGGCACGGCGCTGGACGGCATCAGCATGATCGTGCTGACCAGCGCCGTCGTACTGCCCATGATCCAGAAGGCCGGGTTCGACCTGATCTGGTTCGGCATCTTCATCGTGCTGCTGGTCGAGATCGCCGAGGTCACGCCGCCGGTCGGCTTCAACCTCTTCGTGCTGCAGAACATGACGGGCAAGGACAGCACCCTCATCGCCAAGGCCGCCATTCCGTTCTTCCTGTGCCTGGTGGTGTGCATCGCGCTGATCACCGCCTTCCCCGAGATCGTCACCGCGCTGCCCGACATGGTGATGGGCAAGGAGCGCTGAACGCGCGCCAGGGCGGTTCGCCGATAACCACCCACTGCCCATGCAGGGAGGGCATTGGGCACGGCCCACGCCACTTGGCCGAGGGATCGGGCGCCCCGTGCCACCCGGCCCCGGCTCCCGCCGATTCAGAGGAATCGGCAGCGCACCTCATCGGCGTCGGCGCGCAGATCGGCCGCCAGCGTCTCGGCCAGCGCCAGCCGGCGCAGCAGCCACGGATGGAGATCGTGCTCGAACGGGTCCGGCAGCGGCTCGGGCCCCGCCGCCACGGCGCGCCGCCGGTCACCGTCCAACGGAGCCGCAGGGTGGGCCCCGGTGAGCACGGCGTCGATGCGTTCGGCCGCGTGCGCCAGCGGGCCCTCCACCCGCTCGGGCTGCAGCCGCCCCCGGCGCAGCAGCAGCATGGTCTTGACCGCCGTGAGCTGGGCCAGCAGCTGGTAGCAATGGGCCTGCAGGCGTTCCAGCGTGGCGACCGGTGGCCGCACCGCGCGGGGCTCCCTGAGCGAGCGGCCGGTGGCCTGCACCAGGGCGGACAGGCTGTCGTAGGCCTCGCGCCGCGCCAGGCGCCAGGCCAGCTCAGGGGCGTTGTCCACCGCCTGCAGCTGGCCCAGCGCCAGCGCCACGCGCGCATGCCGCGCCTGGGCCGCCACCGTGCGGGCGACCAGCGCCGGAATCTGCGACCGCTCCCACGACGGGAGCACATAGCTGCACGCCCAGGCGATGCCCGTGCCGATCAGCGTATCGGCCATCCGCTCGAACAGCGCGAAGGTCGTGCTCACGCCGTGGTTCAGCATGTGCGACTGCACCAGCCCCAGCACCGTGGCCGCCACGGCGGTGACGAGGTAACGCCGCACCGCAAAACCATGCGCCACGGCCTGGGCCAGCGTCAGGCAGGCGATCAGCGCCAGCGGCGAAAAGTGCGCGGAGAGCACGCCCAGCGCCAGCACGCAGCCCAGGAGCGTGCCGGCCACGCGGGCGTTGCGCCGCTCCAGCGTCTGCGCCAGGCTGCCGCGCAGCACCACCACGATGGTCAGCAGGATCCAGTACGCATGGGTGCCCCAGGGCAGTGCGAGCGACACGGCATAGCCGGTGCCGATGGCCAGGGACGCCCGCAGCGCGTGGCGCAGCGGCGGCGCATCCCACCGCCACAGGCCGGCGAAGGGCTGCCACGACCAGGCCGTGGGGCTCACGAACATCTGCCAGTTGGCGCGCACCACGGCCAGGTTGGGCTCGGCCGTTCCGCGCGCCAGGGCCACCAGCCGCTGCAGTTCGTCGCCGATGTGCCCCATGCGGTCGGCCAGTGCCCGGGCCAGCAACTGCGGCGAAGGCCCGCTTCCCTGGGCCGGTGGCAGGCCGGCATCGGCAGACCAGCGCAGCTCGGCCAGCCGGGCGCGCCGATCGGGCACCGGCTGCGGCGTGCGGCCCAGCAGCAGGGCGTCGGCCAGGCGCGCCACATCACGGGCCATCTCGCGCAGCAGCGCCTGCAGACCCAGCAGCACGGGAGCCTGCCCGGGGTGGGCCTGCAGCGTATCCAGGTCGAGCTCGCAGGCCAGCAGGTGGTCGCGCATCTCCAGCACCAGCACCAGCATGCCGGCCAGCCGCTGGCGCCGCGGCGTCCGGGGCGATTCCAGCACCACGTCGCGCGCCGACTGCAACTGGTCCGCCAGGGCCGCGTGGCGGCTCAACAGCTCCCCCGTCAGCGGCCGGCCCGCGGCACCATCGCCCCCGCGGCCCGTGGTGCCGAACTGGCGCATCTGCACGCGCATCAGCGCCGCCAGCGCCAGCAGCGCGTCGGCCACCAGCTGCACGCGGTAGCGCCCGTTGAGCGCCAGATGGGCAAGCACGCTGTACAGCACGTACAGGCCTGCGCCCAGGCCGAAGTAGCCTGTGGTGCGCAAGGACGCGTCGAGCGCGCCCGGCCCTTCGTGCGCGGGTACTGCCATCGAGAACAGGGCCGAGAACATCAGCGCCACCGCGATCGGAATGCCGCGCCGGCCCCAAGCCATCGCCAGAAAGGACACGAAGGTGGCCGGCACGATCAGCGCTCCCAGGGCCAGCGGCTGGTCCTGCAGCAACTGCACGCCCAGGAACAGCGGCAGCCCCAGCAACGGCGCCGGCAGCATCTGCAGGAATTTGCCGCGGCGCGGCCCCGGCAGGTCCGGCGGCGCGGTGACGATCACCCCCACCGACGCCGCCGAGGCGGCCGCGGCACCGAACAGCACATGCACCAGGGCAGAGATGAGCATCAGCCCGACGGCCACCGAGATGCCATTGGCGACGTAGTGGCTCAGCGCCACGCGCATGGCGGCACGCAGCCGGCTGCGCACGGAGGAACGAAGAGGCAACGGATTCACGGAAGGCAGTGTGCGATGGCGGCCCCGGTGGCACAAGCGGCGCACCAGCGATGCACTGCGTAGGCCGCAGGCTCAGGACCGGTTTCTTGCGCGACGGTCCTGATCACCTGGCCACGTCGCCCCCCGCTCAAGCCAAGGGGCGGATGGCCATGTACTGCTGGCGCCAGGCCTCGAACGGCAGGGAGTCGGCCGCTTCGATGGCCTTCTGATCGGCCAGCGATTGCTCAGCCAAGGCCGCGAACTGACGCTGCTGGGCATCGCTCCAGGGCAGCGCCAGAAGATCGTCCCGGGCGACCTCGGCCCGGTGCAGCGCGAACGCGGTGAAGCTGTCGGCGTGGCGGCCCTGCAGTTCGGCCAGCACGCGGGCCGACGGCGTCTGCTCGGGCGCAGCCACGAGCGCCCTCGCCTGCTCCAGTGCGGCTGCATGGGCGTCGCCGCCCTGGGCCTTGTCCAGCGCGGCGGCCAGGGGCACGCATTCGGCCAGCACCTCGGCAGCCCAGTCGGCCAGGACAATGCTCTCGCCCCCCCGCTGCAGGCGCAGCCCAGGCTCGCGGCCGCGCTCGGCGGCCAGGTGCTGGTTGCGCTTGAGCTCGGCAATCTCCTGCGGCGTGTCCAGAGGGCTGTCCGACAGCAGGCAGTGCAGCAGGAAGACGTCGAGGAGGCGCATCGTCTGCGCGGTGATGCCGACGGAAGCGAAAGGGTCGAGGTCCATGAGACGCACCTCCACGTACTCCACGCCGCGCTCGTGCAGGGCGTCGAGCGGGCGCTCTCCGCTGCGCACCGTGCGCTTGGGGCGGATGGTGCCGTAGAACTCGTTCTCGATCTGCAGCAGGCTGGTGCCCAGCTGGTTGTATTCGCCGCCCGGATTGAGCACGCCGACGGCTTCGTAGGCCGGGTACGGCCGCGTCAGCGCCTCGTACAGCGAGCGCGCGTAGCCTTCCAGCCCGTTGTAGCTCACGGCCAGCGTCGCCTGCGCATCGCTCTGGTAGCCCAGGCGCCCCATGCGCAGCGAGGTGGCGTGCGGCAGGTACAGCGCATGCTGGCCGGTGCCGAGCGGCTGCAGCGCATGCTCGCGGCCGGCCACGAAACAGGGGCACAGCGCCGGCGAGGCACCAAACAGATACAGCAGCACGAAGGCCTGCCGGCGGAAATTGCGGATCAGCGCGAAGTACTCCTCGCTCGTCACGCCGGGCAGCGACCAGTTGTAGTGCACGCCCGAGATCGTCTGCATGCGCCGCCCGTAGCGGTGGCCCAGCCCCATGCGGTACACGCTCTTGGCCCGGCCCACGTTGGATGCGCCGTAGCGCGCCAGCGGAATGGTCTCGTCGGTGGGCAGTCCGCAGGGCATGCTGGACACCCAGAGCATCTCGCCCCCGGGCTGTTGCTGCTGGAGCACGCGGTAGACGAACTGGTGCGTGGCGGTGAGCTCGTCCAGGCTGGCCTGCACGCTCCGGTGGGCTCCGGTGATCAGCTCGATCTGCGATTCCGAATAGTCGGTGGTGATATGGGGATGCGTCAGCGCGGACCCCAGGGCCGGCGGATGCGGCGTGAGCGCAAGCCCGCCGCCAGGCAGCACGCGCAGGCCTTCCTTTTCGATGCCGCGGCGGATGCCGGCCAGGCGCTCGGGGGGCTGCGCTTGGATGCGCTCGTGCAGTTTGCTCATGTGTTTATTGCCGATCCATCTCTTGTGGGGCCGGAACTTAGCACGCCGGGCGCCCGGCTGCCCGGCGCCCCGTCAAGCGCTGGCCGGATCACAGGGCACTTTGGCCGTCCGCGCGCCTGCCCGTGCCGTTTACGGTATAGCGCGCGGCGTGCGGGCAGCGAGCGCCTTGCCCACCTCGTTCGTGCCCTGCGCCGCTCCGCTGGCCGGCACCGTATCGCCCGCGCGGTCCACCACCTCGCCCAGGCGGGCGGCCAGTTGCTCGGGGGCGTCGTCGCCCGCGCCGATGTGCACCCCCTGCGTCAGCGTGATGTGCGCGGCTTCGAAGGTGCCCGCCCCGGCGCACAGGATGGTGCGCGTCGGCGCGGTCTCGTGCGCCAGCACCAGCATCGCGGGCACCACCGCTTCGGGTTTGAGAGCAGCCAGCACGTCCTCGGGCATGAGGCCTTCCGTCATGCGCGTGGCGGCCGTGGGTGCGAGGGCGTTCACGTGGATGCCGTGCTTGGCGCCTTCGATGGCCAGCGTCTGCATCAGGCCCACCTGCGCCAGCTTGGCCGCGCCGTAGTTGGCCTGGCCGAAGTTGCCGTACAGACCTGTCGACGAGGTCGTCATGACGATGCGGCCGTACTTCTGCTCCACCATGCGGGCCCACACCGCCTTGCAGCAGTGCGCGGCGCCCATCAGGTGCACGTCCACGACCAGCCGGAAGTCGTCCATGTCCATCTTGGCGAACGACTTGTCGCGCAGGATGCCGGCGTTGTTCACCAGGATGTCCACGCGGCCCCAGGCATCGACGGCCTGCGCCACCATCGCCTGCACGGCGGCGAAGTCGGTGACCGACGCGCCGTTGGCCAGCGCCTGCCCACCGGCCGCGCGGATCTCGTCCACCACGGCCTGTGCGGCGGACACCGAACCGCCGCTGCCGTCGACCGTGCCGCCCAGATCGTTCACGAGCACCTTCGCGCCGCGGGCCGCGAGCGCCAGCGCATGCTGGCGGCCCAGCCCGCCACCGGCGCCGGTCACGATGGCCACGCGGCCTTGGAAGTCGAGGGACATGTCTTGGATCTCCTGGGTTGTGATTTGTGATGTAAGTGGAGGCGGTGTATCGGCCCGCAGTGGCTGCGCGGCCCGCCGTGCCACTCCGCGCGCCACTGTACGGCAGCCGCAGGGTGTCGCGCAGCATCCTGCGCGACGCACGGCCGGCGCGGCCCCCGCCACACAGGTCACGCCTGCGCCACCCAGACCGGGCATGATGGGCGGCGGCATCCATCCCCTCCCCACCTCCCAGAAAGGAGTTCCAATGAAAGCCACCTGGAACGGCGCTACCCTGGCCGAGAGCGACGACACCGTGCTCGTTGAAGGCAACCATTACTTTCCTGAGGCTTCGCTGCGGCGCGAGCACTTCACGTTCAGCAACCACAAGACCTCCTGCGCCTGGAAGGGCCAGGCCACCTACCTGTCGCTGCTGGTCAACGGCGAGCTGAACGCGGACGCGGCCTGGACCTACGCGGACCCCAAGCCCGACGCCGAGCACATCCGCGGCCGCGTGGCCTTCTGGAAAGGCGTCAAGGTCGAGGATTGAACGGCGGCGGCGCAGTTATGCCCGCATCCGCTGGACAATCGTGTGGATAACCCTGAACAACCGCTGTATGACCACGGCAAGTCGTTGATTTGCAAGGCCCATCGTCGTATTGCCTCCTTTTTAGGCAAACGGGCATGGGACGAACAACCACCCTTGCGCACTCGGAAACGGGCGGCATCGAACGCGGCGTCAGAGCCTCAGCAAGGCATTCAGGGTGCGGCGAGGCCTCGGTTATCCCTGCGATCGCTGGACAATCGTGTGGATAACTGAGGACAAGCGCTGTATGGGGATTCCAAGTCCTTGATTTGCAAGGGATCCGGTGATAGTGCTGTTTTTTTAAGCACCCTGGCCTGCGCCGTGCCTTGGTTATCCCTGCCGGCGCTGGACAATCATGTGGATAAGTTTTGACAACCGCTGTATGGCGGCCGCAAGCCCTTGATTCATAAGGCAAGCCGCTGGAGTGCTGAAAAATGAGGCAGACGAGCGGGCAGCGCCTGCACGGCCAGCCGATCGATCAAATGCTATACTATTTATAGCTTTATGCGCTTATCCCATAAGCGCCAGAGCCATAAAACACCCTCAACACCTCGCACTGTCCATGGCCGACGCTCCCCTGCCCCCTTTCTTCATCGCCCGCGTGGGCGACGACGGCACCCAATGCGATGCCTGGCCCGAGCAGTCGCTGCTGCATTCGCTGGAGCAAGGCGGCATCGACTGGCCCAGCTCGTGCCGCAACGGCACCTGCCGCACCTGCATCGGCGTGCTGGCCCATGGCAGCGTGCGCTACGAGATCGAATGGCCCGGCCTCTCCGCCGAGGAAAAGGCCGAGGGCTGCATCCTGCCCTGCGTGGCCTACCCGACCAGCGACCTGCAGCTTGAAGCGCCCGGCATTTGACGTTGTCCAAGCCGGGGCGCCCTGCGCTGAGGGCGGCGCTGAACAAGTCACCGCGAAGCGGCGCGCCCTGCCGGGGGATGTGGCTGCAAGGCGCGAACCAAGGCACCAGCCGCCGCGATGGCGGGGGTTGGCAACGTGGCAGACCGCCCCCAGCAGAGATGCGCAGCGCGAGAGGAGTTTGTTCAGCGTTGCCTTAGAATCGCCCGCTGGGAGCGCAGCGCTCCCGCACCGTGCGGCCCCGCCGCATCGCCTGTTCTTTGGGAGCGGCTCCGCCAGCAGGAGCCCGCCGCCGCCTCCGGAGACACGCGTTGCGCCCGGCCCGGCGGCCCACCCGAAAGCCCCAGCCCCATGAACTCCCCCCTCAGTCCCGCCCCCATCTCGCCGGTCGAAGACATCGTGGCCGAGATGCGCGCCGGGCGCATCGTCATCCTGGTGGATGAGGAAGACCGTGAGAACGAAGGCGACCTCGTGCTCGCCTCCGACCACGTCACGCCCGAAGCCATCAACTTCATGGCCCGCTTCGGCCGCGGCCTGATCTGCCTGACCCTCACCCGCGAGCGCTGCGAACTGCTCAAGCTGCCGCCCATGGTGGCGCGCAACGGCACCAAGATGGGCACGGCGTTCACCGCCTCCATCGAAGCCGCGACGGGCGTGACCACCGGCATCTCGGCCGCCGACCGCGCGCGCACCGTGCAGGCCGCCGTCGCCCCGAATGCCGTGGCGGCCGACCTGGTGCAGCCCGGCCACATCTTCCCGCTGCAGGCCGTGGACGGCGGCGTGCTCATGCGCGCCGGCCACACCGAAGCCGGTTGCGACCTGGCCGCCATGGCCGGCTGCAGCCCGTCCTCCGTGATCTGCGAGGTGATGAAGGACGACGGCACCATGGCCCGCCTGCCCGACCTGCAGATCTTCGCGGCCGAGCACGGCCTCAAGATCGGCACCATCGCCGACCTCATCGAATACCGCAGCCGCCACGAATCGCTGGTGCAGAAGGTCGGCACGCGCCAGCTGCCCACCGCCTTCGGCGAATTCACCGCGCACGCCTTCCGCGACGAGCCCAGCCAGGCCGTGCACCTGGCGCTCGTCAAGGGCGAGTGGGGTCCGGACGACAGCGTGCCCGTGCGCGTGCATGAGCCGCTGTCCGTGCTGGACGCGCTGGAAGTGAACCGCGCCATGCACTCGTGGGGCCTGGATACCAGCCTGCAGTACATCGCCAGCCAGGGGCGCGGCGTGGCCGTGCTGCTGAACTGCGGCGAGACGGCCGAGCAGCTGCTCGAACAGTTCGAGGGCAAGGCCCGCTCCGCGCACGCGCCCGAGCGAGGCCGCATGGACCTGCGCACCTATGGCGTGGGCGCGCAGATCCTGCGCGAATGCGGCGTGGCCAAGATGCAGCTCATGGGCCAGCCGCGGCGCATGCCCAGCATGGCCGGCTACGGCCTCGAAATCACCGGATACATCCCCAAGGCCTGACCGCCGGCGCACACGCGAACCGGCGCCTCCCGGCACGAGGGGCACGCAACGACAAGAAGGAACAGCACCATGTTTGGCGCAGACAAAGGAACGGCGAACAAGCTCGATGGCAAGAAGCTGCACATCGGCATCGTCCAGGCCCGCTTCAACGAAAGCATCACCAACACGCTGGCAGCAGCCTGCCGCGCGGAACTGATCGCGCTCGGCGTGCAGGAAAAGCACATCCACCACGTGCTGGTGCCCGGCGCACTCGAAGTGCCCGTGGCCCTGCAGGCCATGGCCGAGCGTGACGAATACGACGCGCTCATCGCCCTGGGCTGCATCATCCGTGGCGAGACCTACCACTTCGAGCTGGTGGCCAACGAATCCGGCGCCGGCGTGACGCGCCTGGCACTCGACTACCAGATCCCCATCGCCAACGCGATCATCACCACCGAGAACATGGAGCAAGCCATCGCCCGCCAGACTGAAAAGGGCGCGGACGCTGCCCGCGTGGCCGTGGAAATGGCCCATCTGCTGGAGGAACTGGCGTGAGCGATTCGACCCCCGGCGCCAAGCGCCCGCCGCGCCAGTCACGCACCGGCGTCACCAGCACCGGCGCCCGCAAGGCCGGCTCCAAGTCCACACGCAGCCGGGCCCGCGAATTCGCCCTGCAGGCGCTGTACCAGCATCTGGTGGCCCGCAACGAGGCCACGGCGATCGACACCTTCACGCGTGACCTGGCGGGCTTCCACAAGGCCGACTCCGCCCACTACGACGCGTTGCTGCACGGCTGCATCAACACCGCCGAAGCGCTGGACGCGCTGATCGCACCGAAGCTGGACCGCAAGATGGCCGAGATCTCGCCCATCGAGCACGCCGCCATGTGGATCGGCGTGTACGAGTTCCAGCACTGCCTGGACGTGCCCTGGCGCGTGGTGATCAACGAATGCATCGAGCTGGCCAAGGAATTCGGCGGCACGGATGGCCACAAGTACGTCAACGGCGTGCTCAACGGCCTGGCGCCCCAGCTGCGTGCGGCGGAAGTCGCGGCAGACAAGAGCCAGGCAGTACCCGCCGCGCCGGGGAACTGACAAGGGCCTGCTGCCGCGTGCACCCCATCGCCGGCAGCGTGCCTCGCGCATCCCTCCCGTCCCGCCCTCCCTGCATTACCGGCGCTTCGCCCGCCGGAAACACCTGCCCATGAAGTTCTCCACACGCGCCGAGCGCATCGAACCGTTCTATGTGATGGAGGTGGCCAAGGCCGCCCAGGCCCTGGCGCGCAACGTGGCCGGCACGCGCGACCCGATGATCTTCCTGAACATCGGCGAGCCCGACTTCACCGCACCCCCGCTGGTACAGGAATCCGCCGACCGCGCCGTGCGCGCCGGCGCCACGCAGTACACCAACGCCCTGGGTCTGGAAGCCCTGCGCGAGCGCATCAGCGGCTGGTACGCCCAGCGCTTCGGCGTCGACGTGCCGGCGCGGCGCATCGTGGTCACGGCCGGGGCCTCGGCGGCGCTGCAGCTGGCCTGTCTGGCACTGATCGAGTCCGGCGACGAGATCCTCATGCCCGACCCGAGCTACCCCTGCAACCGCCACTTCGTGAGCGCTGCAGAAGGCCGGGCGGTGCTGATCCCGACCACCGCCGAGGAGCGCTTCCAGCTCAGCGCCGCCAAGGTCGAGGCGGCCTGGGGCGCCAGGACACGCGGGGTGCTGTTGGCGTCGCCCTCCAACCCCACGGGCACGTCCATCGCCCCCGAGGAACTGCGCCGCATCCACGGCGTGGTACAGGCACGCGGCGGCATCACGCTGGTTGACGAGATCTACCTGGGCCTGTCCTACGACGACGCGTTCAGCCAGACCGCCCTGGCCATCGACGATAACGTCATCAGCATCAACAGCTTCAGCAAGTACTTCAACATGACGGGCTGGCGCCTGGGCTGGATGGTGGTGCCCGAGGCCATGGTTCCTGTGGTGGAGCGTCTGGCGCAGAACCTGTTCATCTGCGCCTCGACCATCGCGCAGCATGCCGCGCTCGCCTGCTTCGAAGCCGAAAGCATCGCCGAGTTCGAACGCCGCCGCGCGGAGTTCAAGGCCCGCCGCGACTTCTTCATCCCCGCGCTGCAATCGCTGGGCCTGACCGTGCCGGTGATGCCCGACGGGGCGTTCTACGCCTGGGCCGACTGCACGCAGGCCGCACAGCGGCTGGGCGTGGAAGGCAGCTGGGACTTCGCCTTCGCGCTCATGCAGCGCGCCCACCTGGCGATCACGCCCGGCCGCGACTTCGGCACGGCAGACACGCAGCGCTTCGTGCGGTTTTCCACGGCCAACTCCATGGAGCAGCTGCAGGAAGCCGTGGCGCGGCTGCGCACGCACATCGGCTGAAGGCGGGCACGGCAACACCATGGCATTCCACTGGCCGGTACGCATCTACTGGGAGGACACCGATGCCGGCGGCATCGTGTTCTACGCCAACTACCTCCGATTCTTCGAGCGCGCGCGCACCGAGTGGCTGCGCTCGCTGGGCGTGGGCCAGCAGTCCCTGCGGGAACTCACGGGCGGCATGTTTGTCGTAACCGACGCGCAGCTGCGCTACCACCGTCCGGCGCGCCTGGATGACACACTGATTGTTACCGCCGACCTACAGGAAGCCGGTCGGGCTTCCATGACAATACGCCAGCAAGCGCTCCTGAAACCAGAGCAAATGACTGAATCTAGCCCTGTGCTGCTGTGCGAAGGCACGATCCGCATCGGATGGGTGGATGCCTCCACCCTGCGTCCCGCGCGCATTCCGGGCACCCTTCTGGAAACTCTCTCAAGACCATGAATTCCCAAGACATGTCCATCGTCAGCTTGGTGCTGAACGCCAGCTGGGTCGTCCAGTTGGTCATGCTGCTGCTCATCGGTGTCTCGATAGCGAGCTGGGCCGCCATCTTCCGCAAGCTGTTCGCGCTCAAGCGCGTGCGCTCGCTCAACGAAGACTTCGAGCGCGACTTCTGGTCGGGCAACAGCCTCAATGACCTGTACGCCGGCGCCGTGCAGAACGCCAAGAACGCCGGCCCGATGGAACGCATCTTCGCCAGCGGCATGCGCGAATACCAGAAACTGCGCGAGCGCCGCATCTCCGACCCCGGCACGCTGCTGGACGGCGCCCGCCGCGCCATGCGCGCGAGCTTCCAGCGCGAGATGGACGTGATCGAGTCCAGCCTGTCCTTCCTGGGTTCCGTCGCCTCGGTCTCGCCCTACGTGGGCCTGTTTGGCACGGTGTGGGGGATCATGCACGCCTTCACCGGTTTCGCCGGCATGGAACAGGTCACGCTGGCCACGGTGGCCCCCGGCATCGCCGAGGCGCTGGTGGCGACCGCCATCGGCCTGTTCGCCGCCATCCCGGCCGTGATCGCGTACAACCGCTTCGCCCGTGACATCGACCGGGTGGCCACGCACCAGGAAACCTTCATCGAAGAGTTCTCCAACATCCTCCAGCGCAATCTGGGCTCGCAGCCCGGCTCGCCCTCGGGCCATTGACGTAACGGAGAGCTGATATGCCTGCAATGGCCTCCCGTGGCGGCAGCCGCCGCCGTTCGATGAACGAAATCAACATGGTGCCGTTCATCGACGTGATGCTGGTGCTGCTGATCATCTTCATGGTGACTGCGCCCATGCTCACGCCGAGCAGCATCAACGTTCCTTCCGTGGGCAAGGGCGTCAAGGCGCCCAAGACCTTTGGTCAGGTGATCGTCCAGCGCGACGGCAGCCTGCAGCTCAAGACGGATGGCAACGAGCGCACCGTCACCCTGGACAGCCTGGGCGCCGCAGCGCGCTCCTGGCAGACCACGCAGCCCGAAGGCACGCCCGTGCTCATCACGGCCGACAAGGCCGTGAGCTATGAGTCCGTGGTGAAAGCCATGGACGCCCTGCAAAAGGCCGGCGTCCAGCGCGTCGGCCTGTCCGTCAAGTCGGGCAGCTGACCGCCCGGCGGCTGCCCCGTTTTTTGCTTCTTTCCCAACGCATGCACGCCACCAACGACCGCGACCAGCTTGCCCCGCCCCGCCCTCCCGGCCGCATGCGCGCCGTGGCCCTCGCGGTGCTCGTGCACGTGGCGCTCATCGGCGCGCTGACCTGGGGCGTCAACTGGAAGAGCAGCGCGGACCAACCGGCCGTGGAGGCCGAGCTGTGGTCCGCCGTGCCCCAGCAGGCCGCGCCGCGCGAGGTCGCCCCGCCGCCACCGCCCGAGCC
>JAEWPH010000137.1 GCA_023460715.1 Pseudomonadota bacterium | reverse complement strand
TGCTCCACCAGCCGCGTGGCGCGGTCGATGCCCGCGGCCAGGCGCGCTGCAGCCACGTCGCGCGCCGGCCCGTCGCCCGCGCGCTGCAGGCCCTGCACCTGCAGCTTGAGCGCCGCCAGGGGCGAGCGCAGCTCGTGCGCGGCATCAGCCACGAAGTGCTGCTGCGCCTCGAACGCGCGCTGCACGCGGGCCAGCAGCAGGTTCAGCTCGTCCACCAGCGGCCGCACCTCGTCCGGCAGAGCGCCGCCATCCACCGGCGACAGATCGTCGGCCTGGCGCTGCGCCACCTGCCGGCGCACGCGCTCCACGGGCGCGAGCGAGCCGCTCACCACCCACCATACGGCCAGTGCCAGCAGCGGCGCCATGATGGCCAGCGGTGCCAGCGTGCGCAGGGCCAGCTGGCCCGCCATCTCGCGCCGCACGGCCATGTTCTGCGCCACCTGGATGACCTGCGATCGGCTCTGCAGCGAGAACACGCGGTAGGTGGCGCCGCGCGCGCGCACGTCGGTGAAGCCCAGCACGGCGATCTGCGGCAGCGCCGCGCCCACGGCGGATTCGAAGATGCGCAGGCCTTCGTTGGTCCACACCTGCACGATGAATTCGTGGTTCTCGTCCTCGGCCGGCAGGCCCGTGCCCAGGCCGCGCGCGTCCACCGGCAGGCCCGAGCGCAGGGCCAGCGCCGTCTGCTCCATGTGGTAGTCGAACAGCGCATCCGCCTCGGCCAGCGCACCGCGATAGGCCAGCGCGCCCTGCACCGCCCCCGCCAGCACCACGGCGGCCAGCAGGAAGATCAGCAGCCGCGTGCGCAGCGAATGCGGCAGCCACGGCCGCACGGCGCGGCGCACGCGGGCGGCGGTCTGGCGCGCAGCGTCCGCCGTCATGCCTTGGGCACCATGTAGCCCACGCCGCGCACGTTCAGCACCAGGTCGGCGCCCAGCTTCTTGCGCAGGCCGTGGATGTAGACCTCCACCGCGTTGCTGCTGATCTCGTCGTTCCAGCCGTAGAGCTTTTCCTCCAGCTGCTGGCGCGAAAGCACCCGGCCCGGGCGCGCCAGCAGCGGCTCCAGCACGGCCCATTCGCGCGCCGACAGCACTACCGTCTGGCCGTTCACGCTCACCTCGCGCGTGGCGGGCTGGATGACCACGCCGCGGTGCTCGTAGGCGGGCTCGGCCCGCCCGGCGGCGCGGCGCGTGAGCGCGCGGATGCGGGCCAGCAGCTCGTCCATGTCGTAGGGCTTGAGCAAATAGTCGTCGGCGCCGGCGTCCAGGCCTTCCACGCGCTGGGCCACGGCGTCGCGCGCGGTGGCGATGAGCACCGGCGTGCGGTCCTTGCGGGCGCGCAGGTCGCGCAGCACCGACAGGCCGTCGCGCCCGGGCAGGCCCAGGTCGAGCAGGACGACGTCGTACGGCTGGGTGCGCAGGGCCGTGTCGGCCATGGCGCCATCGCGCGCCCAGTCCACGGCGTAGTGTTCGGCCCGCAGCAGATCGTGCACGGCCTCTCCGATCATGGTGTCGTCTTCAACAAGCAGCAATCGCATGGCAGGGACGGCAGCAAACAACGGTCAGGGCCGTGGCGCGGCACAGCGCAATGCGTGCGGCGCAACGGCCCCGGGGGAAGGATGGCAGGCCGGGGCCCGGGCCGCCAAGCATAGCGGTAGCCCAGGGCGCACCCGCGTAGGACGGGGGAATCAGGACCGCGCTGAACCCGCCCCCCGTGCGCTGCGCACCGCGGGGACCCGTTCAGCGCTGGAGCACGGGCCTATCAGCCCAGCGGCACGGGCACGAAGATGCGGTCGCCGTCCCGCTGGATCAGCAGCGCCACCGACTTGCCCGCCTTGGCCACGGCCTGGCGCACCTGGTCCACGCCCTGGGCCGGCGTGCCGTTGATGGCCAGCAGCACGTCGCCGGGCTGCACGCCGGCCTGCAGCGCAGGGCCCTGAACGTCCTCGATCACCAGGCCGCCATCGACGCCGGCCTCGCGCCGCTCCTGCGGCTGCAGCGGCCGCAGCGCCAGCCCCAGCTTGCCCTTGCCGACCGCCTTGTCGGCGCTCGCGGTCTTGGACGGCTTGTCGCTGGCGTCGCCCAGCGTGGCGACGATTTCTTCGCTCTTGCCGTGGCGCCACACGCCCATGCGAACCTTGGCGCCGGGCGCGGCCTGGCCCACGTAGGCCGGCAGATCGCCCGAGGCCACGATGGGCTGGCCGTCCACGCTGCGGATCACGTCGCCGGACTTCAGGCCCGCCTTGTCGGCCGGCCCGCCGGGCTCCACGCCGGCCACCAGCGCGCCCTCGGGCTTGTCGAGCTGGAAGGAGTCGGCGAACGCCTGGTTCACCTCCTGCACCGACACGCCCAGACGCGCGTGGCTGGCCTTGCCGGTGGCGACGATCTGGTCCTTGACCTTGGAGGCCACCTCGATCGGGATGGCGAAGGACACGCCCTGGTAGCCGCCCGAGCGGGAGTAGATCTGCGAGTTGATGCCCACCACCTCGCCGCGGGCATTGAAAAGCGGGCCACCGGAGTTGCCGGGGTTCACGGCCACGTCGGTCTGGATGAAGGGCACGAAGCTGTCGTCCGGCAGCGCCCGGCCCTTGGCGCTGACCACGCCGGCCGTCACGCTGTTCTCGAAGCCGAAGGGCGAGCCGATGGCCAGCACCCATTCGCCCACGTTCAGGCTCTTGGTGCTGCCCAGCTGCACCACGGGCAGGTCCTTGGCGTCGATCTTGAGCACGGCAATGTCGGTCTTCGGGTCGGAGCCCAGCACCTTGGCGCGGAACTCGCGGCGGTCGGTGAGCTTCACGGTCACGCTGTTGGCGCCCTTGACCACATGGGCGTTGGTGAGGATCAGGCCGTCGGGGCTGACGATGAAGCCCGAGCCCTCGCCGCGCATGGGCGTCTCGCGCGGATGGCGCGGCGCGCCGGGCATGCCCGGCATGCCGAACTGGCGGAAGAATTCGTAGAACGGGTCGTCCGGGTCGACGCCGCGGCCGCCGCGCTGCTGCGCGGCCGGCGTGTCGTCGTCCTCGTCGTCCGAGCCGGACAGCGACGTCTTGGTGGTGCCGCTGACGCTGATGTTCACCACCGCCGCGCCGTTGCGGGCGGTGATCTGCGCGAAGTCCGGCGCGACCACGCCACCGCCCGCACCCGGCT
>JAEWPH010000136.1 GCA_023460715.1 Pseudomonadota bacterium | reverse complement strand
TGCCGATGGCGCGCCTGGCCCCCATGGGCATGGTGTTCATTCCCTGCCGCGGCGGACGCAGCCACTGCGCCGAGGAGTGGAGCGAGCCCGCGCAGGTGCTGGCCGGCACGCAGGTGCTGGCCGCGGCGCTGCAGGGGCTGGACGCTCAGCTGGCTGCACCAACTCTTCGGTGACCGCGCTGCGGCCCCAGCGAGGGGGCCGAAGCCGGGCCAGTGCCGTCAGTCGGCGCTCATGCGGGCCCGGGCGGCCACGGCGCGCATCAGCGGCAGCTCGCGCTCCAGCAGCGCGTCGGCCTGCTTGGCGGGGCCGACCACCGCTTCGACGCCCTGGTCCGCCAGCGCCTTACGCACGCCGGGGTCGGCCATGGTTTCCATCAGGGCCTTTTCCAGCTTGGCGTGCACGGCCGCCGGCAGGCCGCGCGGCGCCATGACGGTGCCCCACGATTCCAGCACCACGTCCGGGAAGCCCGCTTCGGCGAACGTGGGCACCTGCGGCAGCGTGGGCAGGCGCTTGGGCGAGGCCACGGCGATGGCCTTGACCTTGCCCGCCTTGATCTGCGGCGCGGCGGTGACCACGGTGTCCATGGCCAGCGGCAGCTGTCCGCCGATGAGGTCGGTGAGCATGGGCGCGCTGCCCTTGTAGGGCACGTGCAGCAGCTGCACGCCCAGGGCCAGCCAGGCGATCTCGGCCGTGAAATGCGAGGCCGTGCCCGCGCCGAAGGAGGCATAGGGCAGCTGGCCCGGCGCCTTCTTCGCGGCGGCCTGCACCTGGGCAACCGTGCTGAAGGGCGCGTCCTTGCCGGCCAGCAGCACCATGCCGGCGCGGCTCAGCATGCCGATCTGCTCGAAGCTCTTCACGGAGTCGTAGGGCAGGTCCTTGCGCACGGCCGGGTTCAGCGTGAGCATGGAACCCGAGCCGATCAGCAGCGTGTAGCCATCCGGCGCGGAGCGCGCCACGTAACCGGCCGCCACGGCCGTGCCGCCGCCCGGGCGGTTGTCGATGACCACGGGCTGGCCCAGCTTCTCGCCCAGCTTGGGCGCGATGGCGCGGCCGATGGTGTCGCTGCTGCCGCCGGGCGGGAAGGGCACCACCAGCGTCACCGGGCGCGAGGGGTAGGCGGGCTGCGCCAGCACCCCCGCAGAGCCCACACATGCGGCAGCGGCCACGGCCGCGACTTTCCAGGCCCATGCCCGACGTTGCATCTTCATCACTACCTCTTGCTTGCAGAAAAAACCGAAGCCGCGATGGTATGCAAGCCCACAGATGAGCCTGGCATATGGATAGATGCCATTGCCACAGTGCCTCGGCCTGAGTGTCCCTGCCTGAGCGCGGCGGCCCACCGGCCGGGATAATCGGGGGCCCTCCCGCCCCACGCCTTCCATGTCCGACACCGCCTGCCGCGTGCTGGCCGTCATCCCGCCGATGACGCAGCTGAACACGCCCTACCCGTCCACCGCCTACCTCACGGGCTTTCTGCGCTCGCGCGGCGTGGCCGCGTTCCAGGAGGACCTGGCGCTGGCGCTGGTGCTGCGGCTGCTGTCGCCCGAGGGGCTGAAAGCCGTGGCGGCGCGGGTGGAGGCCATTCCTCCGAAGAAGCGCAGCCCCGCCGTGCAGTCGTTCGCCGCGCAGCAGGACCGGTACCTGGCCACCATCGGCCCGGCCATCGCCTTCCTGCAGGGGCGCGACAGCACGCTGGCGCACCGCATAGCGGGCCGCCACTACCTGCCCGAGGGGCCGCGCTTCGCCACGCTGGACGTGTACGTGGACGACGAAGGCGGCGATCCGCTGGGCTGGGCCTTCGGCGCCCTGGGCCTGACCGACAAGGCCAAGCACCTGGCCACGCTGTATCTGAACGACCTGGCCGACGTGCTGCGCGACGCGGTGGACGAGCGCTTCGAATTCGTGCGCTATGCCGAATCGCTGGCTGGCAGCCAGCCCACCTTCGAGCCGCTGGCCGACGCCCTGGCCGCGCCGCCGACGCTGGTGGACGACCTGCTGGTGCAGCTCACGCACGAGGCCATCGAGCGCCACCAGCCCACGGTGGTGCTGCTGTCCGTGCCCTTCCCCGGGTCCGTGTATGCGGCCTTCCGCATCGCCCAGGCCATCAAGGCGCGGCACCCGCACATCGCCACCGTGCTGGGCGGCGGCTTCGTGAACACCGAGTTGCGCGAACTGGCCGATGCGCGCGTGTTCGACTTCTTCGACTACGTGACGCTGGACGCCGGCGAGCGCCCGCTGCTGGCGCTGCTGGAGCACCTGGAAGGCCGCCGCGGCCGCCAGCGCCTGGTGCGCACCTTCGTGCGCAACGACGAAGGCGCCGTGCAGTACGTGAACCTGATGGAGGCCGACGTCGCCTTCGCCGAGGTGGGCACGCCCACCTGGGACGGCCTGCCGCTGGACCGCTATCTGTCGCTGCTGGACATGCTCAACCCCATGCACCGCCTGTGGAGCGACGGCCGCTGGAACAAGCTGACCGTGGCGCACGGCTGCTACTGGAAGAAGTGCAGCTTCTGCGACGTGAGCCTGGACTACATCGGCCGCTACGAAGGCGCGAGCGCCGAGGTGCTGGCCGACCGCATCGAAGCCATCGTGCGCGAAACGGGGCAGACGGGTTTTCACTTCGTGGACGAGGCCGCGCCGCCCAAGGCGCTCAAGGCGCTGTCGCACGAACTCATCGCGCGCAACGCCGGCATCAGCTGGTGGGGCAACGTGCGCTTCGAGAAGACCTTCACGCCCGACCTGGCCGAGCTGATGGCCGACAGCGGCTGCATCGCCATCTCGGGCGGGCTGGAAGTGGCGTCGGACCGGCTGCTGAACCTGATGAAGAAGGGCGTGAGCGTGGACCAGGTGGCGCGCGTGACCAAGGCCTTCAGCGATGCGGGCATCCTGGTGCATGCCTACCTGATGTACGGCTTTCCGACGCAGACGGTGCAGGACACGGTGGACGCGCTGGAATACGTGCGCCAGCTGTTCGCCAACGGCTGCATCCAGAGCGGGTTCTTCCACCGCTTTGCCTGCACGGTGCATTCCCCGGTGGGGCAGAACCCGGCCGAGTACGGCGTGACGCTGGCACCGCTGCCGCCCGGAGACTTCGCCAAGAACGACGTGGCGTTCATCGACCCGACGGGGGTGGACCATGATGCGCTGGGGCTGGGGTTGAAGAAGGCGATCTACAACTACATGCATGGGATCGGGCTGGAAGAGGATGTGCGGGCTTGGTTTCCGTTCCATGTGCCGAAGACCACGGTAAACCGCCGGCGGATCGAAAAAGCCTTGATGGCTCAGGCTTGATCTTCTTTTGGTCGAATTGGCTTCTAGCGCTTATGTAACAAGTGCTGATAGCTATTGTTTTTGATGTTTTGGAGCGACTGCTTCCCGGGGCCGGGGTGTGCGCCCGGCGGCGCACTCACTTTCTTTCGCTTCGCCGAAAGAAAGTAAGCAAAGAAAGGGCGACCCTGCTGCCCGTGTCCCCTGCGCTTGCGCTACGGGGCAGCCTGCGATGCTCGCGCAGACAGGGCCGCCGTGGAACTCACTGCGCTGCGGAGCAGCTCCGTTCGGACAGCCACGGCGAGTCAGTTCACGCGGCATGCGCGCTCCGACGCGCATGCGCCCTGCCCGCGCTCCGCTTCTCGGCACGGGCAGAAGGGAACCCGAACGCCCCACGCGGGCCGTCGCTGCGCTCGGCCCTTGCCGGGAGAGGTAGGGTGCCTGCGCTCTGTGCTTGCGC
>JAEWPH010000135.1 GCA_023460715.1 Pseudomonadota bacterium | reverse complement strand
CCGCGTGGGCGCGTGGGTTGAAACTAGGTCGGCCATGTGGCGCTCCTCGTCAGTGGTGTCGCGCCCCGCGTGGGCGCGTGGGTTGAAACTCGATCTTGGTGGGCACGATGCCCTCGGCCTTCATGTCGCGCCCCGCGTGGGCGCGTGGGTTGAAACCAGATTCGCCATCTGGAGGATAGCGCCGGCCTGGTGGTCGCGCCCCGCGTGGGCGCGTGGGTTGAAACACCATGATGCCAAAGTCATCATCCTCCGGCTCGGTCGCGCCCAGCGTGGGCGCGTGGGTTGAAACTCGCTCGATGAACTGAAGTACCAGTACCCCGACGAGTCGCGCCCCGCGTGGGCGTGTGGATTGCACGCGCTTGCCCTGGCCCACTAGTACCCAGTAAAACCACTACCTGTCATTCCGCCCACGGTAACGAGCCAACTATTCAAGTCAGCGCGCCGCGCGCGTCCACGGTGATGATGCGCTCGACCACGCCGTGGGCAAGACCACCCCGCACGCCGATCATGAAGTCGTGCAGGTTCACCGTCGGGTCGCAATGGCCCGGAATCAGCCACAGCATGCGGCCGATGGCGGGCAGGCGCGCCTTGGCGTCGTTCGCGCGCAGGATGCCGTGCTCGTCGCCCCCATTGGCGTACTGCAGCGCGCGCTCGGGGGGGAGCAGGGCCACCACAGGCAGGCCGGAGTCGATGGCGTGGCTCTTGTGGCCCGCGTCGCAGACGGCATGCGTGTCGGAGCGGGAGATGACCTGCGTCTTCACGAACAGGGCATGTTCGAAGGCGGGCTGGGCCAGTTCGCGTTCGTTGGAAGCGTAGTCGGCATCCATGAAGAGGAAGGAACCGGCCTGCAGCTCGCCGTAGACGCCGCTGGCGGCCTCGTGCACCAGCGTGCCGGTGCCGGCCCCTGTGACCAGGGGCACGGGGATGCCCGCCGCGGCGATCAGGTCGCGCGTGGCACGTGCCGCCTGCACCACCTCGGCGATCGCTTCGCGGCGGTCCGCGGCGCTGTGCAGATGCTGAGCGCGGCCATGGTAGGCCTGCAGTCCGGCAAAGCGCAGGGCCTGGTGCTGCGTCACGGCGCGTGCCAGTGCCAGGGCCGATTCGCCGGGCTGCACGCCGCAGCGGCCCTGGCCCACGTCGATCTCCACGAACACGTCGATGGCAGCGGCTGCGCTGGCGGGCCCCATGGCCTCGGCCAGCCGCTGGATGCCTTCCAGGCTGTCCACGGCGATGGCCAGGCGCCCGCCTTTGGCGGCCAGTTGGTGGGCAAGGCGCGCCACGCGCAGTAGCTTGGCCGGGGCGACCACCTCGTTGCTGATGTACAGGTCCAGCACGCCGCCGGCGGCCAGCGCCTCGGCCTCGGCCACCTTCTGCACGCAGGCGCCGGATGCGCCCGCACGCTGCATCAGCAGGGCCAGCTCGGCGCTCTTGTGCATCTTGGCATGCGGTCGCCAGCGCACCTGGTGCTTGCGGGCGAACTCGGCCATGCGCTGCAGGTTGCGCTCCATGGCGTCGAGGTCGACGACGAGGGCGGGGGTGTCGATCAGGTCCACGCGCTGCCCGACGGACTGGCGCAGCGGTTCAGGAATGGGCTTCATCGCGGGAGGCATTGTCCAAGTGTTGCGTATCCGCCCAGCCTACCAGGGTCAGTCCGCTCTCGGTCCACAGCAGGCGGTTGATGGCCGCGTTGGTGATCTTCCAGGTGCGGGGGGCCTGCAGCTCCTGTCCCGTGGCCGCGCGGTACAGCACGTCGAGCACGCCGCCATGCGCGACCAGCGCCACCAGTTCGCCCGGATGCCGTTGCACCAGCTGGTCGGTGATGCGGGTGATGCGCTCGCGGAAAACGATCAGCGATTCGCCGCCCTCGGGCTCGAAGTGGGGGTCGCGCTGGCGCCAGCGGCGGGCCTCTTCGGGCAACTGGGTCTCGATCTCTGCAAAGGTGCGGCCCTGCAACTGCCCGAAGCTGCGCTCCCGCAGCCCGGGCTCCAGCACCAGAGGGGCGCCGGTGCTGTCGGCCACGGCCTGGGCGGTGACCCGCGCACGCTGCAGGTCGCTGGTGTAGACCGCCGCGACGGGCTCGCCGGCCAGCGCCTGGCCCACCTGCTGTGCCTGCCACAGGCCGGTGTCGTTGAGGGGAATGTCCAGATGGCCCTGGATGCGGGTGTCGACATTCCAGGCGGTTTCACCGTGGCGGATGGCGATGATGCGGGTGGCTTCCATGCAGTGGCGGCGTTCCAGGAGTGGATTACTTCACCACCGTGCCCGGCGTGGCCGGGGGCACGGGCGTGGCGGTGGCGGGCGCATTTGCCGGGGCGACGGTGGCCGGCGCGGCGCCGCTTCCGCGCTGCTCGACCGGGCCGATGGTCGTGCGCACCTTGCGCATGCCCGCAGGCGGCTGCGGGAAGCCGGTGAGCGCTGCATCGAAGAGGATGCCGAAGATGGCGGGGTCGTCGGTCCACACGTCCTCGTACAGGGCCGAGGTTTCGTACACCACGCGCTGCGTGGCGGCGTCGCGCAGCACCAGGCTGACCTCGCGGCGGTGCAGGGTGGGGGGGCGGTCCATCATCCAGCCGGTGCCCATTCCCAAGCCCCAGCCGCCGCGGCCGCCGTAGCCGAAGCCCCAACCGAACCGGCCATAGAACGGATCGCCGTAGTAGGGCCAGTAGGCCGGCAGGGTGTAGCTGCCCTGGGCGCCGATCTGCAGCACCAGCTTGGCGTTCGCATCGTCACGCTGCAGGCCTACGCGCGCCAGCGACTGCTGGGCCAGTGCCTCGATGGTGGAGAACGACTGGGCGTAGGCCGTTTGCGACGGCAACCGCTCCAGGCGGTAGGTGGGGGGCGCCGGCAGCGCCGACAGGGTGGAGAAGCTGCGCACGTCGCTGTCCACCACGCGGGTGGACGCGCAACCGCCCAGCGCGAGGGCCGCAACAAAGCACAGGCAGAGGGATGAGAACCAGCGCGGAATCGTCATGGTGAGCTCCTGGAATCGTGAAAGGCACGCAAGGGGGCAGGGCGCTGGCTGAAGGATCGGCTGGCTGGCGCAGGAAACCGGTGGGGAAATCCGACGTACCGTTGTACGCCGGGCCTGACAGGCCTGTCAGGCCCGCAATACGTCAGGTCAGCTGCACCACCTGCACGCCCGGCAGGCCGGGCGCAGCGGGGAATTCCTCACGGTCGAAAGCCTTGTCGCCGTCCTCGCTGGCGACGCCCGTGGTCTTCAGACCTTTGAAATCGTGCAGCGTTCCATCGAGCAGGTGGGAAGGCACCACGTTCTGCAGCGCGGTAAACATGTTCTCGACCCGGCCGGGGAACTTGCGGTCCCACTCGCGCAGCATCTCGCCGACCTGCTTGCGCTGCAGGTTCTCCTGGCTGCCGCAGAGGTTGCACGGGATGATGGGAAAGTTCTGCTGCGCCGCCCAGCGCGTCGTGTCCTTCTCGTTCACGTAGGCCAGCGGGCGGATCACCATGTGGCGGCCATCGTCGCTCACCAGCTTGGCGGGCATGCTTTTCAGCTTGCCGCCGAAGAACATGTTCAGCAGCAGCGTCTGCATGATGTCGTCGCGGTGGTGGCCCAGGGCGATCTTGGTACAGCCCAGCTCATCGGCCACGCGGTACAGGATGCCCCGGCGCAGGCGGCTGCACAGGCTGCAGGTGGTCTTGCCCTCGGGGATCAGGCGCTTGACGATGCTGTAGGTGTCCTCGTTCTCGATATGGAACGGCACGCCGGTGCTGGCCAGGTACTCCGGCAGGACGTGCTCGGGGAAACCGGGTTGCTTCTGGTCGAGGTTCACCGCCACCAGGTCGAAGCGGATGGGGGCGCGCTTCTGCAGGCGGATGAGGATGTCCAGCAGGGTGTAGCTGTCCTTGCCGCCGGACATGCACACCATGACCTTGTCGCCTTCTTCGATCATGTTGAAGTCGACGATGGCTTTGCCCACCTCGCGGCACAGGCGCTTCTCGAGCTTGTGGGCCTCGCGCTCGATCTTCAGGCGGTTGCCCTGGGGCACAGCCGCATCGGTTGCACCGGCAGGGGCGGAGGCTTCAGGGGTTTCGGCGATCCAGTCGCCGTTCAGGATTGCATTCATGGGAGTTACCACTGTCCGGTTTCGACGCGAATGGCCACTTCGCAGTCGTCAAAAATTTCGAGCTTGGCGATCTTGACCCGCACGCCCAGTACGCCGGGCAGCTGCATCAGCCGCTGGGCCAGCTTGCCGATCAGGCTCTCCAGCAGGTTCACGTGCTCGGCCGTGCACTCGTCGATGATGATCTGGCGCACCTTGCGGTAGTCCAGCACATGGCGGATGTCGTCGTCGCGCGGCGCCAGGGGCTGGGTGCCCAGGTTCAGCTCGGCATCGACCTGGATGGGCTGGGGCGCAGTCTTCTCGTGCGCCAGGATGCCCAGATTGGCATCGAAGCGCAATCCGGTCAGCGTGAGGATCTGCGTCCCTGCGGCGTTGTACATGGTGATGGGCTGGGGTTGGTGGTGCGAGCGTGCGCTCACATCAGGGAAAAATCGCGCTCGAAGCGCATCAGGTGCTGGCCGCCGTCTACCAGCAGCGTGGTGCCGGTGATGGAGCGGTTCTCCAGCGCGAACTTCACGGTCGCGGCCACGTCCTCGGCCGTGGACGAGCGGCCCAGCGGGCTCAGCGCGTGCAGCTGCCGGAACTTTGCGTCTTCCAGCATGTGGCTGGTCAGCGTCAGGCCCGGGGCCACGCCCACCACGCGCACCCGCGGCGCCAGGGCCAGGGCCAGCATGGTGCCCGCGGCTTCCAGCGCGGCCTTGGAGAGGGTGTAGCTCAGGAAGTCGGGATTCTGGTTCCAGAGCTTCTGGTCCAGCAGGTTGACGACGGCGCCGTGCGCGTCGGCGTCGCCGGCGGCCGCGCGCGCGCCCACGTGGGCGTGCAGGGCCTGGGCCAGCAGGATGGGGGCGGCTGTGTTGCTGCGCAGGTGCTGCTCCAGACGCGCGAAACCGAAGCTGGCCGCGTCGTCGTGCTCGAAGAGCGATGCGCTGTTGACGACGGCATCCACCGCGCCGAAGTGCGCCACCACCCGGGGCAGCAGGGTGCGGATGGCATCCTCGTCCTCGAAATCCGCATCAAAATGGGCGCTGGCGCCCGCCAGTATTGCGCATTCAGCTACTGTTTCAATAGCATCCTGCTCCGATTGGCGGTAGTGCACGGCCACCTGCCAGCCGCCGGCCGCCAGCGCGAGCGCGATCGCGCGGCCCAGACGCCGGGCGGCGCCGGTCACCAGCACGGTGCGGGGGCGGGAAGTAGAGGGCATGGGGGACAATCGGCGTCGTGACGACAGAACCTGACATTTTATCGAGCGCCCTGCAGGCGCAGATCGCCCAGGCCATTGCAGACGCAGGCGGCTGGATCGGCTTTGACCGCTTCATGGAACTGGCGTTGTACACGCCGGGCCTGGGCTACTACGCCAATGACAGCACGAAGTTCGGTGCCATGCCCGACTCCGGCAGCGACTTCGTGACCGCGCCCGAGCTCTCGCCCGTCTTCGGCCAGACGCTGGCAAACCAGGTGCGCGAGGCGCTCGACGTCACCCAGACCGACGAGGTCTGGGAGTTCGGCGCCGGCTCCGGCGCGCTGGCCGGCCAGCTGCTGGCCAGCCTGGGCGAGCGCGTGCGGTGCTACACCATCGTCGACCTGTCGGGCAGCCTGCGGGCGCGCCAGCAGGTGGCGCTGGCGGCCTATGGCGACCGTGTGGTCTGGGCCGACCGGCTGCCGGACACCTTCCAGGGCGTGGTCGTGGGCAACGAGGTACTGGACGCCATGCCCGTGCAACTGCTGGCCCGCCACGGCGGCGCCGGCACGGGCGTGTGGCATGAGCGCGGCGTGGCGTTCGAGAACGGTGCCTTCCTATGGGCCGACCGTCCGACCGCGCTGCGCCCGCCCGTGGAGCCCGAGGGCCCGCAGGACTACCTGACCGAAACGCACGCGCAGGGCGAAGGCTTCATCCGCACGCTGGCGCAGCGCCTCACGCGCGGTGCGGCCTTTCTCATCGACTACGGCTTCGGCGACAGCGAGTACTACCACCCGCAGCGCCACATGGGCACGGTGATGTGCCACCGGGGGCATTTGGCCGACAGCGACCCGCTGGCGGACGTGGGCCTGAAGGACATCACGGCCCACGTCAACTTCACCGCCATGGCGCTGGCCGCGCAGGACGCGGGCCTGAACGTGCTGGGCTACACCACGCAGGCGCACTTTCTCATCAACAGCGGTCTGCTATCGAATCTGGAGCTGCTGGCGCAGGCGGAACGGGCACAAGCGGCCAAATTGATGATGGAACACGAAATGGGCGAGCTGTTCAAGGTGCTGGCCCTGGGCGTGGGCGAGCCGTGGGAACCCATGGGCTTTGCGCGGGGCGACCGGTCGCACCGGCTTTGAGCGCCGCGTGATGGTCCGCGGGGCGGCGGAGCAGATCAACGGTCCCCGCTCTCCGATCCCTGTTGTGGCCGGCGCGGAAGCGGCTGCGCTCCCGCCGCGCCGGTCACCACGGCCGCATCGCTGCGGTCCTTGAGCCCGATGCCGGTAAGGCCGAGCCGCCGCGCTTCCTGGCACAGCCACCACAGCCTGGCGGCGGCGGCCTGCACGGGCAGGCCTTCGGGGCGCACGTTGGAGATGCAGTTGCGCTGCGCATCGTGGCGCCCCACCCGCGGATGCCAGGTCAGGTAGATGCCCAGGCTGTCCGGCGCCGACAGGCCCGGCCGCTCGCCGATCAAGACCGCCACCAGGCGGGCCCCCAGCAGCGCTCCCACTTCGTCGCCCAGCGCCACGCGCGCCTCGGTGGCAATCACCACCGGGCCGATGCGCCAGCCGCCCGGCGCCTGCGCGCGGATGGCCTGCACCAGTGGCGCGGCATGGTGCGCCACGGCAGCGGACGAGAGGCCGTCGGCCGCTACCAGCAGCAGGTCGCAGCCGTCCGGCCCGGTGGGATGGGAACTCCCTACGTTTTCGGCGCGCAGCCGCTCGGCATCGGCGGCGCCCAGGTGCCGGCCCAGGTCGGGCCGCAGCAGGTAGGTGGCGCGGTCGGCGGCGGCGCTGGCCACCTGCAGTGTGTCGCAGCCCTGTGCCTGCAGGGTGCGCGCCAACACATCGGCATCGAGCTGCACGTGTACGGCATCCCGCGCCTGGGCATGGGCGACGCCGAATTCCAGCAGCGCCCGGGTGGGCAGTGCGCTGCCGGAGCGGCCCAGCGCCAGGCGGGCAGCGGTGTGGGCGCGCAGGTCGGTCCAGGGGTCGGGGGCCGCCGCATCCGGTGCTGCGGCCTGCGAAATGGGAGTGTGGCGGTCAGCCATGGCAGTGTCCTAAGCAGGTGGCGGCAGGGCGCCATGGCGCAGCCGCGCCAGCGCAGGCAGCGCGGCGCTGGCCGGCAGCAGCCGCCCCGCCTCATCGGCCAGTTGCATGCGCTGCAGCCAGGCGTCGAATTCGGGCGCGCGCCGCAGGCCCAGCACGTCGCGCAGGTACAGCGCATCGTGGAACGAGGTGCTCTGGTAGTTCAGCATGACGTCGTCCGCGCCCGGCACGCCCATCACGAAGGTGACGCCGGCCACGCCCAGCAGCGTGAGCAGCGTGTCCATGTCGTCGGAGTCGGCCTCGGCGTGGTTGGTGTAGCAGACGTCGCAGCCCAGCGGCACGCCCAGCAGCTTGCCGCAGAAATGGTCCTCCAGCCCGGCGCGGATGATCTGCTTGCCGTCGTACAGGTATTCCGGCCCGATGAAGCCCACCACGGTGTTGGTGAGCAGCGGTGAGAAGGCGCGGGCCACCGCGTAGGCC
>JAEWPH010000134.1 GCA_023460715.1 Pseudomonadota bacterium | reverse complement strand
TGTCGGAAGTGCGCGTGACGGCCGCCGCGCCGGTGCAGCCCGACCTGCTGCCTGGCGCCTACGCCGGCGGCCAGATCGCGCGCGGCGGCCGGCTGGGCCTGCTGGGCCAGACGGACGCCATGGATGCGCCCTTCCACATCACCAGCTACACCGCACAGGCCATCGAGGACCGCCAGGCCACCACGCTGGCCGACGCGCTGGCGGTGGACCCGTCGGTGCGCAGCACAGCGCCCAGCGGCGACGTGGCGGACGCGTTCTTCATCCGCGGCTTCGCCATCGGGGACAACAACATCGGCGAGATCGCCTTCGACGGCCTGTACGGCGTGGCGCCCAACTACCGCCTGCTGACCGACTACGCCGAGCGCGTGGAAGTGCTCAAGGGCCCCACCGCCATGGTGTACGGCATGTCGCCCAACAGCGGCGTGGGCGGCGGCATCAACGTGGTGCCCAAGCGCGCCACGCAGGACCTGACGCGCGTACGCGCCGACTACGGCACGCGCTCGCAGGGCGGCGGCCACATCGACGTGGCGCGGCGCTGGGGCGATGCGCGCCAGTTCGGCATGCGCTTCAACGGCAGCTACCGCGACGGCCGCACGCCCATGGACCACCAGCGCCGCGAGGCCACCGTGGGCGCGCTGGCGCTGGACTACACCACCGAACGCACCCAGGTCACGCTGGACCTGATCCGCCAGCGCGAGGACGTGGACGCGCCCACGCGCCGCCCCTCCATCGCTGCGGGCCTGGCCGTGCCCGCCGCACCGGATGCGCGCCGCAACATCACGCAGCGCTGGGAGTGGTACGAGAGCACGGAGGAGTCCGCCCTGCTCAAGGCCCGGCACGAGCTCACGGACCGCTGGTCGGTCTTCGCCAGCGTGGGCGCCGCGCAGTCCAAGGTGGACCGGCTCTTCAACACGCCCACCATCACCTCGGCCGCCGGCGATACGCGCGTGACCCCCACGCGGGCGCAGTTCGATATCGAGCGCCAGGTGGTGGAGGCGGGCGTGCGCGGCCGCTTCACCACCGGCGCGGCCAGCCACCAGACCACACTGCAGTGGAGCCACTACGAGGACCGCTACCGCATGGGCTCGGTGGCGGGCGCGGCCTACACCTCCAACCTGTACGCCCCCATCGAGCGGCCCGCACAATCCGTGGCGGCGCCCGCCAGCCTGCCCAAACGCTCGGCCACCGAACTGCGCGGCTTCGCGCTGTCGGACACCATCGGCCTGCTGGATGAGCGGCTGCTGGTCACCCTGGGCCTGCGCCACCAGCAGGTGGACGCGGACAACTTCGACACCGGCGGCGTGCGCACGGCCACCTACGGAAAAAGCGCCACCACGCCGCTGGCGGGCGCGGTGTTCAAGCCCTGGCAGGGCGTATCGCTGTACGCCAACTACATCGAAGGCCTGAGCCGCGGCGACACGGCCCCGAGCAGCGCCGTCAACGCGGGCGAGGTCTTCGCCCCGTACAAGACGCGCCAGCAGGAGGTGGGCATCAAGATCGACCACGGCACGCTCATGACCACGGCCAGCGTCTTCCAGATCCGCAAGCCCAGCGGCTACCTGCAGAACAACCGTTTCGCGGTGGATGGCGAGCAGCGCAACCGCGGGCTGGAGCTGTCGGTGTACGGCGAGCCGGCCGCCGGCTGGCGCCTGTACGGCGGCGCGACCTGGATCGACGCGGAACTCACCCGCACCAACAGCGCAGCCACGCAGGGCAATGCCGCCGTGGGCGTGCCGCGCACGCAGTTCACGCTGAACGCCGAGCACGACCTGGCCCGGGTGCCCGGCCTCACGGCCACCGCCGGGCTCACCCGCACCGGCGCCCAGTACGCCGACCAGGCCAACCTGCAGCGCCTGCCGTCGTGGACGACCGTGGACCTGGGCCTGCGCTACCGCCTGCAGATGGGCGGCCGCAGCACGGTGCTGCGCGCCACCGTGCGCAACGCCACCGGCCGCGACTACTGGGCAGGCTCGTCCACCTGGGGCACGCTGCTGGTCGGCGCGCCGCGCAGCGTGCAGCTGTCGGCCACCGTGGACTTCTAAGCGACGGTATCGAGGGATCGCTAGACAGGGCCGGTGGGCCGCGCGGCCTGCGCCACAATCAGCCCCATGCTCAGCCTTCAAGACATCCAGGCCGCCGCCGCGCGGCTCCAGGGCCAGGTGCTCGACACGCCCTGCGTGGAATCCCAGACGCTCTCGCAGATCGTCGGCGCGCAGGTGTTCCTCAAGTTCGAGAACCTGCAGTTCACCGCCTCGTTCAAGGAGCGCGGTGCCAGCAACAAGCTGGGCCAGCTCTCGGCCGAGGAGCGCCAGCGCGGCGTGGTCGCCATGAGCGCCGGCAACCACGCCCAGGGCGTGGCCTACCATGCGCAGCGGCTGGGCGTGCGCGCGGTGATCGTCATGCCGCGCTTCACGCCCGGCGTGAAAGTGGAGCGCACGCGCGGCTTCGGGGCCGAGGTGGTGCTGCACGGCGACACGCTGGAGGCCGCCCGCCAGCACGCCTATGCGCTGGCCGAGGAACGCGGCCTGGTCTTCGTGCACCCGTACGACGACGAGGCCATCGCGGCCGGCCAGGGCACGGTCGCCCTGGAGATGCTGCGCGCCGTACCCGATCTGGACGCGCTGGTGATCTCGGTCGGCGGCGGCGGGCTGATCGCCGGCATGGCCACGGCAGCCAAGGCGCTGCAGCCGTCCATCGAGATCGTGGGCGTGCAGACGGTGCGCTTTCCTTCCATGCTCAACGCCGTGCAGGGCGCGCAGCACCCCATGGGCACCTCCACCATCGCCGAGGGCATCGCCGTGGGCACGGCCGGCAAGATCACGCAAGAGGTGGTGGCCCGCCTGGTGGACGACCTGCTGCTGGTGGACGAGGGCGACATCGAGCAGGCCGTGCTGATGCTGCTGGAGATCGAGAAGACGCTGGTGGAGGGCGCGGGCGCCGCCGGCCTGGCCGCGCTGGTGCGCCACCCCGAGCGCTTCCGCGGCAAGCGCGTGGGCCTGGTGCTCAGCGGCGGCAACATCGACCCGCTGCTGCTGGCCGCCATCATCGAGCGCGGCATGGTGCGCTCGGGCCGGCTGGCGCGCATCAAGGTCAGCGCCCGCGACGTGCCCGGCGTGCTGGCCCGCATCACCGCCACCGTGGCCGAGGCCGGCGCCAACATCGAAGAGGTGCACCACCAGCGCGCCTTCACGCTGCTGGCGGCGCAGAACGTCGAGATCGAACTGGTGCTGCAGACCCGCGGCCAGGCGCATGTGCAGCAGGTGCTGGAGGCGCTGCGCGCCGCGCAGATGGAAGCGCAGCTGATCTGACCGGACCTGCGGGGCGGCCCGCCGCCGCGCCATTGCTATATTTTCAATAGCTGATTGCGCTTATTGGACGGGCACCGCGCGCTGTTTTCCCCATGATCCGTGGCGGGCCAGGCATCGCCTGAGGCCCCAGACCGGCTGCCGCGGCCCGAACGAACCCCCGCGGCACCGCCGGTCCTGGATGACAAAAGGGCGCCATACGGCGCCCTTTTTGCTATCGATCCCATCGCTGCCTGCACTGATTCATTCCCCTGCGCTGAGCGGCCGATGGGGCCGGAACTGCGGTGCAGCGCTGCTCGCTCAGCGCACCACCATCAGCGAGAACGGCCAGACATACGCCTGCAGCGTCACGTACAGGCCGACCAGGCAGGCCAGCGCGATGGAGTGGAAAAACACGTAGCGCAGGATGATGCCTTCCTTGTTGAACCAGCGCGTGGCGGTGGAGGCCACCACGATGGACTGCGCGTCGATCATCTTGCCCATCACCCCACCCGAGCTGTTGGCCGCGCCCATCAGGTTGGGCGACAGGCCCAGCTGCTCGGCCGCCACCTTCTGCATGCCGCCGAAGAGCACGTTCGAGGCAGTGTCGGACCCGGTGAGCGCCACGCCCAGCCAGCCCATCAGCGTGCCGAAGAACGGGTAGAACACGCCCGTGTTGGCGAACGCCAGGCCCAGCGTGGTGTCGGTGCCCGAGTAGCGGGTGAGCGTGCCCAGCGCCAGCATCAGCACGATGGTGAGCAGCGAATACTTCACCAGCCAGATCGTCTTGAAGAAGGTGCGCACGATGGCGACCGGGTTGTACTTCATGAAGAACGCGCTGACGATGGCCGACAGCAGAATCGCCGTGCCGGTGGCCGACAGCAGGTTCAGCGTGTAGACCGCGCCCTCCTTGGTGGGCTGCGGCACCACGGGCGGCACCTTCTCGATCAGGTTGTGCAGGCCGCCCATGGGGAAGGCCGGGGCGAACAGGCTGTTGAGCCAGGCCTTCACGGGCGGCAGGCCCCAGATGAACACGAACACCGACAGGATGACCCAGGGCATCCAGGCAGCGACCAGCTCGGCACGGCTGTGGGCCACCACGGGCTGCGGCGGCTTGGCTTCCGACGCGCTCACATCGTTGCCGCGCAGCGAAGGAGACGTCCACACCTTCTTGGGCTTCCACACGCGCAGGAACAGCGTGAGGCTGACCATGGAGACGATGGCCGCGATGATGTCCACCAGCTCGGGCCCGATGTAGTTGGCCACCAGGAACTGCGGCACGGCGAACGAGACGCCCGTGACCAGGATGGCCGGCCAGATTTCCATCATGCCCTTGCGCCCGGCGAAGGCCCAGATCAGCCAGAACGGCACCAGCAGCGAGAAGAAAGGCAGCTGGCGGCCGACCATGGCCGTCACTTCCATCACGTCATAGCCGTGCACCTTGGCCAGCGTGATGATGGGCGTGCCCAGGGCGCCGAAGGCCACGGGCGCCGTGTTGGCGATGAGGGACAGGCCCGATGCCGCCAGCGGCGAGAAACCCAGGCCGATGAGGATGGCGGCCGTCACGGCCACCGGCGTGCCGAAGCCGGCCGCGCCCTCGAAGAACGCGCCGAAGCAGAACGCGATGAGCAGCAGCTGGATGCGGCGGTCTTCGGTGATGCCCGAAAGCGAATCCTGCAGCACCTTGAAGCTGCCGTTCTGCTCGGTCAGCTGGTGCAGGAAGATGATGTTCAGCACGATCCAGCCGATGGGCAGCAGGCCGGTGAAACCACCGAACAGCGCCGCGCGGCCGGCCATCTCGGCGGGCATGCCGTAGGCGAAGATGGCCACGATGAGCGCGGCGATCAGGCCCAGGCCCGCGGCGATGTGCGCCTTGATGTGAAAGAAGCCGAGCGCCGCCAGCATGACCACCACCGGAATCGCGGCGAGCGCGGTGGAGATGACCATATTGCCGAACGGATCGTAAATTTGCTGCCAAATCATGTGGCTTGTCTCCGAGATGCGTTGAGGAAATCGCACCGGCGGCCGTCTCTCGCGGCTCTGAGCTGGCACAAACCGATCCACTTTAGAAACAAAGTTCCCCGGGCTGCGTGAAAAACCTGCAGCCTGCCGGTGAGCCGATTTCAAAGCGCGTCAGCGCCGCGTAAGAAGTGTTGCTGCCCCGCAGCGCTTTGGCCGCCGGGAGGCGCCGTGTCCGCTGCGGCCGCGCCGCTGTGCGGTGCATTGGGCGCTTGAAACCCCCAAGGCGCAAGGGGGCGGGGCGTCGCCTGCAGGACAGGCCGGTCAGGACAGAGAGGCGCCACGGCCCAGCCATCGGCGCTGGCGGGCATCGTGAAAGGCGAAGGCAGTGAAAGGGAGCGCGGCCCGCCGCACCGGCACGCCACCGGCCGCGGCCATGTTTGTGCAGCGCTAGTGCGATGCAGCGCGAAAGCCTGGGAGGGCGCGCTGAGCGGCGCTCAGGCGCAGGCCGAAATCACGCCGCCACCCAGACAGACTTCGCCGTCGTACAGCACGGCCGACTGCCCTGGCGTGACGGCCCACTGCGCGTCGGGGAACTCCAGGCGGAAGCTGCGGCCCTCGGCCTGCAGCACGGTGCAGGCGGCGTCCTGCTGGCGGTAGCGCGTCTTGGCGGCGCAGGCGCCCAGCGCAGGCGGGTGGCCGGCGACCCAGCTCGCATCCGCGGCCTCCAGCGTGTGCGACAGCAGCCAGGGATGGTCGTGCCCCTGCACCACGCGCAGCGTGTTCTTCTCCAGGTCCTTGCGGGCCACAAACCACGGCTCGTGCTCCCCGCCGCCGCGCTGCGCGCCCTTGTCCTTCACGCCGCCGATCCCCAGGCCCTGGCGCTGGCCCAGCGTATAGAACGACAGGCCCACGTGCTTGCCCAGCGTGCGGCCGCGGTCGTCCTGGATGGGGCCGGGCGCGTGGCTGATGTAGCGGTTCAGGAACTCGCGGAACGGCCGCTCGCCGATGAAGCAGATGCCGGTGGAATCCTTCTTCTTGGCGTTGGGCAGGCCGATCTCTTCGGCAATGCGCCGCACCTCGGTCTTGTGCAGTTCGCCCACGGGGAACAGCGTCTTCGACAGCTGGGCCTGGTTCAGCCGGTGCAGGAAGTAGCTCTGGTCCTTGGACGGGTCCAGGCCCTTGAGCAGCTCGTACCGCCACTCCGATTCAAGGGCGCCATCGCGCGCGGTCGCGTGCGATTCCATCCTGTCATGCCCCTGGGGCATGGAGCCCGGGTCGGCCGCCACGCGGCGGACCCGGGCGTAATGGCCCGTCGCGATCTTCTCGGCCCCCAGGCGCATGGCGTGGTCCAGAAACGCCTTGAACTTGATCTCGGCATTGCACAGCACGTCGGGGTTGGGCGTGCGGCCGGCCTGGTATTCGCGCAGGAACTCGGCGAACACGCGGTCCTTGTAGTCGGCCGCGAAGTTCACGTGCTCGATCTCGATGCCGATCACGTCAGCCACGGCGGCCGCGTCCACGAAGTCGATGTTGGACGAGCAGAACTCGCTGTCGTCGTCATCTTCCCAGTTCTTCATGAAGATGCCGACGACCTCATGGCCTTGTTGCTTCAAAAGGTGGGCGGTCACGGCGGAATCCACACCGCCCGACAGGCCCACCACCACCCGGTGCTTTGTCATGGCGCGGATTATCCCCGCCGGCCCGCCAACGCGCCCGGCGCGGGCCCGATGCCACTGCGGCCGGCTGGTATGCTGCCGCCGCCTTTCAACCCCGGAGACACATCCCCATGAAGAAGAAGACGCTGCCTGGCACGCCCGACGCCACCGGCCCATCGCACCTGCAACGCGCCCTGGCCGCCGCCGCAGCCGTGTTGGCCACGGCTTTCGCCGCCCCCACGGTGCACGCCCAGGCGTCCGCCGCCGCCTACCCGACCAAGCCGATCCGGCTGGTCGTGCCCTTCGCGCCCGGCGGCTCCACCGACATCCTGGGTCGCCTGCTGGCGCAGAAGATGGGCGAGAGCCTGCAGACCACCGTGGTGGTGGACAACAAGCCCGGTGCCAACGGCACCATCGGCTGCGACCTGGTGGCCAAGGCCCCGCCGGACGGCTACACCGTCATCCTGGGCGACGTGGGCTGCATGGCCATGGCGCCCGGCCTGTACAACAAGCTGCCCTACGACCCGGTGCGCGACTTCGCGCCCGTGAGCCTGGTGGCCCGCAGCCCGCTCGTGCTGACCGTGGGCGCGCAAAGCCCGTTCCGCTCGCTCAAGGACCTGACCGCCGCCGCCCAGGCGCAGCCGGGCAAGCTCAACTACCCGTCGTCCGGCACGGGTGGCCCCAACCACCTGGGCGCCGAGCTGTACGCCATGCAGGCCAAAGTGAAGGTCAGCCACATCCCGTACAAGGGCAGCGCCCCGTCGGTGGTGTCGCTGGTGGCCGGTGAGACCGACTTCGGCTTTCTGACCGCCGTGACGATCGCTTCGCAGCTCAACGCCGGCAAGGTGCGCGCGCTGGCCGTGGCGCACACCGAGCGGCTGCCCTCCATGCCCGATGTGCCGACCATGTCCGAAGCCGGCCTGAAGGGCTTCACGGCCGACGCCTGGTTCCTGGCCGCCGTGCCGGCCGGCACGCCCCAGCCCATCGTGGACCGGCTGTATGCCGAGATCGCCAAGGCGCTGCCCGCACCCGACGTGAAGGACAAGCTCGACGCCATGGGCGTGCTGCCCTCGGGCTTCAAGCCCGACGCGTCGGCGCAGTTCCTGCGCACCGAGGTGGAGAAGTGGCGCGGCGTGATCAAGAGCGCGGGCGTGACGCTGGATTAGAGCAAGAACACCCCCCTGAGCGGCTGCGCCGCTTCCCCCCGCTCTCGCTGTGCTGCGCACGGCGGGCAGGGGGACGCAGCCCTCGCTGCGGGGCGGCCCTTGCTCGGCTGCCGCTGGAATGGGGTGCGTCGGTATCGGAGGCCCTCGGCTATGCCATTGCGGGGTTGCGCTCCCGCGCCGAGGGAAACGCCTGCTTTCGCACCGCGCATCTTCCCCGCAGCGTGGCGCTCACAGCGCGATGGATGACTGAAAGGAAAGGAAAGGAAAGGAAAGGTGCGGCGGGGCGTGCGCCCGCGCCGCTGCGCTCCGCTCAGCGCGGCGCGGTGACGGTCGCGTCGGTGTGGATCATGTCCAGCGGAAAGCGCCGGCCGGCCAGGTAGTCCTCGATGGAGCGCAGCACCAGCGGGCTGCGGTGGCGGTCGGCGCAGCTCTTGATCTCGTCGAGGGTCATCCACACCGTGCGCACGATGCCGTCGTCCAGCGTGCGCCACGCGTGGGGCTCGCCCACGGTGCCGGCGAAGGTGAAGCGCAGGTAGGTGATGTCGTCGCCCGTGCGGGTGCGGGTGAAGCGGTTCAGGTACACGCCCACTAGCGCGGCCGGCGTGAAGTCGCAGGCGGTTTCTTCGAGCACCTCGCGCACGCAGGCGTCGACGGGCGATTCGCCCGGGTCCAGGTGCCCCGCGGGATTGTTCAGGCGCAGGCCGTCGGCCGTGTCTTCTTCCACCAACAGGAAGCGGTCGCCCTGCTCGATGACGGCGGCCACGGTGACGTTGGGTTTCCAGCGGTTTGGCATGGCGGCATTATGACCACGGGCAAGCGGCGCAGGCCGGCCATTCGGTGGCCTGTGCCGGGGACGTTGCAGGCACGCCTCAGGCAGCCCCCCACCGTGCCGCGGTTGCAAGGCGGGCGTCAGCTTCGGGCCGCGGAGGAAGGCGCCGGGGCCGCCGGCACGGGCCGCAGCACCAGCCACAGCGCGCAGGCGATCAGCCCGCCGCCGGCCGCATGCGCACCGGTGACCACCTCGCCCAGCACCAGCCAGCCCCAGGCCACGCCGAACAGCGGCACCAGGAAGGTCACCGTGAGCGCCTTGACAGGGCCCACGTCGGCGATCAGGCGAAAGTACAGCACGTACGCGAAGGCCGTGCACAGCAGGCCCATGGCCGCCAGCGCGGCCCAGACGGCCGGCGGTGCCGCCCACCACGTGGCGGGCAGGCCCGGGTGGCGCACCACTTCCCAGGCCGCAAAGGGCGCCAGCGCCAGCACGGCGCCCCACTGGCTGCCCAGCGCGACAAGGCGGCTGTCCAGCCCGCCGCGCGCCGTGATCCAGCGCCGCGTGAGAAAGCCCGCCGCGCCGTAGCAGGCCGTGGCCACCAGGCAGGCCGCGATGCCGCCCAGCACCGCGGGCGTGGGCGCCACCGGCCCCGTCTGGGCCAGCACGGCCACGCCCGCCATGCCCAGCACCACGCCGCCCAGGCGCACCGCCGTGATGCGCTCGCCGAAGGCCAGCGCGCCGATCAGCACGCCCATAAGCGGCGTGGTCGCGTTCAGGACGGCGCTGTAGCCGGCCGGCAGCGCCCGTGCGGCCAGCGCGAACATCAGGAACGGAATGCCCGAGTTCACCACCCCCAGCACCAGCGCGGCGCCCAGCTTGCCCTGGAAGGCGCTGGCCGGGCGCAGCCGCGCCACGGCCACCAGGGCCATCAGCCCCACGGCCGCCAGTGCCACGCGGCCGAAGGCGGTGGGCACGGCTCCCAGCACCGGCACGAGCATGCGCATGAACAGGAAGCTGCCGCCCCAGAGGGCGGCCAGGGCGATGAGGCGGACGAGGCTGGCGGGGTTCATGGTGGTGGAGCGTGCAGTGGATGCAAACACAAGAGCGGGCATTGTGGAAGCCAGACGACGGCGTGCGCAAACGATTCATCCTGCACGGCTGTTTAGCTCCACTCAACAGCATGCGTTTGCCACCGCTCATCGCCGTCCGCTTCTTCGAGGCGGCCGCCCGCCACCTGAGCGTGCGCCGCGCCGCGGCCGAGCTGCACGTGACGCCCGGCGCCGTGTCGCAGCAGGTGCGCAAGCTCGAAGCGTTCCTGGGCTGCGCGCTGTTCGAACGGCAAGCGCGCGGGCTGGCGCTGACCGCTGCCGGCCACGACTACCAGGCCGCGTGCGGCGAGGCGCTGGCGCGCATCGGCCAGGCCACGTCGCGCCTGACGGCCGCGCGCGAGCGGCGCGTGGTGCTGGTGAGCTGCACGCCCGGCTTTGCCGCCCAGTGGCTGGTGCCGCGGCTGCAGGGCTTTCTGCAGCAGGCGCCGCTGCTGGATGTGCATGTGAGCACCACCAACCGGCTGGTGCAGCTGCAGGCCGAGGGCGTGCACTTCGCGGTGCGCCACGGCCGCGGCCCCTACGCCGGGCTGCAGTCCGAGGTGCTGCTGGACGACGACCTCATTCCCGTGTGCAGCCCGCGCCTGGTGGCGCCGCGCCGCATGGCCCGCCGGCAGGACATCACCGGCGCGGCGCTGCTGCACGACGGCCACCGCGACGACTGGCGCCTGTGGTGCCATGCCCAGGGCCTGGCCGACGTGGACTGGACGCAGGGCATCGTGTTCGCCCATTCCAACGGCTCAGTGGAGGCCGCGCTGGCCGGGCGCGGCTTCGCCCTGGTGCGGCGCGCGCTCGTGGTCCGCGAGCTGGCCGCGCGCGCCCTCATCGGCGTGCAGGGCAGCGGCGCGCTGGCCACCCCGCTGGCCTACCACCTGGTCTACCCGGCGGAGACGCTGATCGACCCGGCGCTGCGGCAGTTCCGCGACTGGATCGTGGCGCAGGCCCGCGACGGCGCTGCGCTAGACACTCAAAAACCATAGCTGCTGGCGCTTGCGGGATGCGGCATTTCAATACAAAACCATCTGAATCGCTGGATGGAAAAGCGTATCCAGCTATTTTTTAAATAGCATTTCCGGCCGGCGGTGCAGCCCACCCGCGCGCCATGTAGACCGCACCCTCCCCATACCCGGCCAGCCGCTGCTGCTGCACGGCGCACGCCAGCGGCCGCACCGCGTAGCCCTGCCGTTCCCAGTACCGCTGCGATCCCTGCACCGACACCAGCGCCGATCCGCGCAGCCCCTCGGCCTGCGCCCGGGCGAACGCCGCAGCCACCAGCGCCTGCGCCAGGCCGCGCCCGCCGCAGTCAGGCCGCACGGCCATGTCGTGCAGGTACAGCGTGTCGGCGTAAGGCGCGGGTTCGAAGTCGCCGTGCAGCGGCGTGACCTTGCCCTCCACGCTGCGGTAGGCGGCCAGATAGGCCACCAGCGCGCCGTCCGCCTGCGTCAGCGCGAGCGAGCAGTGGGCCGGCCCGGCCAGGCGGCGCAGGAACACGGCCTCGCCTTCCAGCAGCCCCGGGCCGTAGCACGCGGCCTGCACGGCCAGCAGGGCCGGCACGTCCTGCGGCAGCAGCGGGCGCCACTGCAGACCGTGAAGGCTTGCGGCGGCAGAAGCAGCAACGGGAAGGGGAGCAGCGGCGGAATGCGACGGCGGCATCGATCGGTGGGTCGGCCATCATCCGGCCGGCAGAAAAATAGCGAGCGCGGCGCAGCCGTCAGCGCGGCAGCACGGGCGGCTGCACCAGGTCGTCCAGCGACAGGCCCTTGTCCTTGAGCAGCGCTTCGAGCACGGGCGTGAGGCGGCCCAGGCTTTCCTGCACGGCCTCGCGCACGGTGTCGACCACCACCTGCGTGCTGCGCTCGATCTCGATGTTGAGCGCATCGCCCTCGCGCTTGCCCTCGAACACGGTGGCGCGGCGCGTCTCGGGGATCAGCCACACCTCGAACCAGCCCTCCTGCCGGTTCACCTCGGCCACCGTCAGGCTGGCGCCGTGGATGGCGATGTAGCCCTTGGCGAAGACATAGCGGCGGAACGGCTCGGGCACGGCCACGCGCCAGACCAGGTTGTTATCGAATTCGCGACGCTGCACCAGCGTGCCGGTGAAATCCACATGGCCCGACAGCGGGTGGCCGCCGATCTCGGCGCCGTCCTTGGCCGCGCGCTCCACGTTCACGCGGTCGCCCTGGGCATAGCGGCCCAGCGTGGTGATGTTCAGGCTCTGCAGCATCACGTCGAAGTTGGCCTGCGTGGGCGAGAGGATCTCGGTCACCGTGAGGCACACGCCGTCGGTGGAGACGCTGGCGCCGATGGCGAGGTCTTCGCAGAAGCCCTCGGGAAAGTCGAGCGTGAAGGTGCGCAGGCCTGCGCGGTCGTGGATGGCGGCAATGCCTGCCGTGGCCTGGACGATGCCGGTGAACATGGCGCGGATGAAGGGGGGAGAAGGGATGTGAGGGAAAGGCGGTCGATCGATTGTGCCAGCCGGCCCATGCCCGCGTGGCGCGCGCGGGCGCTGCCGGCGGGCCCCTGCGCCGCGTGCGCGTTCGGTTCGTTCAGCCGGCGGCAGCGCCCTCGCCGGCCCAGGCGGCCTGCTGCACGTCCAGCGGCAGCTCGCGGGCGAGCGCGGTGTGCTCGCGCTCGTGGTGGTGCTCCAGCACATGGCGCAGGGTGTGGGCCGCGTCCAGCAGCATCAGCACGGCGCGGCGCCGGCCGGTCTCGTCCTGCGGCGGATGGCGCACCACCTGCTGCACGCGCTGCAGGTAGTCGCCCGCCAGTTCGGCGATGCGCTCGTGCTCCAGCCGGTACACCCGCGCCGCCCAGCGTGCGCCCTCGGGCACGTGGGGCAGCAGCCGGGTGTTCTCGATGTCGATGTGGCGTTCCAGATCCGCCCACCACTGCTGCAGGCGCTGCAGCGCGCTGCCGAAGTCGCCCCCGGCCACGTCCAGCAGGTGGGCGTGCAATTGCGCGTCCAGCCACGCATGCTGGCGTTCGAAATGCGAAGGGGCGGGAGCGGGCAAGGACATGGCTGGCGCGGTGCAGGGCGGAAATCGGGTGCGCCGCTTATACACCGCGCTGCCGCACGCGCCCTTGCGCCACGCCAAGGAGCGGGCGCGGCCCCTGCAGGCGCCGGCCCCCGCCTGCGCAGACCTTATTTGGCGCGCAGGAACTCGCCGACTTCCAGCAGCACCAGCTCGTTGTCGTCCGCCTGGTTCGGCGCGCGGCTGCTGCTGAACGGCAGGTTGTTGTCGTTGCCCACGACGATGTGCCTGGCGTCCACCACGTCCACGTTCTCGATGGTGAAGAACGGGAAGGTCAGCACGCCGTGGTTGAGCGGCTTCTTCGCCAGGCGCTGCGGGTCCTGCAGGTTCATCAGGTCGATGTAGCCCACCTTGCGCAGCTCGCCGCCGGCGTTGGCATCGGTCAGCTCCACCTTGTAGACGCGCTTGAATTTCGCCAGGTCGTGGAAGCAGTCCGTGCGCTTCTGGCCTTCGGGGCAGGCCTGGTCGGCCGTGCCTTCGCCGTTGTCGCGCTCGATGATCAGGCCCATGGCACTGGTGCCATCTGCCGAGGTCTTGGCGTCGATCATGTTGAAGTCGCCGATGGCGTGGTGGTTGGCCTCCAGCACGTACTTCCAGTGGCGGCCGGTCCATTGCTCGGCCTTGACGTCGAACTCCAGCACGCGCAGGTACTGCTTGCCGCCCTCCACCGCCTCATAGGCCTTGGCGGACTCGTTCCACAGGGGGCCTTCCAGCAGCGCGTAGAGCTTGCTGCCGTCCTTGGAAGAGGCCATGCCCTCGAAGCCCTTGGAGCGCTTGACCTCGAAGGCCGGCGCCTTGGCATCCGGCGCGGCCGCCGCGGTGATGGCCGGGTGGTCGGGCGAACGCACGACCTTGCCGTCCACCTGCGTCTCGAACACCGCCAGCACCTTGCCCTGCAGGTCGGCCTTGATCAGGTACGGCCCGAACTCCTCGCCGATCCACAGCGCGCCACCCGCGAACTGGAAGCTCTCGGGGTCGAAGTCCGCGCCCGTCAGGTAGCGCTGCTTCGTGCCTTCTTCGGCAATGCGGAACGGCACCTTCTTGTCGGGGTCGTGCAGGAACACCGTCTTCTGGCGCTTGAACTGGCCGCTCTGGAAATCCACCGCGTAGTGGTTCAGGTACAGCATGAAGTCGGGCGAGTTGGCCTTGGCGCCGGCGCCGTTGTCCGTGAGGATCCAGAACGTGCCGTCGGCCATGCGCTTGATGCCCGAGTGGCCCTGGGCTGGCTGGCCCTTGAAGGGCAGCGACACGCCCGTGGGACGGCCGTAGGACAGGCCTTCGACGCTGCCCAGCGCATCCACGCGCCGGGGCGTGGTGAACTTGCCGCTGGTCTGCAGGTCGGCCGGTGCATCCTGGGGCGGGGCGATGAGCGACTGCGCGGGCAGCACGGCGTGGCCGGCGAGCGTGGCGGGAAAGGCCTGCTGGGCGTGTGCGGGGGAGACAAAGGCACAGGCCAGTGCGGCACAGGCGGCGAGACGGGAGCGAGGGAACATGCGAACGGCTCTTGCGTGGAACAAAAGCCGGACGATGCCGGGCCGCCGTGACAAGGCCGTGACGGAGACCGCCGCGCGGACCGGCAGCGCCGCGCCGTGCCGGTCGTTCGCGGCCGCGGAGGGCATCGCGGAGATCGGGACGAAAAAAAACCGGCCCGATGGAGCCGGTTTTTTCAAGCGGTGGCTACCGCTCAGTAGCGGCCGCCGCCGAAGCCGCCGTTGCCATAGCCCACGTCCGCGCGCCCGCTGGCGCGGTAGCCTGCCGAGCCGCCGCCCGCGCCACCACCCGCTTCGCGCGGACGGGCCAGGTTCACGACGATCGAGCGTCCATTGACGGACACGCCGTGCAGACCGGTGATGGCGGCCTGCGCCACTTCCGCGGATTCCATCTCCACGAAGCCGAAGCCCTTGGAGCGGCCGGTTTCACGGTCCATCATGACTTTGGCGGAAGAGACGCCGCCAAACTCGGCGAAGTTGCTCCGCAGGCTTTCATCGTCGACGGAATAGGGCAGGTTGCCCACATAGATCTTGGTGCTCATGGAAAGCGTCTTTCTGAAGATGGAGCGCGACGAAGGCGCGCTTTTGGAAGGGGGATGGTGGTTCGGGACCGCAACCGCTGGCAGGCGCAAGGCGCTCGGTATGCACGACTCGGTACGGGTAGGGTTGCGCCTCGGCAGCTTCCACCCGACTCAGGACGGACAAGACCGCGGGGTCGAGGACTTCCACCCTGGGGGAGGCACTGCGGCGACGGTGCCGTGCCCTAGCCGCCGTATGCACAGCCCAGGATTATATCCTTGGGCTGTATTTGGACGCTGTTCAATATTCTTATGAGTTTTAACGCGGGCACCAGCTTCCGCCTCGTTGCCCGCCGGCTCACGCCCCCGCGGTCGCGGTCGATCGCCGCACCCCCAGCTGCCATCCCAGATAGACCACCACGGCCGCGTTGAACACCACCACCGCGCTCGCCAGCCAGGTCGGCCGGTGTGCCCAGTGCCACAGCTCGAACGGGATGTAGAGCCCCCCGGAGAGCGCGCCCAGCCACTCGCCCCAGGCGCGGCCGCGCCACAGGCCCCAGGCCTCGGCAAAGCGCAGCGCGGCATACGCGCCTGCCGCCATCACCAGCAGGCGCAGGTCTTCATGCGCCCACACATCCACCTGCGACAGCAGCAGCGCGGGGTAGCGCTGGCCCGGGCTCAGGCCGATGTGGCCGATGAGCGCCACCGCCAGCTGGTGCAGGTCGCGGTGCAGCACGCTAAGCAGGCCCGCGCCGGCCAGCAGCGCCAGCGCGCCCTTGAGTGCCTCGAAGCCGGCGATGGCGCGTAGCGGGCCACGCCCCGCGCCGTGGTGGACCGCGGGGGCGATAGGGGGTGCGGGAGGGGTCATGCCAGGCGGAATACTGCCACGGCCTGCACCAGCTGCTGCGCCTGGCCGTTGAGGCTGCTGGCCGCGGCCGCGCTTTCCTCGACCAGCGCGGCGTTCTGCTGCGTGGTGGTATCCATCTGCGCCACGGCTTCGCCCACCTGGGCGATGCCGGCGCTCTGCTCCGCGGTCGCCGCACTGATGGTGCCGACCAGATCGCTCACCTTCTGGATGGAGGTGACGATCTCCTGCATGGTGCGACCAGCATGGTCCACCAGCTGCGTGCCCTCGCCCACCTGGCTCACGCTGGCGGTGATGAGTTCCTTGATCTCGCGTGCGGCGGCGGCCGAGCGCTGCGCCAGGCTGCGCACCTCGCTGGCCACCACGGCGAAGCCCCGGCCCTGCTCGCCCGCGCGGGCCGCTTCCACGGCCGCGTTCAGCGCCAGGATGTTGGTCTGGAA
>JAEWPH010000133.1 GCA_023460715.1 Pseudomonadota bacterium | reverse complement strand
CCCGCCCTGCTGCTGGCCGACGAGCCCACCGGCAACCTCGACCCCGGCACCGCCGCCCGCGTGATGGATCTGCTTTTGGCGCAAACCCGCGAGCACGGCGCGGCGCTGATCCTGGTCACCCACTCGGACGCCGCCGCCGCGCGGGCCGACCGCGTGCTGCGCCTGCGCAGCGACGGCATCGCCGGCAGCGCAGCCTGATCGGACCAGTTCCGCCGGGCCGGCAGCCCGGGTGACCGCCTCGGCCCACCGCCGCTGTGGAAGCGGCACCACAGCCGGATGATTTAGTGGCGCTATCGAGGGCGGCTTTTCTATACTGGATTCCCCACCGCCCACCGATCCGGCCATGCCCACCAGCGCCCCCCAGGACTACAGCGACCTGCTGCTGCGCCTGTACGGGCTGTCCCACGAGCAGACGATCGAGGGCTTTCAGGACGATGCGCTGCGGCTGCTGCAGTCCATCGTGCCGTTCGATGCGTCCATGTGGGGCACGGCACGCACCTCGCCGGCAGGCATCGACGTCCACACGCTGCACCTGTTCCGGAAATCGCCAGACATGATGGCCGAGTACGAGGCCGTGAAGCACCAGGACTCTGCCGCGGCCAGCCTGATGAACCGCAAGCGCGGTACGGTGGCGGTCCACGGGCCGACATGGCACGGCCGGCGCGAAGAGCGGGACATCGGCCAGTTTCTGTCGCGGTGGAAGCAGAACAACAACATCCTCACGGCGGACAACGATGTGGAGCGCCGCTTCGTGCACTGGATCTCGCTCTTCCGCGCCGACCCCGACCAGCAATGCCAGCAGCACGAACTGCAGCTGGTGCACCAGCTGGCGCCCCACCTCATGCAGGGCCTGGCCATCAACCGCCGCGTCCACCTGCAGCAGCGGCATCCCCAGAGCAGCGTGCCCTGCGGCACCGCCATCGCCGATCTGCGCGGCGTGATCTACCACGCCGATGCCGCCTTCCGCGAGATGCTGCGCACCGAATGGCCGGGCTGGAGCGGCCACACCCTGCCCGACCCCGCCCTCACGGACTTTCTGCAGGGCCAGGCACGCCATCTGGGCGGCACCGCGGTAATGAGCCACCATGCCGAGCACGGGCTGCTCTTCCTCAAGAGCCGTCGCCGCTGCCCGGCGGATGACCTCACGCCCAGCGAGTTCCGCGTGGCCCAGCTCACGGCCAAGGGCAACACGCACAAGCAGGTGGCGGCGCTGCTGCAGCGCTCGCCGGCCACGGTGCGCAACCAGCTGCAGTCGGCCTACGACAAGCTGGGCGTGGGCCACGTGGCGCAGCTGGTCGAGGCGCTGCGCGCGGCGGAGTAGCCGCCTCCCCCGCCTGCGGCCCGGCACCGCGGCCACAGTGCGCAACCGGACATTCAGGCGATGGCGGGGTAGTCTCCGCAGCCTTCCGGCCAGGGCGTCAGCACCTCGAAGCCCGTGGCCGTGACGGCCACCATGTGCTCCCACTGGGCGGACAGCGAACGGTCACGCGTCACCACCGTCCAGCCGTCGGCCAGTTCCTTCGTCTCGGCCTTGCCCGCGTTGATCATGGGCTCGATGGTGAAGACCATGCCCTCTTCCAGTCGCAGCCCGGTGCCGGGCCGGCCCCAGTGCAGCACCTGCGGATCGTCGTGGTAGATCTGGCCGATACCGTGGCCGCAGTATTCGCGCACCACGCTGAAACGCTCGCGGTGCGCCACGGTCTGGATGGCGTGGCCCACGTCGCCCAGCGTGGCGCCCGGCTTCACCGCGCGGATGCCGGCGCGCATGGCCTCGTAGGTGGTGCGCACCAGCCGGCGCGCCAGCGGGCCGGGCTCGCCCACGAAGTACATGCGGCTCGTGTCTCCGTACCAGCCGTCCTTGAGCACGGCCACGTCGATGTTGATGATGTCGCCGTTCTTCAGCACCTCGTCCGGCCGGGGAATACCGTGGCAGACCACGTGGTTGACCGAGGTGCACAGCGTCTTGGTGTAGCCGCTGTAGCCCACGTTGGCGGCAATGGCGCCCTGCACCTGCACGATGTAGTCGTGGCAGAGCTGGTCGAGCCGCTCCGTGGTCACGCCCGGCTGCACGTGCGGCGCGATCATGCGCAGCACATCGGCCGCCAGGGCCCCCGCGGCGCGCGCCATGGCGATCTCGGCCGGCGTCTTGATGAGGTCGGGGCGGGCCATCAGGCGGCCGCCTTGCGCGCGGCACGCACGGCTGGCGCCTGCGCCAGGCTGCGTTCACCGGCCGCCAGCACGCCCGCCACGCCGGCCTGCGCATCGCGCAGCAGCAGCTGGCAGATGTCCGCGTAGGCAAGCGTGGGGTACAGCTCGGACAGCATGCCGATGCGCATCCAGTGCTCGGCCTGGGCGTTGATGGAGCGGCTGAGCGCATCGCTGGCGGTGCGCAGGTTGTCGTGCATGGTGTCGGAGATCTTGACGAGGCCCATGGTCAATCCTTTGGCTTTATACGATTCATATATGTTCCGTATATTAACCCAACGGCTTTGCCGCTGCCCGGCACGGGCCGGCACTGTGGGGCAGCGCCCGCACAATGGGCGCATGCTCGCCTTGCTCCGCACCTTCTCCTGGCAGGAACTGCGCCACCACCCCTGGCGCAGCCTGGCCGCCGTCGTTGCCGTCACGCTCGGCGTGGCGCTGGGCTTTGCGGTGCACGTGATCAATGCCTCGGCGCTGGACGAGTTCTCGCAGGCGGTGCGCTCGGTCAACGGCCAGCCCGATCTGGAACTGCGCGCCACGCAGGGCGCGCTGCCCGAGTCGCTGTACGGCAGCGTGGCCGCACACCCGCAGGTGGCGCTCGCCAGCCCCTGGCTGGAGCTGACAGTGCAGGCGCGCGGGCCCGGCGGCGCCGCTGCTGCTCCGGTGGCCTTGCGCGTGGTGGGCGTGGATGCGCTGGTCGTGCCCGCCGTCGCCCCGGCCCTGATGCCCCGCCCCGCCGCCGATGCGCCGCGCCTGGCCATGCTGGCGCCGGCCACCGTCTTCCTCAATGCCGCCGCACAGCAGGCGCTGGGCCTGGCCGGCGCAGATGCAGGCGCAGGCGCAGGCGCCGCCACGCCCTCGCTCGCGCTGCAGTCCGGCCTGCAGACCCACACCGTGCAGGTCGCCGGTACCGTGGCCGCCGGCGGTGCGCCGCTCGCAGTGATGGACATCGGCGCCGCGCAAGACCTGTTCGCGCGCGGCGGGCAGCTCACGCGCATCGACCTGCAATTGCGCCCCGGCTCGCAGCGCGCCGAGGTGGAGCGCAGCCTGCAGGCCTCGCCCGGCTGGTCGGCCGGCGTGGTGGTGGCCGAGCCGGGCGACGCTGCGCAGCGCGTCAGCAACCTCTCGCGCGCCTACCGCGTCAACCTCACCGTGCTGGCGCTGGTGGCGCTGTTCACCGGCGCCTTCCTCGTCTTCGCCGTGCTGGCGCTCAGCGTGGCGCAGCGCGCGCCGCAGTTCGCGCTGCTGGCGGTGCTGGGTGCCACGCCCCGCGAGCGGCGGGCGCTGGTGCTCGCCGAATCGGCCGCCCTCGGCCTGCTGGGCAGCGTGTGCGGCCTGGCGCTGGGCACGGCGCTGGCGGCCCTGGCGCTGCGCGTGCTGGGCGGCGACCTGGGCGGCGGCTACTTCGCGGG
>JAEWPH010000132.1 GCA_023460715.1 Pseudomonadota bacterium | reverse complement strand
GCCGATGGCCACGGCGGGGAGGGGGCTTCGGCAGCGCCCCCGCCATCGGCCAGCGTCTCGCTGCCCCGTCTGGCCAAGCGCCTGGGTGTGGGCGCCAGTGCCGTGCTGCGCGAACTGACCCTCATGGGCGATGCCGCGCTGGGCGGCATTCCCGGCCCCGGCTGGGTGCGGGTGACACAGGATGACGGCCGCTGGCTGGCCGCCCTGACGCCTGCCGGGCGCGCGCTGGCCGAATGGCTGGCGGATTCTGCGGATTAGCGGTTTGCTATAGAAATAATAGCTTCATGCGCTTTCAGGATAAGCGTTTTGGGCCATTTTGATGCATGGGGCAAGCGGCGGTCGCTCCGAGGCAACAGCGCGACGCTAATCGGGGACGGATTCGCATACCATGCGGGTTGCTGCCGCTCCTTCGCAACCGCATCATGGCCCGTCTTCCCCGCCTGACCCTGCCCGGCTACGTCCACCACGTCATCCAGCGGGGCAACAACCGCCAGCCCATCTTCGTGGACGATGCCGACCGCAAAGCCCTGCTCGCCCTGGTGGGTGAGCACGCCCGCAAGGCCGGCGTCGCGGTGCACGCCTATGTGCTCATGCCCAACCACTTCCACCTGCTGGCCACGCCGCAGACGGCCGAGGGGCTGCCGCAGCTGATGCAGTCCGTGGGCCGCAGCTACGTGCGGACCTTCAACAACCGCCACGGTCGCAGCGGCACGCTGTGGGAAGGGCGCTACCGCTCGACGGTGCTGGATGCCGCCCGCTACCTGCTGCCGTGCATGGCCTACCTCGACCTCAACCCGGTGCGCTCCGGCCTGGTGGCCCAGCCGGCGGACTACCCCTGGTCCAGCCATGCCCACGCGCGGGGCCTGCGGCACGAGCGGCTGATCACGCCGCATGCCCTGTACTGGTCGCTGGGCAACACGCCCTTCGCCCGCGAGGCCGCCTACGGCGCGCTGGTGCAGGGCGGCGTCAGCGGGGCCGACCAGGCGGATCTGACCGCGTCCGCGCTGGCCGGATGGGCCCTGGGCGATGAAAAATTCGCGGCGGAGTTGCAGAAGAACACGGTGCGCCGGGTGACCAAATCCCGCGCTGGCCGACCGCCCAAACCCATCAATCCGACTTGAAAAAGATGCAAGCCATTGATGGATATGGGTTCAATGCTCCTGTTTTTAATTTGTCCCCAATATAAATAAATGAGAGATATTCCTATTTATAAATAGTATCTGACCCCCATTAATCTGCTTGCGCAAGCATGTTGCATTGCACTAACCTTGCGGTCCCTGCGACCCATTTCCCTGAGGAGAGTGCGCCATGACTACGGCCGCCGAAATCCAGCACCTGCAACAGCACGGTTTGTATGCATCCGACCAAGAGCACGATGCGTGCGGCCTGGGCTTCGTAGCCCACATCAAGGGGGTCAAGCGTCACGACATCGTGACCCAGGCGCTGAAGATCCTCGAGAACATCGACCACCGCGGCGCTGTGGGCGCCGACAAGCTGATGGGCGACGGCGCGGGCATCCTGATCCAGATCCCCGACGCGCTGTACCGCGAAGAGATGGCCAAGCAGGGCGTGCAGCTGCCGCCCGCCGGCGAGTACGGCGTGGGCATGATCTTCCTGCCCAAGGAACACGCTTCCCGCCTGGCCTGCGAGCAGGAGATGGAGCGCGCCATCAAGGCCGAAGGCCAGGTGCTGCTGGGCTGGCGCGACGTGCCCGTGAACGTGGACATGCCCATGTCGCCCACGGTGCGCAAGAAGGAACCCATCCTGCGCCAGGTCTTCATCGGCCGCGGCAACGACGTGATCGTGCAGGACGCGCTGGAGCGGAAGCTCTACGTGATCCGCAAGACCGCCAGCGCCAACATCCAGGCGCTCAAGCTCAAGCACAGCAAAGAGTATTACGTGCCCAGCATGTCCAGCCGCACCGTGGTCTACAAGGGCCTGCTGCTGGCTGACCAGGTGGGCACGTACTACCTGGATCTGCAGGATGAGCGTTGCGTCTCGGCCATCGGCCTGGTGCACCAGCGCTTCTCCACCAACACCTTCCCCGAATGGCCGCTGGCCCACCCGTACCGCTACGTGGCGCACAACGGCGAGATCAACACCGTCAAGGGCAACTACAACTGGATGAAGGCGCGCGAAGGCGTGATGGCCTCGCCCGTGCTGGCGGCCGACCTGAAGAAGCTCTACCCCATCAGCTTCGCGGGCCAGTCCGACACCGCCACGTTCGACAACTGCCTCGAACTGCTGACCATGGCCGGCTACCCCATCAGCCAGGCCGTGATGATGATGATCCCCGAGCCGTGGGAGCAGCACACCACCATGGACGAGCGCCGCCGCGCCTTCTATGAATACCACGCCGCGATGATGGAGCCCTGGGACGGCCCGGCCTCCATCGTGTTCACCGACGGCCGCCAGATCGGCGCCACGCTGGACCGCAACGGCCTGCGCCCCTCGCGCTACTGCATCACCGACGACGACCTGGTGGTGATGGCGTCGGAATCCGGCGTGCTGCCGATCCCTGAGAACAAGATCGTGCGCAAGTGGCGCCTGCAGCCCGGCAAGATGTTCCTGATCGATCTGGAGCAGGGCCGCATGATCGACGATGACGAGCTGAAGGCCAACATCGTCAACACCAAGCCGTACAAGCAGTGGATCGAGAACCTGCGCATCAAGCTCGACAACGTCGGCGAGCAGGCGTCCGCCAGCCCGCAGCCGGCTGAGCTGCCGCTGCTGGAGCGCCAGCAGGCCTTCGGCTACACGCAGGAAGACATCAAGTTCCTGATGGCTCCCATGGCCAAGAACGGCGAAGAGGGCATCGGCTCCATGGGCAACGACAGCCCGCTGGCCGTGCTGTCGAGCAAGAACAAGCCGCTGTACAACTACTTCAAGCAGTTGTTCGCCCAGGTGACCAACCCGCCGATCGACCCGATCCGCGAGGCCATCGTGATGTCGCTCAACAGCTTCATCGGCCCCAAGCCCAACCTGTTGGACATCAACCAGGTCAACCCGCCGATGCGGCTGGAAGTGAGCCAGCCCATCCTGGACTTCGCCGGCATGGCCAAGCTGCACGCCATCGAGCAGCACACCCAGGGCAAGTTCAAGAGCGCGGTGATCGACATCACCTACCCGCTGGACTGGGGCCACGAAGGCGTGGAGGCCAAGCTGGCCTCGCTGTGCGCGCAGGCCGTGGACGCCATCAAGGGCGGCGCCAACATCCTCATCATCAGCGACCGCCAGGTGAGCGCCACGCAGGTGGCCATCCCTGCGCTGCTGGCGCTTTCCGCCATTCACCAGCACCTGGTGCGCGAAGGTCTGCGCACCACGGCCGGCCTGGTGGTCGAGACCGGCACCGCCCGTGAAGTGCACCACTTCGCCGTGCTGGCCGGCTACGGTGCCGAAGCCGTGCACCCCTACCTGGCCATGGAAACCCTGGCCGAGATGCACAAGGACATGCCCGGCGACCTGTCGCCGGACAAGGCCATCTACAACTACGTGAAGGCCATCGGCAAGGGTCTGTCCAAGATCATGTCCAAGATGGGCGTGAGCACGTACATGAGCTACTGCGGCGCGCAGCTGTTCGAGGCCATCGGCCTGAACACCGACACCGTGGGCAAGTACTTCACGGGCACGGCCAGTCGCGTGGAAGGCATCGGCGTGTTCGAGATTGCCGAGGAAGCCATCCGCATGCACAAGGCGGCGTTCGGCGACGACCCCGTGCTGGAGACCATGCTGGACTCCGGCGGCGAATACGCCTGGCGCGCCCGTGGCGAAGAGCACATGTGGAGCCCGGATGCCATCGCCAAGCTGCAGCATTCCACGCGCGCCAACAACTGGAACACGTACAAGGAATACGCGCAGATCATCAACGACCAGAGCCGCCGCCACATGACGCTGCGCGGCCTGTTCGAGTTCAAGTTCGATCCCGCCAAGGCCATCCCGGTCGACCAGGTCGAATCCGCCAAGGAGATCGTCAAGCGCTTCGCCACCGGCGCCATGTCGCTGGGCTCGATCTCCACCGAGGCGCACGCCACGCTGGCCGTGGCGATGAACCGCATCGGCGGCAAGAGCAACACCGGCGAAGGCGGCGAGGACGAGCGCCGCTACCGCCAGGAGCTGAAGGGCATCCCGATCAAGCAGGGCGACACGCTCAAGAGCGTGATCGGCGCCGAGAACGTCGAGGTCGACCTGCCCCTGCAGGACGGCGACTCGCTGCGCTCGCGCATCAAGCAGGTGGCGTCGGGCCGCTTCGGCGTCACGGCCGAGTACCTTTCCTCAGCCGACCAGATCCAGATCAAGATGGCCCAGGGCGCCAAGCCCGGCGAGGGCGGCCAGCTGCCCGGCGGCAAGGTCACCAACTACATCGGCAAGCTGCGCCACAGCGTGCCGGGCGTGGGCCTGATCTCGCCCCCGCCGCACCACGACATCTATTCCATCGAGGACCTAGCCCAGCTGATCCACGACCTGAAGAACGTGGCACCGCACGCCAGCATCAGCACCAAGCTGGTGTCCGAAGTGGGCGTGGGCACCATCGCCGCGGGCGTGACCAAGTGCAAGAGCGACCACCTGGTGATCGCCGGGCACGACGGCGGCACGGGTGCATCGCCCTGGTCGTCCATCAAGCACGCGGGCGGCCCGTGGGAGATCGGCCTGGCCGAAACCCAGCAGACGCTGGTGCTGAACCGCCTGCGCGGCCGCGTGCGCGTGCAGGCCGACGGCCAGATGAAGACCGGCCGCGACGTCGCCATCGGCGCACTGCTGGGGGCCGATGAGTTCGGCTTCGCCACCGCGCCGCTGGTGGTCGAGGGCTGCATCATGATGCGCAAGTGCCACCTGAACACCTGCCCGGTGGGCGTGGCCACGCAAGACCCCGAGCTGCGCAAGAAGTTCTCGGGCAAGCCCGAGCACGTGGTGAACTACTTCTTCTTCATCGCCGAAGAAGTGCGCCAGATCATGGCCCAGCTGGGCATCGCCAAGTTCGACGACCTGATCGGCCGCGCCGACCTGCTCGACATGCGCGCCGGCATCGCCCACTGGAAGGCCCGCGGCCTGGACTTCAGCCGCCTCTTCGCCCAGCCCGAAGTGCCTGCCGACGTGCCTCGCTTCCACGTGGACGTGCAGGACCACAACATCGAGCACACGCTGGACCGCAAGCTCATCGAGCGCAGCCGGCCTGCCATCGAGAAGGGCGAGCGCGTGCAGTTCATGGAAGTGGCGCGCAACGTGAACCGTTCCGTGGGCGCCATGCTTTCCGGCGCGGTGACGCGTGCCCATCCCGAGGGCCTGCCGGACGACACCATCCGCATCCAGCTGGAAGGCACGGGCGGCCAGTCGTTCGGTGCGTTCCTGACGCGCGGCATCACGCTGTACCTGATCGGCGACGCCAACGACTACACCGGCAAGGGCCTGTCGGGCGGGCGGGTGATCGTGCGTCCGTCCATCGACTTCCGCGGTGAGACGCCCCGCAACACCATTGTGGGCAACACGGTGATGTACGGTGCGACCAATGGCGAAGCCTTCTTCAGCGGCGTGGCCGGCGAACGCTTCGCGGTGCGCCTGTCGGGCGCCACGGCGGTGGTGGAAGGCACGGGCGACCACGGCTGCGAGTACATGACGGGCGGCACGGTGGTGGTGCTCGGCAAGACGGGCCGCAACTTCGCCGCCGGTATGAGCGGCGGCGTGGCTTACGTGTACGACGAGGACGGCCTGTTCGATACGCGCTGCAACCTGTCGATGGTGACGCTGGAGCGCATCCTGCCCGCCGACGAGCAGGCGACCAGCATGTCGCCCGGCATCTGGCACCGCGGCCAGACCGACGAGGCGCAGCTCAAGAAGCTGCTGGAAGACCACAACCGCTGGACGGGCAGCAAGCGTGCGCGCGAGCTGCTGGACAACTGGGCGGCCTCGCGGGCGAAGTTCGTCAAGGTCTTCCCGACCGAGTACAAGCGCGCCCTGTCCGAGATCCATGAACGCAAGGTGCTGGAGGAGCCCGCGACCCCCGCCGTCGCCAACCCTCCCAAGAAGGAGGCGGTCCCCGCCAAGTAAGGCGGCAGCCCCGCAGAGCGGCCCGGCGCCCGGCCATACGGGCCAGCCGCTCGGCTCGCACAGCATCCACAGACATCAGGACAGACATCATGGGAAAGACCACCGGCTTCATGGAATACGAGCGCATCGAAGAGGGCTACAAGCCCGTCGGCGAGCGCCTGAAGCACTACAAGGAATTCGTCATCGGCCTCGATGACACGCAGGCCAAGATCCAGGGCGCGCGCTGCATGGACTGCGGCACGCCGTTCTGCAACAACGGCTGCCCGGTCAACAACATCATTCCGGACTTCAACGACCTGGTCTACCAGCAGGACTGGAAGAGCGCCATCGCCGTGCTGCACAGCACGAACAACTTCCCCGAGTTCACCGGCCGCATCTGCCCCGCGCCCTGCGAGGCCGCATGCGTGCTCAACGTGAACGACGACGCGGTGGGCATCAAGTCCATCGAACACGCCATCATCGACCGCGCCTGGGCCGAGGGCTGGGTCAAGCCGCTGCCGGCGAAGCACAAGACCGGCAAGAAGGTGGCCGTGGTGGGCTCCGGCCCGGCCGGCATGGCCGCCGCCCAGCAACTGGCGCGCGCCGGGCACGACGTGACGCTGTTCGAGAAGAACGACCGCATCGGCGGCCTGCTGCGCTACGGCATTCCCGACTTCAAGATGGAGAAGTCGCACATCGACCGCCGCGCCGAGCAGATGGTGGCCGAGGGCGTCACCATCCGCACCGGCGTGTTCATCGGTGCGGAGAAGGACGGCCTGGGCAAAGGCTCCAAGGTCACCAACTGGGCCAAGGAAACCATCACGCCCGAGCAACTGCACAAGGACTTCGACGCCGTGCTGCTGACCGGCGGCGCCGAGCAGTCGCGCGACCTGCCCGTGCCCGGCCGCGACCTGGACGGCGTGCACTTCGCCATGGAGTTCCTGCCGCAGCAGAACAAGGTCAACGCCGGCGACAAGCTCAAGGGCCAGCTGCGCGCCGACGGCAAGCACGTCATCGTGATCGGCGGCGGCGACACCGGCAGCGACTGCGTGGGCACCAGCAACCGCCATGGCGCGGCCAGCGTCACGCAGTTCGAGCTGATGCCCCAGCCGCCCGAAGTGGAGAACCGCCCGCTGACCTGGCCCTACTGGCCGATCAAGCTGCGCACGAGCTCCAGCCACGAGGAAGGCTGCGAGCGCGAGTTCGCCATCTCCACCAAGGAGCTGGTCGGCGAGAAGGGCAAGGTCACCGGCCTGAAGACCGTGCGCGTCGAATGGAAGGACGGCAAGATGGTCGAGGTGCCGGGCTCCGAGCAGACCCTGAAGGCCGACCTGGTGCTGCTGGCCATGGGCTTCGTGAGCCCGGTCGCCGCCGTGCTGGAAGCCTTCGGCGTGGACAAGGATGCGCGTGGCAATGCCCGCGCCACCACCGACTTCGACGGCGGCTACGCCACCAACGTGCCCAAGGTGTTCGCCGCCGGCGACATCCGCCGCGGCCAGTCGCTGGTGGTCTGGGCCATCCGCGAAGGCCGCCAGGCCGCGCGGGCGGTGGACGAGTTTCTGATGGGCTACTCCGACCTGCCGCGCTGACCCGGGCCGCCGCCGCGCCACTGGGAGTGGCTGCGGTGATGGTTGCTATCGAATAAAGAGCTGCTTGCGCTCGTCACTGCTTGTGTTCAAGGTCATTTGTCCTTGAAATGCAAGCGAGACGGGCGCAAGCAGCTCTTCTTTTTGCGTGCCGCGGTGTGACGGCCGCGTCAGCCAGCGCCCCGTTCCCAGGGCGGCGGCGCACCGTTTTGGAGCGCCGGCCGCCGTCTCGGAGACAATACGGGCTGGATTCCTCTTCCGATGCGCGTGTCCCGCCAGCCGCAGACGCTGGCCGGCACGCGCTGTTTTTTGCTTTTGGACCTTCGAGAGTCATGAAAAAGATCGCTGCCATCGCCCTGGTTTCCGTGGGCGTTCTGCTTGCCGCCTGTGGCAAGAACGAAAACGCATCGTCGTCCGGCACGGCCGCCACGCCGGCACCGGCCGCCGCCACCAAGATCGTGGTGGGCCTGGACGACAACTTCCCGCCGATGGGCTTTCGCAACGAGAAGAACGAGATCGTCGGCTTCGATATCGACATGGCCCGCGAGGCGGCCAAGCGCATGGGCGTGGAGGTCGAGTTCAAGCCCATCGACTGGAGCGCCAAGGAGGCCGAGCTGTCCGGCAAGCGCGTGGATGCGCTGTGGAACGGCCTGACCATCACCGAAGAGCGCAAGCAGAACATCGGCTTCACCGCGCCCTACATGGAGAACCACCAGATCGTGGTGGTGGCCGCCAGCAGCGCCATCAAGACCAAGGCCGATCTGGCCGGCAAGGTGGTGGGTGCGCAGGAAGGTTCCAGCGCCGTGGACGCGGTCAAGAAGGAAGACGCCGTGTTCAAGTCGTTCAAGGAATTCAAGACCTTCGGCGACAACGTGGCCGCGCTGATGGACGTGTCCACCGGCCGCCTGCAGGCCGTGGTGGTCGATGAAGTCGTGGGCCGCTACTACGTCGCCAAGAAGCCGCAGGACTACGCCGTGCTGGACGAGCACTTCGGCACCGAAGACTATGGCGTGGGCGTGCGCAAGGACGACGCCGAACTGCTGGGCAAGCTGGACAAGGCGCTGGGCGAGATGAAGCAGGACGGCTCGGCCGCCAAGATCGCCGAGCAGTGGTTTGGCAAGAACATCTTGAAGTGATGGGGGCAACCCCCTGAGCGGCTTTGCCGCTTCCCCCTTCTCTCGCATCGCTGCGCGATGGGGGAAGGGGGACGACGCCAGCGCGGCGGGGCGGCCCTTGCGCGGCGTCCCCTGATCTGGGCCGCGCCAGTTGCATACGCTGTGCGTCGTGCAATAGCTGAACTGTTCTGACTGCATGGATTACGTTCTTTCCCTTCTGGGGCCGCTGGCGCAGGGCGCGACGGTCACGCTGAAGCTCTTTGCCATCACGCTGGCGCTGGCGGTGCCGCTGGGGCTGGTGCTGGCGCTCGTGCGCGTCTCGCGGTTCGGCCTGCTGTCGGGGCTGGTGAACGGCTACATCTGGCTCATGCGCGGCACGCCGCTCATGCTGCAGATGCTGTTCATCTACTTCGCGCTGCCCTTCGTGCCGGTCATCGGCGTGCGGCTGCCGGACTTTCCGGCCGCGGTGGTGGCCTTTGCGCTCAACTACGCGGCGTACTTCGCCGAGATCTTCCGCGCCGGCATCCAGTCCATCGACCGCGGCCAGTACGAGGGCGCCAAGGTGCTGGGCATGACCTACGGCCAGACCATGCGCCGCATCGTGCTGCCGCAGATGGTGCGCCGCATCCTGCCGCCCATGAGCAACGAGACCATCACGCTGGTCAAGGACACCTCGCTGATCTACGTGCTGGCGCTCAACGACCTGCTGCGCGCCGCGCGCGGCATCGTGCAGCGCGACTTCACGACCACGCCGTTCATCGTCGCCGCCGCCTTCTATCTCATCATGACCCTGGTGCTGACCTGGGGCTTCCAGCGCCTGGAGAAACGCTATGCCAAACACGACGAGTGACGCGCCATCGCCCGCGGCCACCGCCGTGCCGATGATCGACGCGCGCGGCATCCGCAAGGCCTTCGGCGGCACCGAGGTGCTGCGCGGCGTGACGCTGCAGCTGCGCAAGGGCGAGGTGGCGGCCGTCATCGGCCCGTCGGGCTCGGGCAAGAGCACCTTCCTGCGCTGCCTCAACCACCTGGAGACCATCGACGCCGGCCACATCGCCATCGAAGGCGAGGTGCTCGCGGCCACGGGTGCGGTGGGCCGCAGCACGTACGCGCCGGATGCCGAGGTGCGCCGCATCTGCCGCAAGATGGGCATGGTGTTCCAGCACTTCAATCTGTTCCCGCACCTGACGGTGCTGCAGAACATCATCGAAGCGCCGATGGTGGTGCAGGGCGTGCCGCGCGAGGCCGCGATCGCCCGTGCCGAGGTGCTGCTGGCCAAGGTGGGCCTGGCGGACAAGCGCAACAGCTACCCATCGCGCCTGTCGGGCGGCCAGAAGCAGCGGGTGGCCATCGCCCGGGCCCTGGCCATGGAGCCCGACATCATGCTGTTCGACGAGCCGACCTCCGCGCTCGATCCGGAGCTGACGGGCGAGGTGCTGCGCACCATGCGCGAGCTGGCCGAAGAACACATGACCATGCTGGTGGTCACGCACGAGATGGGCTTCGCCCGCGAGGTGGCCCACACGGTGGCCTTCATGGACGGCGGCGAGCTCATCGAGTCCCGCCCCGCGGCCGAGTTCTTCGCCCAGCCGGCCCACGAGCGCAGCCGCGCCTTCCTGCACCACATGCTGTGAAGCGGCGCGGGCGCGCGCGGCCCATCGATAAAAACACAGTGTTTCCAAATACCATCCCAATGGGGGGCGTGGGGAGGTAGGGGCTATCCCTTATCATCCGACGGGCCGGTGTTCTGCCGGCTTTCCCTGCTTCCATGGATTCCCCACCACACACCCCTTCTTTCGCCGAGCTGCGCAACGTCACCTTCGGGTACGGCGAACGCACGATCCTGCGCGACGTGTCGCTGCAGGTGCCGCGCGGCAAGGTCACCGCGCTCATGGGCGCCTCCGGCGGTGGCAAGACCACCGTGCTGCGCCTGCTCGGCGGCCAGCAGAAGGCCCAGAAGGGCGAAGTCCTGTTCGACGGGCAGGACGTGGGCCGCATGGACGCGCAGCAGCTGTATGCCGCGCGCCGGCGCATGGGCATGCTGTTCCAGTTCGGCGCGCTGTTCACCGACATGAGCGTGTTCGAGAACGTGGCCTTTCCGCTGCGTGAGCACACCGATCTGGCCGAAGAGCTGGTGCGCGACATCGTGCTCATGAAGCTGCACGCCGTCGGCCTGCGCGGTGCGCGCGACCTGATGCCCAGCCAGATCTCCGGCGGGATGGCCCGCCGTGTGGCGCTGGCCCGTGCCGTGGCGCTGGACCCGGAACTCATCATGTACGACGAGCCCTTCGCGGGGCTCGATCCGATCTCCCTGGGCACTGCGGCCCAGCTGATCCGCCAGCTCAACGATGCCATGGGGCTCACCACCATCATCGTGTCGCACGATCTGGAGGAAACCTTCAACCTGGCAGACCATGTCGTCATCCTGGGCGACGGCGTGGTGGCCGCCCAGGGCACTCCCGCCGAGGTGCGTGCCAGCACGGATCCGCTGGTGCACCAGTTCGTGCATGCGCTGCCCACCGGCCCCGTGCCCTTCCATTACGCAGGCCCGTCCGTGGCGGACGACTTCGGTCCCGTCGGCGGCGTGCCGTCCCAGGCTGCAGGAGGCCGACCATGAGCTGGTGGCGTCCTTCCCACGTGGGTTACGCGGTGCGCAGCAAGCTGGCCGATCTGGGTCTGGGTGCGCGCCTCTTCGGACGCCTGGTGGCGCTCTTCGGGCCGGTGTTCCAGCGGCCGGGCCTGGTGCGCGACCAGGTGCATTTCCTGGGCAACTATTCGCTGTCGATCATCGCCATGTCCGGCCTGTTCGTCGGCTTCGTGCTGGCCCTGCAGGGCTACAACGTGCTGCAGATGTACGGTTCGGCCAACGCGCTGGGGCTGGTGGTCACGCTGGGGCTGGTGCGCGAACTCGGCCCCGTCGTCACGGCGCTGCTCTTCGCAGGCCGCGCCGGCACGTCGCTCACCGCGGAGATCGGCCTCATGCGGGCCGGCGAGCAACTGTCTGCCATGGAGATGATGGCCGTCGATCCGGTGCGCCGCATCCTCGCCCCCCGCTTCTGGGCCGGCGTGATCGCCATGCCGCTGCTGGCCGCGGTGTTCAGTGCGGTCGGTGTCATCGGCGGCTGGATCGTGGGCGTGCTGCTCATCGGCGTGGATGCGGGCGCCTTCTGGGGTGCGATGCAGAGCGGGGTCGACGTCTGGAAGGACGTGGGCAACGGCGTCGTCAAGAGCGTGGTCTTCGGCGTGGCCGTGACCTTCATCGCCGTGCTGCAGGGTTTCGTGGCCAAGCCCACGCCCGAAGGCGTCTCGCGCGCCACGACGCGCACCGTGGTGATGGCATCGCTCACCGTGCTGGGCCTGGACTTCGTCCTCACGGCCCTGATGTTCAGTATTTGAGTGGGGCCGACGCAGGCGCCACAAGCAAGAAGGATCACCATGCAGCATTCCAAGAACGACATCTGGGTGGGACTGTTCGTCCTGCTGGGCGGCGCCGCGCTGATTTTCCTGGCGCTGCAGTCCGCCAACCTGCTCAACCTGAACTTCCAGACCGGCTACCAGATCACGGCCCGCTTCGACAACATCGGCGGCCTGAAGCCCAAGGCGGCGGTGCGCAGCGCGGGCGTGGTGGTCGGACGCGTGAAGTCCATCACCTTCGACGACAAGACCTTCCAGGCCAGCGTGTCGCTGGAGCTGGAAAAGCGCTTTGCCTTCCCCAAGGACAGTTCCTTCAAGATTCTGACCAGCGGCCTGCTGGGCGATCAGTACGTGGGCGTCGAGGCGGGGGCGGATGAAAAGAATCTGGCCGAAGGCGACGTCGTGACCGCGACCCAATCCGCCGTGGTGCTGGAAAACCTGATCGGCCAGTTCCTCTACGGCAAGGCCGAAGAGGGTGGTTCCGGAGGAAACAAGAAATGAAAAACACAACGATGAACCAGAGGGCGTGGGGCGTGCGGGCGGTGGTAGTGGCTGCAGCCCTGACGCTGGCAGGCTGTGCCACGGGGCCGAACGCCAACCCGAACGATCCGTTCGAACCCTACAACCGGGGCATGACCACCTTCAACGACAAGGTCGATGACGTGGTGCTCAAGCCTGTTGCCACGGCATACCGCGACGTCACGCCCAGCTTCGTGCGCACGGGCGTGACCAACTTCTTCGCCAACCTGGGCGATGCCTGGTCGTTCGTCAACAACCTGCTGCAGTTCAAGGGCCTGGAAGCGTACGAAAGCTTCGTGCGCTTCAACGTGAACACCGTGTTCGGCCTGGGCGGCGTGCTCGATATCGCCTCCGAGATGGACATCGACCGCCACAAGCAGGACTTCGGCCTGACGCTGGGCCACTGGGGCGTCCCTACGGGCCCGTACCTGGTGCTGCCTTTGCTCGGGCCATCCACGGTCCGGGACACCGCGGCCCTGCCGGTGGAGACCTACGGCAACCTGCTGCGCGAGGTGGATCCCGTTTCCGCCCGCAACCAGCTGTACGCCCTGCGCATCGTCGACAAACGGGCCGGCCTGCTGGGTGCCGGCTCCGTGCTGGAAACGGCGTCGCTCGACAAGTACAGCTTCACGCGCGATGCCTTCCTGCAGTACCGCAGCCAGCAGGGCGCGAGCGGCCGCCTGCAAAACGACGAAGACTACGACAGCGGCGCAGGACAACTTCCCCGCGAAGACGAGTAAAAGGCGGCCCCGCCTGTCGGCAGACACGCCGCGGGGTTGCAGTTGCTTGCATGTGGGTACCGAAGCGACGCGAAGCGCCGGCCGGACCCCACCACAATGGACTGATGCGGATGCCCGCACATCCAACGAAGGACCCAAGACAATGATGAATCGACGTACCCTGGGCCATGCGGCCCTTTGCGCAACCGCTGTGGCCTGGCTGGGCCTGCCCCTGTCGGCCCTGGCCGCCGACGAAGCGCCCGACGCCCTTGTCAAGCGGCTGTCGGCGGATGTGCTGGAGAAAATCCGCACCGACAAGAACCTGAAGGCTGGCGACATCAACCGCGTGATCTCGCTGGTGGACCGCGACATCCTGCCGCACGTGAACTTCCGCCGCATGACGGCTGCGGCGGTCGGCCCCGGCTGGCGCCAGGCCACCCCCGAGCAGCAGGGGCGCCTGCAGGAAGAGTTCAAGACGTTGCTGGTGCGCACGTACTCGGGCGCGCTGAACCAGGTCAACACCAACGTCAGCATCAACGTGAAGCCGCTGCGTGCCCAGCCGCAGGACAAGGACGTGCTGGTGCGCACCGAAATCCTGGGCCGTGGCGACCCCATCCAGCTTGACTACCGCCTGGAGAAGACGCCCGGCGAAGGCGCGGGCTGGAAGATCTACAACCTGAACGTGATGGGCGTGTGGCTGGTCGATACCTACCGCAGCCAGTTCGCGCAGGAGATCAACGCCAAGGGCGTGGATGGCTTGATCGAAGCGCTGGCGGCCCGCAACAAGGCCAACGCCGGCAGCGGCGGCAAGGCCAGCTGATCCGGCACGCGCGGCTGCCATGCTGGTCCTCCCTTCCGAACTGACGCACCAGCAGGCCAGCGCGAGCCTGCGCATGCTCCTGCAGGGGCTCAAGGCGCACCGTGATCCCCAGCTGGTGGTGGACGCCGGTGCGCTCACGGCTTTCGATTCGTCGGCGCTGGCGGTGCTGCTGGAATGCCGCCGTGCCGCACTCTCCGAAGGCAAGAGCTTTTCCGTGAAGGCCTTGCCGGCGTCGCTCGCCACGCTGGCAGGGCTGTATGGCGTGCAGGAGCTGCTGCCAGCGGCCTGACACCGAAAGGTGAGCGGTAGAGCGGCATGGTGACGCCGGTGTGATGGGCTGTCTCGCCGCTCACCGCTCGTACCGGCGGCGGACCCGGCCCGCTGCCGACGGACAAGCCAGACGGGCTTTCGCGCTGCCTTCTTTGCTGCACGGGGCGGACCCTCTCTTCTCTCCTGATGCCTCCGGGGCCCGGGTTCCACGCCCAGCGGCGGCGCCTTGCGGCGCGACGCCGTAAAATCGACCATTCCCATGCCCGCAGTCTCCTTCCAGTCCGTCTCCAAGACGTTTTCCACGCCCAAGGGGCCTTTCCAGGCGCTCGACAACGTCAGCCTGGACATCGAGGAGGGCGAGTTCTTCGGCCTGCTCGGCCCCAACGGCGCCGGCAAGACCACCCTCATCAGCATCCTTGCCGGCCTGGCGCGCGCCAGCAGCGGTCGTGTACTGGTCCAGGGCAGCGACGTGCAGAGCCACTTTGCCGATGCCCGCCGCAAGCTCGGCGTGGTGCCGCAGGAACTGGTGTTCGATCCGTTCTTCAACGTGCGCGAGGCGCTGCGCATCCAGTCCGGCTACTTCGGCGTGAAGAACAACGACGCCTGGATCGACGAGCTGCTGGAGAGCCTGGGCCTGGCCGACAAGGCCACGTCCAACATGCGCCAGCTGTCCGGCGGCATGAAGCGCCGCGTGCTGGTGGCCCAGGCCCTGGTGCACAAGCCGCCCATCATCGTGCTGGACGAACCCACCGCCGGCGTGGACGTGGAGCTGCGCCAGACGCTGTGGCACTTCGTGGCCCGCCTGAATAAGGAAGGGCACACGGTGCTGCTGACCACCCATTACCTCGAAGAGGCCGAGGCGCTGTGCAACCGCATCGCCATGCTCAAGCGGGGCCGCATGGTGGCTTTGTCCACTACCTCCGAATTGCTGCAGGCCGCGTCGACCAACGTGCTGCGCTTCAAGACCGACGATGCACTGCCCTCCGACGTGGCCGCTGTTGCCCGCGTCACCGGCCGCGTGGTGCAGCTGCCGGCGCAGCAAACCGACGACATCGAGCGCTACCTTGCCACGCTGCGTGCCGCCGGGGTGCGCGTGCAGGACGTGGAGATCCGCCGCGCCGATCTGGAGGACGTGTTCCTCAGCGTGATGGCCGGATCGAGCTACCCCGACCCGGCGGCCGGCCCCGCCCCGGCCGATGGCCCCGAGGAAACGGCCGAAGGCGGGGTGCGACTGTGACCGGCTGGCAGACCCTCTTCTACAAGGAAGTGCTGCGGTTCTGGAAGGTGAGCTTCCAGACCGTCGCCGCGCCGGTGCTCACCGCCGTGCTCTACCTGCTGATCTTCGGCCACGTGCTGGAAGACCACGTCAAGGTCTACGACCGCATCAGCTACACCGCCTTCCTGGTGCCTGGCCTGGTGATGATGAGCGTGCTGCAGAACGCGTTTGCCAACAGCTCGTCCAGCCTGATCCAGAGCAAGATCATGGGCAGCCTGGTGTTCGTGCTGCTGACGCCGCTGTCGCACTGGGCCTGGTTCCTGGCCTATGTGGGCTCGTCCATCGTGCGCGGGCTGGCCGTGGGCCTGGGCGTGTTCGTGGTCACGCTGGCCTTCGCGCGGCCGGAGTTCGCGGCGCCGCTGTGGATTCTGGTGTTCGCTTTCCTGGGGGCTGCGCTGCTCGCCACGCTGGGCCTGATCGCCGGGCTGTGGGCCGACAAGTTCGACCAGATGGCGGCGTTCCAGAACTTCGTCATCGTGCCCATGACCTTCCTGTCAGGCGTGTTCTATTCCATCCAGTCGCTGCCGCCTTTCTGGCAGACGGTGAGCCACCTCAACCCGTTCTTCTACATGATCGACGGCTTCCGCTATGGGTTCTTCGGACAGAGCGACACCTCGCCCTGGCTGAGCCTGGCGATCGTCGGATCGGCCTGGCTGGCGGTGAGCGCGCTGGCCGTCCACCTGCTGCGCACGGGCTACAAGATCAGAAGCTGACGTGCCTGCCCGCGCCCAGGCCGTTGCCGGCGTAGGCCGCGGCCAGCTGCAGGCAGCCCCTTTCCCTCACCTGAACCACTGACATGACCGCCGACGAACTCAAGCACCTCATCAGCACCGGCCTGCCGTGCGAGCACATCACGCTCGAAGGCGATGGCCGTCACTGGTACGCGACCATCGTCTCGGCCGAGTTCGAGGGCAAGCGGCTGGTGCAGCGCCAGCGGCTGGTCTACGCCACGCTGGGCAACCGCATGCAGACCGACGAGGTGCATGCGCTTTCCATGAAGACCTTCAGCCCGCTGGAGTGGGCCGCCCAGGGCGCTGCCGGCTGAGGCTGCGTCTTTTATTAATTTGATAGCTGCTGGCGCTTGATGGATAAGCGCCAGAGCCGTTTTTGACTTGAAGTCCGCTGGGACTGAACGACACGCATGGACAAACTCCTGATTCGCGGCGGACGCACGCTGCAGGGCGAGGTGCCGATCTCCGGTGCCAAGAATGCCGCGCTGCCCGAACTGTGCGCCGCACTGCTCACGGCAGAGCCCGTGACGCTGCTGAACGTGCCGCGCCTGCAGGACGTGGCCACCATGCTCACGCTGATCCGCAACATGGGCGTGACGGTGGAGCAGCACGGCAGCAACGGCTGCGAGGCGCCGGAAGGCGCGGGCACCGTGCGCATCGACGCGGGCGGCCTGAACACGCCCGAGGCGCCGTACGAGCTGGTCAAGACCATGCGCGCCTCGGTACTGGCGCTGGGCCCGCTGCTGGCGCGCTTCGGCGAGGCGACGGTGTCGCTGCCGGGCGGCTGCGCCATCGGCTCGCGCCCGGTGGACCAGCACATCAAGGGCCTGACGGCCATGGGCGCCGAGATCGTGGTCGAGCACGGCTACATGATCGCCAAGCTGCCTGCACGCGCCGACGGCAGCCGCCCGCGCCTGCGCGGCGCCCGCATCACCACCGACATGGTCACCGTGACCGGCACCGAGAACTTCCTCATGGCCGCCGCCCTGGCCGAGGGCGAGACCGTGCTGGAGAACGCGGCGCAGGAGCCCGAGATCACCGACCTGGCCGAGATGCTCATCAAGATGGGCGCCAAGATCGAAGGCCACGGCACCAGCCGCATCCGCATCCAGGGCGTGGAGCGCCTGAACGGCTGCACGCACCGCGTGGTGGCCGACCGCATCGAGGCCGGCACCTTTCTGTGCGCCGTGGCCGCGACGGGTGGTTCGGCGCTGCTGCGCCACGGCCGGGCCGATCACCTGGACGCCGTGATCGACAAGCTGCGCGAGGCCGGCGCCGAGGTGTGGACCGACGATGCCGGCATCCGCATCCAGAGCCCGGGCGCGGCACAGCTGAAGGCGCAGGGCTTCCGCACCACCGAGTACCCCGGCTTTCCCACCGACATGCAGGCGCAGTTCATGGCGCTGAATGCCGTGGCCCAGGGCCCGGCGAAGGTGACGGAAACCATCTTCGAAAATCGCTTCATGCATGTGAACGAGCTGGTGCGCCTGGGCGCCCAGATCCAGACCGACGGCAAGGTGGCGGTGACGCAGGGCGTGGAGCGCCTGTCCGGTGCCACCGTCATGGCCACCGACCTGCGCGCTTCGGCCAGCCTGGTCATCGCCGGCCTGGTGGCCGAAGGCGAGACGGTGGTGGACCGCATCTACCATCTGGACCGCGGATACGACTGCATGGAAGCCAAGCTGCGTGGGCTGGGCGCCGATATCGAGCGGGTGGCTTGAAGCATTCCCCTGCGCCACGGTGCCGCCGAAACGGTGGATGGAGCAACTGAAATAATGACCATGATTACCCTGGCCCTGTCGAAGGGCCGCATCTTCGACGAAACCCTTCCGCTGCTGGCCGCCGCAGGCATCGAGGTGCTGGAGGACCCCGAGAAGTCGCGCAAGCTCATCCTGCCCACCAACCAGCCGAATGTGCGCGTGGTGCTGGTGCGCGCCACCGACGTGCCCACCTACGTGCAGTACGGCGGTGCCGACCTGGGCGTGACGGGCAAGGACACGCTCATCGAGCACGGTGCCCAGGGCCTGTACCAGCCGCTGGACCTGCAGATCGCCAAGTGCCGCGTCAGCGTGGCCGTGCGCGACGACTTCGACTATGCCCGCGCCGTCAAGCAGGGCTCGCGCCTGAAGGTGGCCACCAAGTACACGGCCATCGCCCGCGATTTCTTCGCCACCAAGGGTGTGCACGTGGACCTGATCAAGCTCTACGGCAGCATGGAGCTGGCGCCGCTCACCGGCCTGGCCGATGCCATCGTCGACCTGGTCTCCACCGGCAACACGCTGCGCGCCAACCACCTGGTGGAGGTCGAGCGCATCATGGACATCAGCTCGCACCTGGTGGTCAACCAGGCCGCGCTCAAGCTCAAGCGGGAGCCGCTGCGCCGCATCATCGACGCCTTCGCCTCTGCCATTCCGGCCGAGCAGGACTGACCGACCCTTTCCACCGGCCGATACTATGACTTTGGTAGCTGCTCCCGCCCGTCTGTCAACCGCTGCAGCCACTTTCGAGGCTGATTTCGCAGCCCGCCTGCACTGGTCCGCCGACACCGACGCCGCCATCGAGCAGCGCGTGGCCGACATCCTGGCCGACGTGCAAAGCCGTGGCGATGCCGCCGTGCTGGAGTACACCCAGCGCTTCGACGGCCTGCATGCCGCGTCCGTTGCCGGGCTGGAGCTGTCGCAGGACGAGCTGAAGGCCGCCTTCGACGCGCTGCCTGCCGCGCAGCGCTCGGCGCTGGAAGCGGCAGCGCGGCGCGTGCGGCTGTACCACGAGGCGCAAAAGCGTGCCTCTGGCGAGAGCTGGAGCTACCGCGACGAAGACGGCACGCTGCTGGGCCAGAAGGTCACGCCGCTGGACCGCGTGGGCATCTACGTGCCCGGCGGCAAGGCGGCGTACCCGTCCAGCGTGCTGATGAACGCCATCCCCGCGCATGTGGCGGGCGTGCAGGACATCATCATGGTCGTGCCCACGCCGCAGGGCGCCAAGAACCCGCTGGTGCTGGCCGCAGCCTACGTGGCCGGCGTGAGCCGCGCCTTCACCATCGGCGGCGCGCAGGCCGTGGCCGCACTGGCCTATGGCACGGCGACGGTGCCCAAGGTGGACAAGATCACCGGCCCGGGCAACGCCTATGTGGCCAGCGCCAAGAAGCGCGTGTTCGGCACGGTGGGCATCGACATGATCGCCGGCCCCAGCGAGATCCTGGTGCTGGCCGACGGCACCACGCCGCCCGACTGGGTGGCCATGGACCTGTTCAGCCAGGCCGAGCACGACGAGCTGGCCCAGTCCATCCTGCTGTGCCCGGACGCCGCCTACCTCGACGCCGTGCAGGCCGCCATCGACCGCCTGCTGCCCGAGATGCCGCGCGCCGAGATCATCGCCAAGAGCCTCACGGGCCGCGGCGCGCTGATCCTTACCAAGGACATGGAAGAGGCCTGCGCCATCAGCAACCGCATTGCGCCGGAGCATCTGGAAGTGTCCAGCCGCGACCCGCACCGCTGGGAGCCCCTGCTGCGCCACGCCGGCGCGATCTTCCTGGGCGCCTTCACTTCCGAGAGCCTGGGCGACTACTGCGCCGGCCCCAACCACGTGCTGCCGACCAGCGGCACGGCGCGCTTCAGCTCGCCGCTGGGCGTGTACGACTTCCAGAAGCGCAGCAGCCTGATCGAAGTGAGCGAGCAGGGCGCCCAGACCTTGGGCCAGATCGCCAGCGTGCTGGCGCACGGCGAGGGCCTGCAGGCCCATGCGCGCGCGGCGGAGATACGGCTGAAGTAGGGCGGCCCTGCGCCTCCCGCGTAAGCCGCCACGCCGCGAGGCCGGCGGCTTTTCTTCCATCCGACCGTGTAGCACGAATTTCGTGCTGCACGAACTTCGTGTAAAGTCTTGCCCATGAAGAACGTCACCATCACCATGGACGACACGGTTGCCGAGTGGGTGCGCGTGGAAGCGGCCAAGCGCGGCAGCAGTGTGTCGCGCCTGCTCGGTGAATGGATGGCGGAGAAGATGCGCCAGGAAGACGCCTACGCCCAGGCCATGCGCGAGGCGCTGAGCTTCGAGACCTGGGGCGCATCGAGCGGCCCCTACGTGCCACGCAACACGCTGTTCGAGCGCTGAAGCGGCAGGCCCATGGCGACGACCCCGATCTTTGTCGATACCGAGATCCTGCTCGCCAGCGTGGACGAGCGCGACCCGGTGCGCCAGGCGCGTGCGCAGGAATGGCTCAGCTTCTGCTGGCAGACGCGCAGCGGGCGGGTCAGCTCGCAGGTGTTGAACGAGCTCTACAACCAGGCCATCCAGCGCTTCAAGGGCCCGCAGGTGTTGTCGCAGGTGCGCGCCCAGGTGCGCCGGCTGCGGGTCTGGCTGCCGCCACACCTTGACGCCTATACCGTCGATGGCGCGTGGGACCTGCAGGACCGCTACGGCCTCAGCTATTGGGATGCGCTCATTCTCTCGTCCGCGCACCAGCAGGGCTGCCGCTATCTGCTGACCGAAGCCCTGCCGCATGACCAGATGCTGGACGCCGTGCGCCCCATCAACCCGTTTCTCGTGACGCCTGAAGAACTGGACACTGCCGAATGACTGCGCCTTCCACTTCCGCTGTTGCCAACGCGCTCCAGCGCATCCGCCCCGACGTGCGCGCCATGCATGCCTACCCGGTGGCCGATGCCACGGGCTACCTGAAGATGGACGCGATGGAGAACCCGTTCAGCCTGCCCGCCGTCCTGCAGCAGGCCCTGGGCGCCCGGCTGGCGGCGCTGCCCATCAACCGCTACCCCGGCGCGCGCCAGAACGACCTGAAGGCCGCGCTGGCCGCCTATGCAGGCGCGCCTGAAGGCCACTCCGTGGTGCTGGGCAACGGTTCGGACGAGATCATCACCCTGCTAGCCCTGGCCTGCGCCCAGCCGCACGAGGGCCAGCGCGCCACCATGCTGGCGCCCATGCCGGGCTTCGTGATGTACCCGCTGTCCGCGCAGCTGCAGGGGCTGGACTTCGTCGGCGTGCCGCTCACCGCGGACTTCGAGCTGGACGAAGCCGCCATGCTGGCCGCCATCGCCGAGCACCGGCCTGCCATCACCTACATCGCCTACCCCAACAACCCCACCGCCACGCTCTGGGACGAAGCCGTGGTGCAGCGCATCGTCGACGCCGTGGGCGCGCAGGGCGGCATCGTGGTGATGGACGAGGCCTACCAGCCCTTCGCCAGCCGCAGCTGGATCACGCGCATGCAGGCCGAGCCCGCGCGCAACGGCCACGTGCTGCTGATGCGCACGCTGAGCAAGTTCGGACTGGCGGGCGTGCGCCTGGGCTACCTCATCGGGCCGGCCGCGCTGGTGAACGAGATCGACAAGGTGCGCCCGCCCTACAACGTGAGCGTGCTCAACTGCGAGGCCGCGCTCTTCGCGCTGGAGCATGCCGACGTGTTCGCCGCCCAGGCGGACGAGCTGCGCGCCGAGCGCACCGCGCTGCTGGCTGCGCTGCGGGCCCTGCCCGGCATCGTGCAGGTCTGGCACAGCGAGGCCAACATGGTCCTGGTGCGCGTGCCCGATGCCGCAAAGACCTTCCAGGGCATGAAGGACCGCAAGGTCCTCGTCAAGAACGTTTCTACAATGCACCCATTGCTGGCCCAATGCCTGCGCCTGACGGTGGGCAACGCGGCAGACAACGCCCAGATGCTTTCCGCGCTCCAGGCTTCCCTATGACCTCCTCCGCACTCGTTCCCTCTTCTTCGTCCGAGGCCCCGGCTGCCATCGCCGACCGCACGGCCGAAGTGGCCCGCAACACGGCCGAGACCCGCATCACCGTGCGCGTCAACCTGGACGGCACGGGCACCGCCCGGCTGCACTCGGGCATCGGCTTCCTGGACCACATGCTCGACCAGATCGCCCGCCACGGCCTGATCGACCTGGACATCGATTGCGAGGGCGACCTGCACATCGACGGCCACCACACGGTGGAAGACATCGGCATCACCCTGGGCCAGGCCTTCGCGCGGGCCGTGGGCGACAAGAAAGGCATCCGCCGCTACGGCCATGCGTATGTGCCGCTGGACGAGGCCCTGAGCCGCGTGGTGATCGACTTCTCCGGCCGCCCGGGCCTGCACATGGACGTGAAGTTCACGGCTGGCAGCATCGGCCAGCTGGACACGCAGCTGGTCTACGAGTTCTTCCAGGGCTTCGTGAACCACGCCGGCGTGACGCTGCACATCGACAACCTCAAGGGCTTCAATGCCCACCACCAGTGCGAGACCATCTTCAAGGCCTTCGCGCGCGCCCTGCGCTTCGCCCTGGAGCGCGACCCGCGTTCGGCCGGCGTGATCCCGTCCACCAAAGGTTCTCTCTGATTTCAAGCCTTTTAGGCCTCCAGCGCTTATCCTGATTGCGCAAGCAGCTATGAATAGTGAAGCAAAGACCGTCGCGGTCGTGGATTACGGCATGGGCAACCTGCGCTCGGTGTCGCAGGCGGTGCAGGCCGCAGCGGCCGGCAGCGGTTTCGAGGTGGTCGTCACCTCGCGCCCTGAGGACGTGCGCGCCGCCGAGCGCGTGGTGCTGCCGGGGCAGGGCGCCATGCCCGACTGCATGCGCGAACTGCGCGAGTCCGGCCTGCAGCAGTCGGTGCTGGAGGCAGCCGCCTCCAAGCCGCTGTTCGGCGTGTGCGTGGGCATGCAGATGCTGCTGGACCACAGCGCCGAGGGGGACACCCACGGCCTGGGGCTGATCCACGGCGAGGTGCTCAAGTTCGACCTGGCCGGCCGCCTGCAGCCCGACGGCAGCCGCTACAAGGTGCCGCAGATGGGCTGGAACCGGGTGCGCCAGATGCGCCACGGCGGCGCGGCCCACCCCGTCTGGGCCGGCATTCCGGAAGACAGCTATTTCTACTTCGTACACAGCTTCTACGCCCGCCCGCGCGATGCAGCGCACTGCGCGGGCGAGGCGGATTACGGCGGGGCCTTCGCAGCGGCCGTCGCACGCGGTAATATTTTCGCCACCCAGTTCCACCCGGAGAAGAGCGCGGAGCACGGCCTGGCGCTGTACCGCAACTTCCTGCACTGGAATCCCTGATCTCTTTTCATCAACCCAGCGGGCCCGCCTCCGGGTCTGCGCATCGGCACCTCTGCCAGCCCTTCCATCATGTTGCTCATCCCCGCCATCGACCTCAAGGACGGCCACTGCGTGCGCCTCAAGCAAGGTGACATGGAACAGTCAACCACCTTCGGTGAAGACCCGGCCGCCATGGCGCGCCGCTGGGTCGATGCAGGCGCCCGCCGCCTGCACCTGGTGGACCTGAACGGGGCCTTTGCGGGCGTGCCCAAGAACTACAGCGCCATCAAGGCCATCCTGAAGGAAGTGGGCGACGACATTCCCGTGCAGCTGGGCGGGGGCATCCGCGACCTGGACACCATCGAGAAGTACATCGACGGCGGCCTGCGCTACGTGATCATCGGCACGGCCGCGGTGAAGAACCCCGGCTTCCTCAAGGACGCCTGCAGCGCCTTCGGCGGCCACATCATCGTGGGCCTGGATGCCAAGGACGGCAAGGTCGCCACGGACGGCTGGAGCAAGCTCACCGGCCACGAGGTGGTCGACCTGGCCAAGAAGTTCGAGGACTGGGGCGTCGAGTCCATCATCTACACCGACATCGGCCGTGACGGCATGCTGTCGGGTATCAACATCGATGCCACGGTCAAGCTGGCGCAGGCCCTGACCATTCCCGTGATCGCCTCGGGCGGTCTGGGCAGCATGGCCGACATCGAGCAGCTGTGCGCCGTGGAGAGCGAAGGCGTCGAAGGCGTGATCTGCGGCCGCGCGATCTATTCGGGCGACCTCGACTTCGCAGCCGCCCAGGCGCGCGCGGACGAGCTGGCCGTTTGAGCGAGAGTCTCCTGGGCGAGGCCTGATTTCCGGCCGTTGCCATTTTCCGGCGGCACTCCAGGACACCGCCGCGAAGAAGCGCCTGCAGAGATGGCGGCGCTTTTTCATGCCGGCGTGGCGGGCCGAGGGGGTCAGCAGGCCGGGGGCGGCAGGCCCCGGTTGGCGGCGTCCACCGCCAGTACCAGGCCGTTCCAGTACGCGGGCAGAGCGCCCCAGGGGTTGCCGGTGCGCGTGACGGGGTCGTATTCCTGGTCGGTGACGTACAGCATGCCCAGGTGGTTGCGTGCCGTCGCGGCCTGCCGCACCGCGGTCTGCATGGCCGCGCAGCCCCCCACGTTGTGCACCAGCGCGGCCAGGCGTGCATTCGGCTGCGCGTACAGCCAGGGCGTGGACCGCGGATCGTAGTCCTGGAAGCCGGCATTGCCACCCTCCAGGGTCACCAGCACGTCCGCCACCTCCGCGTAGGCCGCGGCAGGCACGGCGCCCGGGTTGCCCACGACCTGCAGGCTGGCGTCGCGGCCTTTGATGTGATCGAACAGGGTGCGGTAGAAGGGCAGACGCGACGGGTCCGAGGACATCTCGTCGATGAAGAACCCGCTGATCACACCGCGGCCGTACAGCGCCAGATAGGCGTCGGCATTGGCCTGAACCTGCGCCAGTGTCCGCTCCCCGGACCCATAGCGGGTATGCACATAACCCAGCACCCGTCCGCCCGCGGCCACCAGGCGGCCGGCTGCGCGCGCATAGTTCGCATCGGCGCTGGTGAACACGCCGTTGGTGGGGTTCATGATGGCTGTCAGCTGCACGCCTGGGGTGCCGGCAGCGCTGGCCGCCAACCGGTCCCACGCGGAGCCGGATGCGGACGGATAGATGTAGGCCGGTACCAGCAGGGCCAGGGGGCGGGGGGCGGGCCGCAGGTAGACCACCCGCGCCGCCGTCGCCGTCTGGCCGGACACGGTCGCCGTGGCGTTGAGTTCCTGCCGGCCGGCCGTGGCGCCGCTGAGCGTGGCGCTCGCCCAGCCGTCCTGGGTGGTGCCCGTGGCAGCGAACGGACCGGGCGCGGAAGAGAAGCGCACGGGCGTGCCGTCGGCCACCGCGGCGCCGTTGACGGTCACGCGCGCGGTCAGCGTCAGGGGCTCGCTGGTGGAGAACACGTCCTGCGCCTGCGGCGCACTGAAGCTGACCGACACGCCGCCGCCGCTGCTGCTGCCGCCGCCGGGCGGTGGTGCCCCATCCCCCGATCCCCCGCCGCCACCGCATGCAGTGAGCAGCGCCGCCAAGGCAAGGCGGGCCCAGCGGGCGGGGGCACGGGTCGAAGACTGGGACATGGCGGCACGGGGCAGAGTGGGGGAGCAGGTGCCGATTGTCATGCAGCCGGGGGCGTGCCGCCACGCGCCCCGCAGCTGCGGTCACCCGGCGGTGCGCGCAGCGCCTTCACTGCGCCCTGCGCTGCAGGGCGGTTGTCCTTACTGGAGCATGAAGGTCTCGTACTCCAGCCGGCTGAGCTGTTTGGACAGCAGCAGCAGCCCGGTGCACAGCGTGACCAGCGTGGCGAGCGCGAAGCCGTAGCCGTACAGCGCCGCCCCCGCATGCAGGGTGAATCCGGTGAGCACGATGTTCAGCACCACGAACTCCAGGCACAGGAACAGCACGATGCGCCGCTGGTCGAGGTAGAAGAACACGTTCAGGATGGCCATCAGCCCCACCTGCAGGCCGGCGCCGATCACCTGCACGTGCAGCAACGGCAGGTACAGCCGCGAGATGCCCAGCGTGCTCAGCAGCGCCGGCCCGGCCACGAAGGTAACAAGCACGGCCAGCGTCTGGATCTTGCCGATCTCCGCCAGGCCCTGCTTGATGGAATAGACCATTTCGTCGCGCATGGCCTCGATGTACTCCAGCGAGCCGCCGCTGCGCACCGCGTCGTAGAACTTGTCGTAGTACTCGACGAAGTCCGTCTCGATGCGCACCAGGAACACGGCCATGCCCGGGATGATCGACAGGTACGCCAGGAACACCGGCAGGTCGTAGATCAGCGAGGCGCGCAGCCCGCCGATGATGGCCTGCGAGGTCGGCGGGAAGTACCAGAACATGAACTTGTCGATCCAGACCCCGAAGTTGTAGAGGAAGCCGATGGCGACCAGCGTGGGGTACAGCAGCTTGCGCTGCCCGAAGTCGAAAGCGATCAGCCGGCCCTGGGGGTTGAACTCCCGCACCACGAGGATCCACATGCCGGCCAGCAGCACGTAGTTGCCCAGCACGAAGCCACCGAGGAGCCCCTCCAGCCCCCACGGGCGCATCAGCAGCGCGCTCACCACGATGAGCGCGTAGGCCAGCCCGAACAGCGCCACGATGGCCTTGTAGCGCTTCATGCCCGACAGCAGGATGGTCAACACCCACACATCGCACATCAGGGTGAAACCGGCCAGCATCAGCATGCGATACAGGATCCCGAGGTTGGGCAGCAGCAGGAACAGCGCCAGCGTGCCCAGCACGCCGGCGGCGAGCGTGACGATGAGCAGCAGCCCGTGCAGGTTGGGCAGGATGAGGTCCTTGCGCTTCTCGAACAGGCGGTCCGACACGAAGCGGGTGAAGGCCAGCTGCACCAGTCCGGTAAGGATCAGGCTGCCGGCGACCATGTAGGTCACAGAAGTCTGGAACTGCGTCACCAGGAAGGCTGGCACCACCACGCTGGCGCTGAAGATACCGATGAGCAGGATGCCCACGATGGAGAACACCCACGGCCCCGAGCCGATGACACCGGCATAGGCATAGGCCTGCACCAGGCTGGCCAGCGTGTCCTTGCGCAGCATGCGCCGCAGTTCGAATCCAATGCCGGCCATCAGCGGGGGCCCTCCGTTTTCTGGAACGCTGCCTCGTACACCTTGCGGTAGCGGTCGAACATCATCGTGTCGGTGTAGTAGCGCTCTACGCGGGCGATCGCCGCGCGGCTGGCAGCATGCCAGGCCTGCGGATCCTTGAGGAGCGACAGCGAGGCATCGGCCAATTGCTGCGGATCGGCGATGGGCACGACCTTGCCGGAGTGGCCCAGCGCCTTGTCTTCCTCGTCCAGACCTTCCACCAGCTGCCGGCAGGAGCCCACGTCCGTGGTCACGGTAGGAACGCCCGCCGCGTAGCCCTCCAGCAGCACCAGCGGCAGCGCCTCGCTGATGGAGGAGAGGACGACCAGGCCGATGCGCGGCATCAGGTCCTCGACGCGCTGAAACCCCAGGAAGCGGATGTGCTGCTCCAGGCCCAGGCTGCGCACCAGGTTGCCGCATTCCTCGGCGTAGGCAGGGTCTTCTTCGGTGGGGCCCGCGATCCAGCCTTCGGCGGTGGGCAGCTGGTTGACCACGCGGCGCATGGCGCGGATGAAGGTCTTGATGTCCTTGATGGGTACCACGCGGCCGATCAGGCACAGCACGGGCGGCACTTCGGGCGGGCGCTGCGTGCGCAGCGC
>JAEWPH010000131.1 GCA_023460715.1 Pseudomonadota bacterium | reverse complement strand
CTGCTGCAGCGCGCAAGGCACCTGCCCGCCGCAGCCGCCCCGCCGGCGGCTGAGGGCGCGCGCAGGGGCTGTGCGTCGCCGCTCCCTGCGCATCCCGCTCCTGCCGTTCCACGCCGCACCGCCCACGAGACCCGGATGCCACGACCATGAAACTCTTTCCCCACGGCCACGCGACCCACCCGCAGTGGCGCATGGCTGCCGCGCTGGTGCTGGCCCAGCTGCGCGCCCAGATGGCACTGCCGCAGTACGCCGCCGCGCCCACGCTCGGGTTGCTCTACATCACCGACCACTACGCGGACGAGGCGCAGGCGCTGCTCGACTTTCTGGCCGCCGAGCTGCCCGAGGTGACGGACTGGAGCGGCACGGTCGGCGTCGGCGTGGCTGCGAACAATGCGGAGTATTTCGACGAGCCCGCGCTGTCGCTGATGCTGCTGGACTTGGCCGCCGACCAGTACCGGGTGTTTTCCGGCGTGGCGCCGCTGGCGCGCAGCACGGCGGCGGGCTTCGTGCCGCACGCGGCGCTGGTGCATGCCGATGGCGATACGCCTGAGTTGGCGGAGCTGATCGACGAGATGGCCGAGCGCACCGCCAGCGGCTACCTGTTCGGCGGCCTGGCGGCGAGCCGGCGCCAGAGTGCGCAGTTCGCGGTGGGTGGCAACGGCAACATCGCCGGGCAGGGCGCGGCCGGTGGCGTGTTCGACGGCGGCCTCTCGGGCGTGGCCTTCGGGCCCGGCGTGCGGCTGCTGTCGCGCGTCACCCAGGGCTGCCAGCCGGTGGGGGCGCTGGCCACCATCACCGCCGCGCAGGACAACGTGGTGCTGGAGCTGGACCACGAACCGGCGCTGGACGTACTGCTCGACACGCTGCAGGTCTCGCTCGACGCCAACCCGCAGCCCGCCCTGCAGCGCGTGCGCGCCACCATGGCCGGCCTGGTCGATGCCGGCACACAGCCCGCGGGGCGCGCCGGCCACTTCGGCACCGATGTGCGCGTGCGCCATATCGTGGGGCTGGACGCCACGCGCCGCGGCGTCGCGCTGACCGAGCGGGTGGAGACGGGCATGCGGCTCGCCTTCTGCCAGCGCAACGTGGCGGCCGCGCGGGCCGACCTGATGCGCATCTGCGCAGAGATCCGCGAAGAGCTGGAGCCCGACGAACTGGAGCACGGCCTGGCGCCCACCGCGCCCGGCGATGGCAGCGAACGCAGTGTGCTGGCGCAGGTGCTCTCGGGCGGCGCGGCGCTGCCAGAGCAGCGCATTCGGGGCGCGGTCTACGTCAGCTGCTCCGGCCGGGGCGGCCCGCACTTCGGCGGCCCCAGCGCGGAGCTGCAGATCGTGCGCCACGCCCTGGGCGACGTGCCGCTGGTGGGCTTCTTCGCCGCCGGCGAGATCGCGCACCACCGGCTCTACGGCTACACGGGCGTGCTCACCGTCTTCGTGGGCGACGAGACCACGGCCTGAACCCGGCGCACTTCATTTTGATAGCGCTTGGCGCTTTGTCCATCGGCGATTCAATGCTCTTTTGCATGAGATCGCTTATGTGGAAAGCGCAAGGTGCTCCGTTATTGGTAGCGGATAGGGGCCCCGACACCGCTGTCCGCATGCCGTCCGGATCGCTGCGACAGGTCGCTCACCCCGCTGGCTGCAGCACCGGCGCCACCGCGCGCGGAAGTCCGGCGAAGGCGAAGTCCAGCTCCGGCGCCAGCCCGCTCACGATGCGCGCGATCGACTTGCCCGAGCCGCAGGCGTGCGTCCAGCCCAGCGTGCCGTGGCCCGTGTTGAGGAACAGGTTGGGCAGCTTCGTGCGGCCGATGAGCGGGACGTTGCTTGGCGTGGCCGGGCGCAGGCCCGTCCAGAACTGCGCCTGCGCCGTATCGCCCGCGCCGGGAAACAGCTGCTCCACGCGCTTCACGATGGCCTCGCAGCGCACGGGGTTCAGGTCGCGGCCATAGCCGTTGAGTTCGGCGGTGCCGGCAATGCGCATCACGTCGCGCGCCGGCTGATCGCCCTGCGCCGGGCGCGTGTAGCGCGAGAAGACCAGCTTGTATTCGTCGTCCGTCAGGCTGACCTCGTAGGCGGCGGAGGCGTCGCGCACGGGCAGCGTGACCGAGTAGCCCTTGGCCGGATAGATGGGCAGGCGCAGGCCCAGGGGCTCGGCCAGCAGCGGGCTGAACGAGCCCATGGCCAGCACGTAGGCATCGCCGCGCACGCGTTCGAAGCGGCCCTGGGCATCGGTGATCTCCACGTGGTCGATGGCACCGCCTGCGGAGCGCAGCGCGGTGATGTGGCAGCCCATGCGGAACTGCACGCCGGCGGCCTCGGCCCGCTGAGCCAGTGCGCGCGTGAAGGCGTTGGCGTCGCCGGATTCGTCGGCTTCGGTGTAGGTGGCGCCCGCCAGCTGCGAGCGGATGGATGCCAGGGCCGGTTCGATGCGCACGGCCTCGTCGGCGCTCACCACACGGCGCTCGCAGCCGAGCTGGCGCATCTGCTCCGCCGGCGCGAGGGCGCCGTCGAACTCCTTGGGGCTCGTATAGAAGTGCAGGATGCCCTGCATGCGCTGGTCGTACTGGATGCCGGTATCGCGGCGCAGCTGCTGCAGCGTGTCGCGGCTGTAGGTGCCCAGGCGCACGATCTGCTCGATGTTGTGGCGCGTGCGCGCCGGCGTGCATTCGCGCAGGAACTGCAGGCCCCAGAGCCACTGGCGCATGTCGGCACGCAGGCGAAAGAGCAGCGGCGCATCTTCGCGGCCCAGCCACTGCAGCACCTTGAGCGGGGCGCTCGGGTTGGCCCAGGGCTCGGCGTGGCTCACCGAGATCTGCCCGCCGTTGGCGAAGCTGGTCTCTGCGCCGGGCGTGGCCTGGCGGTCGATCACGGTCACTTCGTGGCCGAGTTGCTGGAGGAAGTAAGCAGAGGTGGTGCCGAGCAAGCCGGCGCCGAGGACGATCACGCGCATCTTCAAACCTTTCGAGGGCGAAGCGCCGGGCGTGCGCGTGCAGGCAGCTATGGAATCGATAGCGTGCAGCAGGCGCGTGGCCCGGCTGCCGCTCCCCCTGTCCTTGGTACCTGAGAGATTCACGCTGCGCCAATGGGGTGCAGCACTTGCTCCTTCGGTGCGCCACGGCATGCGTGGCGGCTCTCCAGACGGCTTTGATGGTGGTGCAGTACGGGACCTGAGCGTGTATGGGAGTTTGCGCCTTCGGTGGAACGCCAGCGGGGCCGGGCCGTTCACTCTCCTGCGGGGCGGATCGTAGCAGCGAAACCGCCCCGCGCATAGCGCCCGGCGCGGCCGCGGGTTCAGCCGGCCTGCGGGAAGACCGCTTCGCCCAGGTTCAGCATCAGGCGGTTGGCCCAGGCGAAGAGGGCGGCGGCGTGCAGGGCATCCAGAATTTCCAGATCGGAGAGGCCCGCATCGCGCAGCGGCTGCAGATGCTGCGCGCCGAATGCGCCCGGCGTGCGGGTCAGGGCGGCGCTGGCCTGCACGATGGCGCGTTCGCGGGCGTTGGTGCCGGCGCCGTCGGGCTCGGTGAAGATCTGCGCCATCACATCGTTGCGCTTGGCCAGCTGCTCGAAGCGCTGGGCGTGCACCGAGGCGCAGTACACACAGCCGTTCACGCGCGAGACCACGGTGCTGGCCACCTCGCGTTCGGCACGGCTTAGACCGCCCGGGGCATACATGATGGCGTTGAACGCCTGCGACCGTTCGGACAGCACACGCGGCTGGTGTGCCAGCAGCAGGTAGAAGTCCGAGGTGCGGGCCTTGGGGTGGCTCAGGTCGAGCACGGCGTTCTGCTCGTCGGTGGCGGCGGCCGGGTCGAGCACGGGCAGCCAGGCCTTCCAGTCCAGTGTTTCGCTGGTGTAGCCGTTCACGCGCAACGGCTCGCCGGGGGCGGGCAGGTTGGCGGGGTGGATGAAGGGCGGGGCGTCGGCGGTCTGCAGGGGCGCGGGGGGCGCCGCATCGGCGTCACCCAGCTGCGCCAGGGCCGCCACGCCGGCCACCACGCGCAACTGGTAGGTGACGAAACCGATCAGCTGTGCCAGCAGCACGGTGTCGGGCACCGACAGGCCTGCGGCGGGCAGCGCCTGCAGCGCGGCTTGGTCGCTCTCGGCGGGGTGCGTGGCCAGCGTGCGCACGAAGTGCACGATGGCTTGCAGGCGCGCATCGGCGATGGCGGCATCGGGCGTGTCCACCAGCGCCTGCAGCGCCGGTGCCGGGTTCAAGGGCTGCAGCGCCCCGCGGTAGTGGGCCGCCAGCGCGGGCAGGCCGCTCACACGGGTGATGTCGTGCGCCACGGCCAGGCGCTCGGCCTGGGTCAGGCCGCCGGGCAGACCGGGGCCGAACAGCGCGTCTTCACAGCCCTGGGTGGCGATGGCGACCTTGTCGCGCTGGTGGCGCACGGTGTGCGCGGCGCTGCCCGGCGCAAGGCCTGCGATCTGGTCGATGGTGTCGTGGGGGGTGGTCGTGGTCATGGCAGAGTGCAATTCACAAAAAATCAGGGGGCTGTCACGCGGGCAGGACGCGGCGCGCCGTGTCGGCCGGCGTCCATTCGTCGCCCAGCAGCTCGGGCTCGGCATAGGCCTGCAGCACGTCGAAGTGGTGCTCCACATCTTCGCAGTAGAACAGGCCGGCCAGACCCGTCGCCAGGCGCCGCGCGCCGTCGCTGATGGCCGGGATGTCGCCCGATACCGTGCCGTGCGACAGCGCGGCGGGGTAGCAGAAGCAGTGGATGCGCTCCAGGCCCGGGCAGGCCCCGGGTGTGCGTTGCTGGAACTCGAACACGGGGCCCAGGTCGGGCGAGTCGGCCAGCTCCTGGTCTTCGTCGCCCGCGGGCGGCTGGTAGCGCTCGCCCCAGGTGCGCACGTGCGGCGCGAAGGGCGCGTACTCGGGCTTTTGCGACCAGTCGATGGCAAAGCCCGTGGACACGATGAGAAAGTCGAATGCGAAAATGCCGCGCGGCGTGGTGACCCGCAGCTCGGGGCCCGATGCGGCCACGCGCTGCACCGGGCAGCCCAGGTGGAAGAACGCATTCGGGTGGCGCGACACGCGCAGCGTGCTGCCGTGCGGCGGCGGCACCTGCGTGGTGTTGATGTAGTGGCGGATGCGCCATTTCCATTCGGGAGGCAGCGCATGGTGGCCGTGCGTGAGGCCGGGCACGCCCGAGCCTTTCGACTTGTTGATGCGCGGCAGATCGGCGCGGCGCACCAGCAGGTCCACACTCGCGGCGCCGCATTCCAGGGCGGTGGCTGCGCTGTCCATGGCGGACGACCCGGCGCCCACCACGCCCACACGCTGGCCGCGCAGCGTGGCGTAGTCCAGCACGTCGGAGGAGTGCGCCCAGCGGCTGCGGTCCACGCCGTGCATGAAGGCCGGAATCTGCGGCCCGCCCAGCCCGTCGCGGCCGGTGGCCAGCACCACGCGGCGGGCGAACCAGGCCGTGGCGCGGCCGTCGGCCTGCACGTCCACTTGCACCAGGCCGTCATCGCGCGGGCGCACGGCCGTGACGGCATGCCCGTTGCGCACGTCGGCTGCGGTCACGCGGCGGTACCAGCGCAGGTAGTCCATCCACTGCAGGCGCGGGATCTTGTCGAGCGCGGCCCAGGCGGCCTCGCCCCATTGGACCTCGAACCAGGCGCGGAAGGTGAGCGAGGGCAGGCCGAGCGCGGGCCCTGTCAGCTCCTTGGGCGAGCGCAGCGTTTCCATGCGCGCCGTGGTGGCCCAGGGGCCTTCATGGTCGAGCGGCGCGCGGTCCAGTAGCACCGCGCGGATGCCCTGCTGCGCCAAGGCCATGCTGGCCGCCAGCCCCGCCTGGCCCGCGCCGATGATGAGCACGTCGATGACCGGCTGGCCTGCGTGGGTGCGCTGCGGCAGCCAGGGCTTGGCGCGCCAGTTGAGCGTGAGCAGATCGTGCTGCAGCCGTTGTTCAAGGGCGGCCAGCCCGGCCGCGCCCAGAGGGGAGGAAATAGCCATGGAAAGTCGATGCAGTAGAGGGCGTGTAGAGCAAGGGGATCGGATAGCTATGCAGGCTAGCACCGTCACGGCGCATGAAACCGGCGCGGCCCCATACCAGCAACCCCCGCGGAACTGGCTCTGCCAGGTCGCCGGGGGTGCCCCCCCTTCCCGGGCGCGCAGCGCCACGAGAGAAGGGGGGAGCGGCGCAGCCGCTCAGGGGGTTGCCCTTATCTAGTCAATGCTGATTTTCGCGTCCTTCACGACCTGTGCCCATTTGGTGCGGTCGGCATGGACGGTCTGGCGGAACTGCTCGGGCGTCTCGATGCGGATGGCGTTGCCCTGTGATTCGAAGCGCTCGCGCACCTCGGGCTGCTCCAGCACTTCCTTGATGGCCGTGTTGAGCTTCTTCACGATGGCCGGGTCCGTGCCCTTGGGCGCGAACACGCCGAACCAGATCGAGCTATCGAAACCCTTGGTACCGGGCAGACCGCTGGATGCGATGGTGGGCACCTCCTTCACGGCGGCCACGGGCTTGGCGGTGGTCACGCCCAGCAGACGCACCTTGCCGGCCTTGTAGTGCGGCAGCACGGTCTGCACCTGGTTCATGATGCAGCAGGTCTCGCCGCGCACCACGGATGTGATGGCCTCGGGGCCGCCCTTGTAGGGCACGTGCACCATGTTCAGTCCCAGCCGCGAATTGAACTCGGCAAACGCCATGTGCGTGCCCGCGCCGTTGCCGGTGGACGCATAGTTGTACTTGCCCGGGTTGGCCTTCACCACCTCGACGAACTCCTTGAGCGTCTTCACGTCGATCACGTTGGGGTTGATGGTGAGCACGTTGGACACGTCCAGCACGGGCGCCACGGGCACGAAGTCGGCCTCCACGTCGAAAGGCAGCTTCTTGTACAGCGCGGCATTGCTGCCGTGCGTGGCGGCGGTGCCGAAGGCCAGCGTGTAGCCGTCCGGCTTGGCGCGGGCCACGTACTCGCTGGCGATGTTGCCGGCTGCGCCGGACTTGTAGTCGATGATGAGCGGCTGGCCCAGCTTGTGCTGCAGCGGCTCCTGCACGGCGCGCGCGACCACGTCCACGCCCGAGCCGGCGGGGAATCCCATGATCAGCGTGACGGGCTGGCGTGGCCAGTCGGCCGCGGTTTCGGCGGAGGCGGGCGCGTGGACCACGAAGGCTGCGGCAGCCGCCAGCGCCAGCACGGCGGCAGCGGTGTGGGCAGCGGGAAGGGCGCGGCGGCGGAGGAGGGTCGTGGAGGTGGGCATGGCGGGGTCCTGGAGGGCAGGCATGTCGGTGAAGAGAAGGAAAGCGCGCGATTGTGGGCAACTGCACATGCGCCGCCCGCTATATGCATATGGCATGCCCGCCGTGGGCGGCGGACTGTGCAGGGGAGCGGCGGACGTGCCAAGACCTTGAACAGATTCCAAGGCTCCCATAATTTGCGGTTTCGGGCCGGCGGCGCGTCCGATCCCATCACTCAGTCCGTGGATACCCGCATGACGTCCCACCTTGCTTTCGATCCCGTGCCCGGCGCAGACCTGCTCATCCGGGCCCGTACCGGCGGCGGCCCGCGCCCGGACGATCTGCCCGCCGCGCTGCGGCCGGCCGACGTGGCCCAGGCCTATGCCGTGCAGGACCGCGTGGCCCAGGCGCGCGGCACCATTGCCGGCTGGAAGGTGGGCGCGGCCTCGCCCGACGCCGAACCCGCGCGCAGCGCCCTGGCGGACGACAGCGTGCACGTGGCCGGTGACGACGGCGTGGTGCACCTGGCCGCGCAAGAGTTTCTCGTGATCGGCGTGGAGGCGGAACTGGTCTTCCAGTGCATTGCCGATCTGCCGCCGCGCGAGGTGCCCTACACGCAGGGCGAGGTGCTGGGCGCCTTTGGCGCGGTGCACGCGGCCATCGAGGTCTGCGACACGCGCTTTGCCGCCTGGGGCGGGCAGCACCCGCTGAGCCGGCTGGCCGACCAGGCCTGCCACGGGGCGCTGGTGGTGGGCACCGGGCGGGCCGATGGCGCGGCGGTGGAGGTGCTGCGCCAGCCCGTGCGGCTGGAGGTCAATGGCGGCACCGTGGTCGCGCACGATGCGGGCGGCAACCCGGCCGGCGAGCCGCTGCGTCTGCTGGTGTGGCTGGCCAACGGCGGTGCGCACAGCCTGGGCGGCCTGCGCGCCGGGCAATGGATCACCACCGGCTCCTGGACGGGTACGCCGATGGTGATGCAGGGCGACGTGGTGGTGGCGGAATTTCCCGGCATCGGCCGGGCCGAGCTGCGCATCGACTGAGCGGGCGGGGGGAGCGCCGCACTCTGTCGCCGTGCCGCGGGGTGGGCGCGCCGCGC
>JAEWPH010000130.1 GCA_023460715.1 Pseudomonadota bacterium | reverse complement strand
GCGCGCGACTGGCCCGACCCGACGGTGGAGCTGGCCCGCGCGCGCCGCGTGGTGGCCGTGGACCAGCGCAACGCCGGCCAGTCGTTCGCGCCCGTGGGCCCGCACGATGGCTGGGACAGCTTCGCCGCCGACCACCTGGGCGTGCTCGACGCGTTGGGCATCGGGCGCTTTCACGTGCTGGGCGCGTGCATCGGCGCCTCGTTCGCGCTGCGCCTGGCCGAGCTGGCGCCGCACCGCGTGGCCTCGGCCGTGCTGCAACAGCCCATCGGCTGGACGCCGCGCAACGCGCCGCTGCGCAAGGAGAACTTCCAGGTCTGGGCGGACAGTGCCGCGGACCGGCTGGCGGCCGTGCCGCCCACGCACCTGCAGGCGCTGGAGCACAACCTCTTCGGCGGCGAGGACTTCGTCTTTAGCGTGTCGCGCGAGTTCGTGCGGCGCAGCGCCACGCCGCTGCTCATCCTGGCGGGCGACGATGTGCACCACCCGCGGGAGACCTCGCGCGAGCTGGCGGCGCTGGCGCCCCGCGCACAGCTCATCGAGACCTGGCGCGGCGAGGCGCACCGCGGCACCTACCTGCGCAGCGTGCTCGGCTTTCTGGACGGGGCGGAGCAGTCGCCCCAGGTGGGTGGCTGACGGCCGGAACGCATGGCGATGCCGAGATAAATGCTATATAAATAATAGCTATAGACACTTATAAATAAAGCGCTGCAGGCCGATTTGATTCAAAAACCGGCCGGCGGCTGCGGCGCCGCCTGCACGGCCTGGAACGCCCGCGTGAAGTCGCAGCACGACTGCGCCAGCATGATGACCGAGGCCACCAGCGCGCTGCGGTGGCTGCCCTGCACCATCGCCACGTAGGGCACGGGCGGCAGGGGCGGCTGCACGTCGATCTCGGCCAGCTGCCCGGTGGCGACCAGGGGCGCCAGGCACTGGCGCGGCAGGTAGCTCACGCCCAGTCCCGAGATGGTCAGGCCGATGAGGGCCACCAGGTTGCTCACCACCAGGGAATCGGCCGGCTCCACGCCGCGCTCGCGCAGCCAGGCGTCGTACAGGCGGCCGGTGCCCGATGCGTTGCCCTGCACCAGCAGACGCTGGCCGGCCAGTTCGTGCAGGCGCACGCTGCCGGCGGGCAGGGTGCCGGGGCGGCACATCCAGGCGCTGTCCACCTGGCCGACCACGGTGGCCGGCAGGCGGGTGTCGGCAAAGGCGTCGGGCACGATGATCAGGTCCAGCCCATCGGCCAGCAGCTTGTCGCGCAGGGGCAGGCTGCCGTCCACGTCGGGCTCCAGCGTCACCTTGGGGTAGTGCTCGCGCACCAGGGCCACCAGGCGCGGCAGCCAGGTCATGGCGGTGAGCTCGGTCACGCCGATGCGCAGGCGCCGCTCGATCACCTCGGGCTTGCCGAACTGCTCCACGGCCGCATCGCGCTCGCGCAGCAGCTTGCGCGCCAGCATGAACATCTCCTCGCCCTTCTCCGTGAGGCGGGCGGTGCGCTGCGTGCGGTCGAACAGGGGCGTGTCGAAGAGCTGTTCCAGCTCATGCACGCGCTTGGACACCGCCGACTGCGAGGTGTGCAGCTTGCGCGCCGCCTGCGCGAAGCCGCCCAGCTGGCCGATCCAGTACAGCGCTTCCAATTGCTTGAAGGTCATCATCGCGCGAGGCCCATTCATCACTTTTGTTCATTCGATTCGAGCACAAAAAATCGCTTTTTGAAACGTAATGCGACTTTCACAATGGCCTGCATCCCCGTGCGATCCCTGTGGCGCACGGCCCGCACCCTTGAAAGGACCGCCCGCCATGACCTCTCGCCGCCTGTCGCTGAACACCCTCGCTGCCGCCCTGCTGGGCGCCTGCCTGCTCGGGCCCGCCGCCGCGCAGGCGCAGGAGATCGACACGCTCGCCCGCATCAAGCAGACCGGCGTGATCCACATCGGCAGCCGCGACAGCTCGATCCCCTTCTCCTACACCCCCAAGGGCAGCGGCGACCCGGTGGGCTTTTCCAACGACATCTGCCTGAAGATCGTCGATGCGGTGAAGGCCAGGCTCGGCCTGCCCGCGCTGCGGGTGCAGTACACGCTGCTCACCTCGCTCAACCGCATTCCGCTGATGCAGAACGGCACGGTCGATCTGGACTGCGCCACCACCACCAATTCGGTGGTGCGCCAGCAGCAGGTGGCGTTTGCGCCGAGCCATTTCGTGGCGGGCATCACCGTGGCGGTGAAGAAGGACTCGGGCATCAACTCCCTGGCCGACCTGAAGGGCAAGACCGTGGCCACGGTGGCCGGCAGCACCTCGGTGCAGCTGCTGCGCACCTACAAGCGTGCCGAGGCCGTGGACGTGCGCGAGATCTCCGGCAAGGACACGGCGGACGCCTTCCTGCTGATGGCCAGTGGCCGCGCCGACGCCTACGTGCTCGACGACGTGCAGCTGGCCGGCCTGATCGCCACGTCGCCTAACCCGGGCGACTACCGCATGCTGCGCGACGTGGTGCTGCGCGAGGAGCCCTACGGCATCATGTTCCGCAAGAACGACGCGGCCTTCGAGGCCCTGGTGGACGAGACCGTCACGGGGCTGATGAAGAGCGGCGAGATCGAGCGGCTGTACGCCCGCTGGTTCACCCAGCCGATCCCGCCCAGCAACGTGAACTTGAACTTCCCCATGACGGATGCCGTGCGCGAGGCCTACCGCAACCCCAGCAAGAAGGGCGTGTGATGCGGGACGACGCCGATCTGCTTGCCGCCCGCTATCCGCAGGGCCTGCTGTTTCCCGAGGCGCTGATGCGCGAGGTGCGGGGCCGTTTCCTGCAGGTGGACCACGACCACGCGGGCCGCCCGCGCCTGTACTTCGACAACGCGGGGGGCTCCTTCCGTCTCAAGGCCGCGGTGGAACGCTTCGCGCAGATCGATGCCGTGCCCGACAACACCGAGCGCATCCACGCCGTGGCGCGTGAACTGCAGGACATCCAGGCCGCCGGCGTGGCCGACGTGCGTATGGCGCTGAACGCGCAGGGCGGCAGCGTCTATGCCGCGCTCACCGCATCGGGTGCCATGTTCGAGATGGTGCGCGCCGTGGCGCAGAACGTGCCGGGCACCAACCTGGTCACCACCGTGCTGGAGCACCCCTCGTCCTTCGACGCGATGGAGCGCTATGCCCGCGAGACCGGCCGCGCACTGCGCGTGGCGCCTAGCAACCCGGTGACGGGCGGCGTGGACGTCGACGCCATCGTGCGCCTGGTGGATGCCGACACCGTGCTGCTCAACGTGATCTACGCGAGCAACATCTCGGGTGCCAAGCTGGACCTGGAACGGATCGTGGCCGAGGCCCGGGCGATCAAGCCCGATCTGTACATCCTCGTGGATGCCGTGCAGCACGCTCCGCACGGCCTCATCGACCTGCAGAAGACGCCGGTGGACGGCATCAACCTGGCGCCCTACAAGTTCTTCGGCTGCCGCGGCTCGGGCCTGGCCTGGCTGTCGGGCCGCGCGGCCGTGCTGCCGCACCACAAGCTGTCGGGCAAGAAGGCCGACTTCTGGGACCTTGGCAGCTCCGCACCCTGGCAGTTCGCGGTGTTCACCGAGATCACCGACTACGTGTGCTGGCTGGGCACGCAGGCGCTCGGGGAAGGGCTGCTGCCCGACGCTGGCCCGCCCCCAGCGGACCGCCGCGCCCTGTTTGCCGCCGGCATCGGCCGCATCGCCCTGCACGAGCGGGCCCTGCTGGCGCGGCTGCTGCATGGCAGCGCGGCCCAGCCCGGCCTGCGCAGCCTGCCGGGCGTGCAGGTCTACCTGGACCACGACGACCTGGCGCGGCGCGACCTGATCATCGCCATCGGCATCGACGGACTCGACTGCACCCAGGCCGTGCACGAATACGGCCTGCGCGGCGTGACGGTGTACGAGCGCAGCGTGGCCAGCATCTACTCGCGCCGCATGCTGGAATCGTTCGGCCTGCAGGGCGCCGTGCGCGTGTCGCCGCTGCACTGCCATACGGCCGGGGATGTGGACCACTTCCTGCGCGTCACGCAGGAACTGGCCCAGGCGCATACGCCAGTGGTCGCCGTGCCCGCTTGAATGAAATGATTTTGGAGCCTCGAAGGCCGTCCGGCTTTGCCGGATAAGCGCAATGCGCTGTTCAATCGGTAGCGGAAGAGTACGGCCTGCCTGTCCCGACTTGCCGAGGCACTGCTTCGTGGCCTCACGTGCCAGGAAGGGAATCGCCCACCGGTGAACCCCGTCGTGCGTGGAGATCGCGTCCTCGGCGCTACTTCCCTAGCAACAGCTTTGCACCGAAGAAAGAAAGCAACCCACCCGTCACCCGGTCGATCACTGGCTTGGCGGCTCCATACCTTCGCCGCGCCATGCCTGCCGAGAATACGCTCGCAATGAGCACGTTCAAGGTGAGCGAGATGGCCGCAACCGCCAGCACCGCTGCAGCCTTGGCCCACAGGGCCAGATCCGGTGTGAACAGGGTCGCGAAAGCGCTGCTGAAGAAGACCAGCGTCTTGGGGTTCGTGACGTTGGTCGCTAGGCCGTAGCGGTAGCCCTGCCATCGGGTTCGCACGGAGAGCGCCTGCCCACGCCGTACCATGGGACGATCCGCCGCACGGAACGTCCTGATGCCGATGTAGATCAGGTAGGCGCCGCCCACTACCCGAAAAATCTGCTGGGCCCATTCGTACTGCCCGATCAACACGCCCAGGCCCAGCGCCGCCAGGCTGGCCCACAACACGCTCGCGGTTGAAACACCGAGACCGACGTAGACCGCATGGAGGCGCGACTGGCTGATCGCGGTCGCCGTGATCACCAGAAAGTTGGGACCGGGACTGATTGCCAGCATCAGATAAAGGCTTGCAATGCTCCCTAGGAAGATGAGTTCACTGGTCACCGTGAAGGTCCTCAGGTTGTACGCCGCATATGGATGGGCTGTTTTTCCCCTGCACGGGCTGCATTCGGGGCTGCATCATTGGGGTGGCCCGGTCCTTTCCGCTGCTGGTCGCTGCCTCGTCAACGACGGCACGTCCATGCATGTTGCCAGATGATGTCCCCGGGGGGCGCCACCGGAGCAAGATGGCACGCCCAAGCCGGCGACCACGGCGGCCTCAATCCCTGCGCATTCCGTACTGCCTTATCTGAGGCCTGACATTGTTCAGCGGCCCGGCGTGCAGACCTCGCGCAGCGCCTGCGCAAACATCGCGTCGGCCTCTCGCAGCGATTCCTCCGCGCGCCGGAACAGCGTGATAGGTGGCAGCGTCCAGCCAAAGCGATGGGCCACCACGCCCACCCCGGTGAGGCGTGCCAATTCGTCGGCAATGTCTGCGGGCACGATGGACACCGCCCTTTCGTTGGCGGCGATCAGCTCTCCGATCACCTTGGCCGATAGGCTCTCCACGAAGGGCGCGGGCGGGGCGACGCCGGCGCGCAGGAAGAAGTCGGTGATCTGCTCGCGCATGGGCGTGTTGCGCTGGCCGAGCACCCAGTCCAGCTGCGCCAGTTCGGGCCACGACAGCGGCTTGCGGCCCAGGCGCGCCGCTAGGCGCCGGTGCGCGATCAGGCGCGGCTCCTGCTCATAGAGCACTTCATGCACCAGGCCCTCCATCGCCAGCACGGCAGAGGTGCGCCCGATGACGCAGTCCAGTTCATGGCGGCGTAGCCGCGCCAGCAGGTGGTCGCTCGTGCCTTCGTGGATCGTCACGGTAAGGCCCCGGTCCTGCGGCCGCGTGCGGCCGATGGCGGTGGCCAGCAGCCGGCCCGGTATGAACGGGATGACCCCCACCTGCAGGGGGGCTGCACGGCCGGCGCCGGCCGCCTGCATGTCCCGCACCCAGTGCCCCAGGTCCTGCAGCATGGCCCGGGCGCGCTTCAGGGCCACCTCGCCCATGGCGGTGGGCGCCATGCCGCGCGCCGAGCGGGTGAACAACGGCGCGCCGAACATCGCCTCGAGCTCCGCCAGCGCATGCGTCACCGCCGGCTGGCTGGTCGCCATGTGTTCCGCCACCCGCGTGAGCGAGCCGTGCTGCGCAATCAGGCACAGCAGCGACAGGTGGCGCATCTTCAGGCGGGAAGCCAGGCGCCTCTCCAGCGCATGGTCCGTCATCACGGCAGGCATAAGTAGATCGTCATGCTCCTATGCTAAATCCGAATGTTCTGCTTATGTCTGGTCTTCACAATCCGGAGAACAAAGGGCAAGAACCATGGATTCCATCTATTTCGTCGTGGCACTGGGCGCGGTGGTCGCGGGCTTCGTACAGGGCCTGTCCGGCTTCGCGTTCGGGATGGTCGCCATGTCGCTGTGGGTCTGGACGCTGGAACCCCGCTTGGCCGCCGTGCTGGCGGTGTTCGGGGCGCTGACGGGCCAGGTCATCGCCGCCGTCACAGTGCGGCGCGGTTTCCATGCCCCGCGGCTGTGGCCCTTCGTGCTGGGTGGCCTGCTGGGCGTTCCATTGGGCGTGCTGCTGCTGCCGCGCCTGGATGTGGAAGGGTTCAAAGGGGTGCTGGGCACCTTGCTGGTCCTGTGGTGCCCCGCGATGCTGATGGCCAAGAACCTGCCGCGCATCACCCGCGGCGGCCGGCTGGCGGACGGCGTCGTAGGCCTGGCCGGTGGCGTGATGGGCGGGATTGGCGGCTTCACCGGTACGCTGCCCACGCTGTGGTGCACCTTGCGCGGTTTCGACAAGGATGCGCAGCGCGCGGTGATCCAAAACTTCAATCTGTCGATGCTGGCGGTGACGATGGGGACCTATGTCGCCACCGGACTCGTTACGCGGGAGATGCTGCCGTTGTTCGCCCTCGTAGCGCCCGCGATGCTCGTGCCCGTCTTGCTCGGCGCCAGGCTCTACACCGGTATCAGCGAGGCTCGGTTCCGGCAGATCGTGCTCGGGCTTCTGACGGTTTCCGGCATCGTGCTGTTGGCGTCTTCCTTGCCGCAGCTGGCCGCCCGATGGGCTTGATCGGGATCGCGCGATAACTGTGCGCTGTGCCCGAGATGGTTGTCGCGCCCCAGCAGCCACCGGTGCGGCGATCAGGAGGATGCCAACATCGCACGCCTTTGAGCGGACCGACAAGCGCAGCGCGGGAGGCCTTACGCTTTACCTCGCGGGATCGGAGCGAAATGGGGCGCAAACGCTTTGGCAGCAGGCGTTTATTGCTCTAAATTCGGGAGCCATGCTGCCGGGGTCAGACTCGTCCAGCGCGCCGGCGCACCTGCCAGCGCCGCAGCCCCGCGCCCGCCACCAGCGCCGGCACCAGCCACAGCGCCTCTGCGCTGCCCTGGCCCACCGACGCCAGCGCCGGCCCGGGGCAGTAGCCGGCGATGCCCCAGCCGATGCCGAACAGCACGGCGCCGGCCAGCAGGCGCAGGTCGGGCCGCTGGGTGATGGGCGGCGGGTGCTGGAAGGCATCGGCCCACACCGGCTGCCGGCGCCGCAGCGCCCAGCGCCAGCCCACCGCCGTCACCGCCACGGCGCCGCCCAGCACGAAGAGCAGGCTGGCGTCCCACGCGCCGGCAACGTCAAGAAACGCCAATACCTTTCGCGGGTCGGTCATCTGCGCCACGGACAGACCCACGCCGAAGACGGCACCGGACAGCAGGGCGGCGGCGATGCGCAGCCGGTGAAAACGGGTGGATTCAGCAGGTGTCGCCATGGCTTCGATCCTGCTCACGCTGCGTGCAGCACTTGCCGCACGACGAACGTGGTCGCCACGGCCACGGCCAGGAAGGTGACCGTCGCCGCGAGGGAGCGGCGCGAGCCGCGTGCCACGCCGCACACGCCGTGGCCGCTGGTGCAGCCCTGGCCCAGCGTGGTGCCGTAGCCCACCAGCAGGCCCGCCAGCACCAGCAGCGGCACCGGGAAGCCGGTGCGCGGTGCGGGCGGCGGCGTGCCGTTCCACGCCCTGAAGGCCGCCCAAGCGGCCGCACCCAGCACCAGCCCGGCGATGAAGGCGATGCGCCACGCCCGGTCGCCGCGCTGGCCGAACCACAGGCCGCCCGCCACGCCGCTGACGCCGGCCACGCGGCCGTTCAGACACCACAGCAGCACAACGGCGGTGCCGATGAGCGCGCCACCGGCCAGCGCGGAATACGGGGTGAAGGTCAAGGCGTTCATGCCGCGCAGTATCGGCCACCGGGCACGCGGGTGCGGATCACAGCGCCCAGCCGAACGACACGCCGAGGATGGTTTCCTTCAGCCGCACGTCGGCATTGCCGCCGCCGAAGCCGCCGGGCGGACTGCCGGGTGGAATGGAGCCGCTGCCGCGCACGGTCTTGCCGAAGGCGTGGGCGGCGTAGCCCGTCACTTCCACGCCGCCGGCGGTCTTCCAGGTGGCGCCCAGCGTCAGGTGGTTTTGCACCACGCCCGGTGCCAGCGTGTTCAGAAAGGTCTGGCCGGCCGGCACCGGCTGCTGCGTGTGGCTGATGCCGCCGCGCACCGTGAGCGTGGGCGAGACCTGGTAGGCCGCCGCCAGCTTGATGACGCTGATGTCGCGCCAGCCGAAGCCCGGTCCGCCGGCCGCGCCCAGCGGCACGCCGCGCAGCAGCGGCGACAGCGAATTGCCCACCGCACCGATCTGGCCGTAGCGGATGCGCTGCAGGTCGGCGCCCAGCGTCCATGCGCTGTTAGAACCTGTTCAAAGTCTTTTCGGGGTCGCGCAAGCCCTTGCCGGGAGTGGATGCAAGGCGCGGTGCGCAGTCCATAGCCCCGCTATGGACCAGCGCCGCAACGCCGCAGACGGGCCGGCAAGGCGCTTGCCCGAAGGGTTGGAGTGCAATCGGGCGATTGAACGCCCCGGCTGCTTGCATGGGCACGAGCCCATGCGGCGCACCCGGAGCATCCACTCCTCCCGATTGCACCCAACGCGATCCCCGAAAAGACTTTGAACAGGTTCTTAGGGCGCCAGGCGATGCCCACGCCGTAGTTCTCGGGCACGTCGAAGCGGCCGCCGTCCGCGAACAGACCGCGGTAGTCATCGAATTGGCCGCGCACCTTGGACGCCCACGTGGCCCCCACAGTCACGCCCGGCGCCACGGTGCCCGTCCAGCCCAGGCGCACGCCGGCGCCCAGGCTGCTGTCGGTGCCGCGGTCGCTGAGGCGTTGCGGGTCGGCCGAGAAGCCGGCGAACGCGCCGATGCCCTGGGCGGAAAAGCGCTGGTAGGCCACGTTCAGGCCGACGCCGAAGCTGTGCGCCTCGGTCGGCTTCCACGCCACCGAGGGCGTGATGAAGAGCTGTTCCAGATCGACGCCGGCCGTGCCGGTGGCGCCGAAGCGGGCGTACGGGTTGCGGCGGTATTCGGTGTTCATGCCGCCGTTGCCGTAGGCGGCCAGGCCCACGCCCCATTGCTCGGACAGTTGGCGGGTGATGCCGAATTCGGGAATGAAGAAGTTCTTCTTGCCGTCACCGCTGAAGCGCTCGTCCGGGCCAAAGGCGTTGCCGGTGATGTCGGCACTGCGGCGGGGGGCGAACCAGGTGACGCCCGCATCCACCCGGTTGCCGACCAGGCCGGTGTTGGCGGGGTTGCTGGCCGCCGCCAGCGCGTCCTGCCCCCAGGCGATGCCCACGCCCGCCTGGCCCAGGCCCTTGGCACCGTAGCCGTGGGAGAAATAGCCGTTGGTGGCGTGGGCGGCCAGCGGCCACAGGGCGGGGCTGGCCAGGGTAATCCACAAGGTGGCGGTGCGGGCGTTCAGCATGGTAATGTCAGGCGATGGGAAGGATGGGGTGCCCATGCTGTTGGCGGCACGCCGGCGCCGCCACGAAGAAAGCCGCATATGCATAGTCGCCGGCGCTGGCAGTCGGCCCATTTCAAGCCAAATAGGCCTGTAGGGATCCTCTGCACGAATCACCGCGCCGTGTGCATCTGCGGTCTCGGGCAGGCTGCGGCGTTGCAAATACTCGCAATAGCCCCGCTATTGCTGCGTCTTGCGCCTTGCATCCCCTCCCGATCCGCAGCGCCCACTTGCCGCTCGATTCATTCAGAGGTTCCCTAGCGCTTTATCCATAAGCGCTAGTAGCTATCAAAAAATAGCGTCAAGCCGCCAAGCGCGTGCGGACCTCCGCCCGGGCGAATGCCTGGTGCAGGTCGGCGATCAGGTCTGCCGGGTCTTCCAGCCCGACGTGCAGGCGCACCACGGGCTGGGTGCCGGTCCAGGCGCTGTGCTCGCGCAGGCGCTCGGGCTGGGCGACCAGGGCCAGGCTTTCGTAGCCGCCCCACGACGCACCCAGGGCGAAGTGCTGCAGCGCATCGACGAAAGCCTCGGCGCTGCGGGCGTCCACGCCGTTGGCGAAGGCGAAGGACACCAGTCCGTTGGCGCCGCTGAAGTCGCGCTTCCACAGCGCATGGCCGGGGTGGGACGGCAGCACGGGGTAGAACACGCGCGACACCTGCGGTTGCTGCAGCAGCCATTCGGCCACCTGCGTGGCATGGCGCTGGTGCTGCGCCAGCCGCACGGGCAGGGTGCGCAGGCCGCGCAGCGCCAGGTAGGCGTCGTCCGCGCCGATGGTCAGGCCCAGCGCTTCGTACGCCACGGCGATCTTCTGCGACAGCGCGGGCGAGTCGGTGACGACGATGCCCTGCATCACGTCGGAATGCCCGGCGATGTATTTAGTGGCCGCCTGGATGGACAGGTTCGCGCCCAGCGCCAGAGGTTGGTAGAACCAGCCGCCGCTCCAGGTGTTGTCGGCCGCCACGGCAATGCCGTGCTGGCGCGCGATGGCGGTGAGCGCGGGCAGGTCCAGCACTTCGTACAGCAGCGAGCTGGGTGATTCGACGTACAGCAGCTTGGTATTGGGGCGGATCAGCGCGGCCACGTCGTCCTGGCCGGGCGAGAAGTATTCGAGCGTGATGCCCAGGCGCTGCAGCAGGCTGTCGTCCACGCGGCGCACGGGCGAATACACGCTGTCGGCCACCAGGGCGTGGTCGCCGGGCGACAGCAGCGCCACCAGCACCAGCGCGATGGCCGACAGGCCCGAGGGCGTGAGGAACGCGCGGTGCCCGCCCTCCAGCGCGATGACGGCGTCTTCCAGCGCGCGGTGCGTGTCCAGCCCGTGGCGGCCGTACGACGCGACGCGCTCGCCCGCCACGCGGCGGTGGTGCAGATCCGCATAGGCGGCGCTGTCCTCGAAGCGCACGGTGCTGGTGCGCACCACGGGCACGTTGACGGGGCCGGAGCCGTCCTGCAGCGGCGGCGTTCCAGCGTGCAGCAGGCGGGTGGCGGTGCCCAGGTCGCGGGCTGGGCGCGTGGCGGATGGGTGCTGGCTCATGCCACGGCCTCGCTGGGGCGGAAGTACGCGGCGTTGTAGTTCTTCACGGCACCGGTGTCGGGGTCGATGGCGACGCGGCCTGTCAGCGTCTCCAACGGCTGCCCGTACAGGTGAAAGTGCAGCGTGGGCTCGGTGCCCACCACGGCGATGCTGTGGACGTCGTCCCCCAGGAAGGCGATGGACGTGCCGGGCTGCACGGTGACCTCGCGGGCCAGGCGGATCTGTGCGCGCGTGGGGTCGCTGCGGTCGTCCGTGCGCTCGTAGAGCCGGTTCACCTCCTGGCCCTCCACGGCGACGATCACGGCCCAGGTGGTGTGGTCGTGCGGGGCGGTGGTCTTGCCGGGGTTGATGGAGTTCAGGTACAGCGCCAGGCCCGCGTCGCCGTCGTCCGGGTTCAGCCGGTAGCGCGTGGAGGCGCCCACGCCGGCCGTCTGGGCGGGCGGCGGAAAGTCGGCGCGGCTGAACAGGGCCTTGTGGGCGGCCAGCGCCTCCAGCCGGGCGGTGATGGCGTCCAGCGCCGCCCGGTCGGGCGTGCCGTGCGCGATGAGGCGGCGCACGTCGTCCAGGGCGGCATCGACGGCCTGGCGGCGCTGGGTGGAAATCGTGGAGGGCGAGGTGGTCATGGGTGGGCTCCTGAGAACTTAGAGGGCAAAGCGCAGCTGGTTGAACGCCAGCGCAACGGCCGGCTGCGGTGGGCGCGCGCGCGCGCCGGCGCCCAGCGCACGCTGCAGGAACTCGCGCGTGCGCTCGCTGCGCGGGTTGCCGAAAATCTGCTGCGCCGGGCCGTGCTCGACGATGCGGCCGGCTTCGGTGAAGTACACGTGGTCGCTCACCTCTTCGGCAAAGCGCATCTCGTGCGTCACCAGCACGCAGGTCATGCCGCCCTGGACCAGATCGCGGATGACGGTGAGCACTTCGCCCACGGTTTCCGGATCCAGCGCGGACGTGACCTCGTCGAACAGGATCAGTTCGGGTCGCATGGCCAGCGCGCGGGCAATGGCCACGCGCTGCTGCTGGCCACCCGACAGCTCGCCGGGGTAGGCGCCGGCCTTGTGGCCCAGCCGCACCTGCTCCAGCAGCGCGCGCGCCTTGCGCTCGGCCGTGGCCTTGTCGCGGCCCACCACTTGGGTGGGGGCGATCACCAGGTTCTCCAGCACCGTGAGGTGCGGGAACAGGTTGTACTGCTGGAACACAAAGCCCACGCGCTTGCGCAACGCGATCAGCTCGGCCTCGGTCCTGAGCGTGTCCACCCGCGTGCCGCCCACCGCAATCTCGCCGCTTTGCGGGCGCAGCAGGCCGGTGATGCAGCGCAGGATGGTCGACTTGCCCGAACCCGACGGGCCGATGATGGACACCGCCTTGCCGCGGTGCACCTCGACCTCGATGCCCTTGAGCACCTGGTTGTCGCCGAAGGACAGGTGCACGTCTTTGAGGTGAACGAGCGGGGCGGCGGAAGGCGCCGCCAGATCGCTCAGGGAAGGGTCATCGCGTTTCATGTTGTCGCTCCAGGGCGCGCGTGGCGCGGGCAATCGGGTAGCAGTAGGCGAAGAACAGCACCAGCAACGCGCCGTACACGAGGATGGTGAAGTCGGTGCGCGCCACGGTGTTGCTGGCGATCTGCGCGGTATCGACCACGTCGTGCACGCCCACCAGCGAGGCGAGCGACGTGCTCATGGTGATGCTGGCGTACAGGTTCATCCAGGGCGGCAGCATGCGGCGCACGCACTGCGGCAGCACCACCAGCCGGAAGATCTGGCTGCGCCTGAAGGCCAGTGACTGCGCGGCCTCCCACTGCGCGCTGGGAATGGACTGGATCGCGCCGCGAAAGATCTCGGCCACGTTGGCGCTGGTGGGCAGCGCCAAGCCCAGCACCACCTTCACCCAGTCGGGGAACGGGAAAGTCCACTGCACGATGCTCACCTCGAACGGGAACACGTAGGTGGTGAAGTAGATGAGCACCAGGATGGGCGCATTGCGAAAGATCTGCACGTAGCAGCGCATGACCACGCGCACAGCGGGCACGGGCGACAGCGACAGCGCGCCGATGACCAGCCCCACGGCGGTGCCGAGGGCCACGGCCAGCACGCTGATCTCGATGTTCACCCACAGGCCGCGCAGCAGGGCCGGGAGCCAGCGCCACAGGTGCGTGAAGGCGGCCGGCGTGGTGCCGGTGGCGTTCCACGCCAGCACCACCGCCAGGGCGGCCAGGGCGGCGATCAGCCAGGGATTGCGCAGAGTGCGCAGCAGGGCGCCGGGCACGGGCGACGGGGCCGCGGCGCGCGCAAGGGTCGCTTCATTGGCCATAGCCGGGCATCCTCCAGTGGTGTTCCAGCCAGCGGCCCGCGCGGCTCACCAGCCACGTCAGCAGGCCGAACCAGAGCAGGATCAACAGCAGCAGCTCCAGCACGTTGTCGCGCTGCGACCAGATCATGATGGACTCGTACGTCACGTCGCCCACGGCAATGGCGGACGCCACCGCCGTCATCTTCACCAGATCGACCAGGTTGTTGACCAGCGAGGGCAGGGCGAAGCGCACGGCCAGCGGCAGCTGCACGCGGGCCAGCAGCTGGCGCTGCGAAAAGCCCAGCGAGCGGGCTGCCTCCAGCGTGGTGGCAGGCACGGCCTCGATGCCGGCGCGCAATGCTTCGGCATGGAAAACGCCCTTGTGCAGCGACACGACGATCACCACCCAGACGAAGGGCGTGAGCGGGTTGTTGCCCGCGCCCCAGTCGCGCAGCTGCTGCGTGATGAGCATGTTGAGCACGAGGAAGGCGCAGTACAGCTGCACCAGCGTGGGCGTGTTGCGCGTCACCTCGACGAAGGCGCGCGCGGGGCCGGCCAGCCAGGCGCGGCCGGAGGTCATGAACGCGGCGAGCACCACGCCGGCCGCCAGGCTGCCGGGAATGGTCAGCAGCGCGAGCTGAACCGTCACGGACATGCCGCGCACGAAGGCCTGGCGCTCGCTGGCGTCGAGCACGAAGGCGTAGTTCAGGCCCACGCCCTTGAGGGCGTCCACGCCCTGCGCGAGCAGGCTGGCGTCGCTCATGCGGCGGCCTCGGCCAGCGCCCGCGCACCCGCGACCTGCGGTGCGCGCAGGGCACCCACGGCGCGCGCGATGCGGGCGGTCGCATCCTGCAGCACCGCGTCGCTGGCGGCGGTGGAAATGCGGAAGTAGGGCGACAGCCCATACGAAGAGCCGTCGACTGCCGCCACGCCCTCGGCTTCGAGCAGCCATTCGGTCAGGTCGGCATCGGTGCGGACCACCTGTCCGTCGGGCCGCACCTGGCCCAGCAGCGCGCCACAGTGGATGAAGGCGAAGAACGATCCGCCGGGCGGCAGCAGCGACAGGCCGGGCACGGCGTTGATGGCCTGGGTGACGTTTCGCGCGCGGCGCGCGTAGGCGCTGCGGGCCTCGCCCACGAAGGACTGGTCGGGCGATTCCAGCGCTGCGGCCACGGCCGCTTGCGCCACCGCGTTGGGGCCGGACGACGCCTGCGACTGGATCACCACCATGGCCTGCACCAGCGCGGCGGGGCCTGCGCCCCAACCGATGCGCCAGCCGGTCATGGCGTAGGTCTTGGAGGCGCCGTTGACCAGCAGGGTGCGGTCCTTCAAGTCCGGCGCCACGTGCAGCCAGTGCGCGGGTGCCTCTGGCGTGAACCAGATGTGCTCGTACAGCTCGTCCAGCAGCACCAGCACGTGGGGGTGGCGGCGCAGCACGGCGGCCAGCGCGGCCAGCTCCGACGCGTCGTACAGCGCACCCGACGGGTTGCCCGGCGTGTTCAGCACCAGCCAGCGGGTGCGCGGCGTGATGGCGGCCTCCAGCTGGGCGGGGGTGAGCTTGAAGCCTGCACCGATGTCGCAAGGAACGATGACGGGCGTGCCGTCGTTCACCAGTACCATGTCGGGAAAGGACGGCCAGTACGGCGCGGGAATGATCACCTCGCTGCCCGCATCCAGCGTGGCGGCGAAGGCGTTGTAGATCACCTGCTTGCCGCCGTTGCTCACGATGATCTGCGCGGCCGGGTAATCCAGCGCGTTCTCACGCGTGTATTTGGCACTGATGGCCTTGCGCAGCGCCGCCGTACCGGGCGTGGGGGTGTACTTGGTCTCGCCACGCGCCAGGGCCGCGATGGCGGCCTGCTTGATGGGCTCGGGCGTGTCGAAGTCCGGCTCACCCGTGGTGAGCGCGATCACGTCGCGCCCCTGCGCGGCCAGGGCGGCGGCGCGGGCGCTGGCCGCGGCGTTGGGCGACAGCTTGACGCGCTGCACGCGCTGCGAGAGCGGGAAGGTCGGGTTCATGGATGGGGGCTTTCTTCGTGCAGGCGCAGGCTGGCGGGCGCCAGCACCTTGCCGGGGTTGAGCAGGCCGAGCGGGTCGAACGCGGCCTTCAGGCGGCGCATCAGGTCCAGCTCCACCGCACTTTTGTAGCGGGGCAGCACGTCGCGCTTGGTCTGGCCTATGCCGTGCTCTGCGCTGATGGAGCCGCCATGGGCGTGCACGCTGTCGTGCACCACTTCGTGGATGGCGTCTTCGTGGGCGAACAGGTCGGCTGGCGTGCCGCCGAGCGGGTGCGACACGTTGTAGTGCAGGTTGCCGTCGCCCAGGTGGCCGAATGCCACGGGCCGCACGCCCAGAAAGCGCGCCTGCAACGCCGCGGCCGTGGCGGCCAGAAAGTCGGGAATGCGCGAGATGGGCACTGACACGTCGTGCTTGATGTTGCGGCCGTCGCGCCGCTGCGCCTCGCCCAGGGCTTCGTCGCGCAGGCGCCAGAGCGCATCGCTCTGCTGCAGGCTTTCGGCGATGGCCGCGTCGCTCACCAGGCCGTCCTCGAACGCCTGGCCCACGACGGCCTCGAAGCGTTCGCGTGCGTGCTGCTCGCCTTCGCTGTCCGACAGCTCGATCAGTGCGTACCAGGGCGCCTCCAGCGCCAGCGGAATCGGCTGCTCGGGCACGTGCTGCGCGATCAGGCCCAGCACCGTATCGGACATCAGCTCGAAGGCCGTCAGGCCGGCGCCGAAGCCTGCCCGCGCCACGCCGAGGAAGGCGATGGCATCGTGGATGCAGCCGAAGGCCAGCAGCGCCGTGTGCTGCGCCTGCGGCAACGGGTAGAGCTTGAGCGTGGCGGCGGTGATGATGCCCAGCGTGCCCTCGCTGCCCACGTACAGGTCGCGCAGCGCGTAGCCGGTGTTGTCCTTGCGCAGGCCCCGCAGGCCGTGCCAGATCTCGCCCTCGGCCGTGACCACCTCCAGCCCCAGCACCAGCTCGCGCGCATTGCCGTAGCGCAACACCTGCGTGCCGCCCGCATTGGTGGCCAGGTTGCCGCCGATGGTGCAGCTGCCTTCCGAGCCCAGGCTCAGCGGAAAGAGCCGGCCCGCATCGCGCGCGGCCTGCTGCACGGCGGCCAGCACGGCGCCGGCCTCCACGGTCAGCGTGTCGTTGTCGGTATCGATGGCCCGTACCTGGTTGAGGCGCGCCAGCGACAGCACGACGGTCCGGCCGCTGCCGTCCGGCGTGGCGGCGCCCATCAGCCCGGTGTTGCCGCCCTGCGGCACGATGGGCGTGCGGTGCTGGCGGCACAGGCGCACCACCTGGGCCACCTGGGCCGTGTCGGCCGGGCGCAGCACGGCGAGGGCGCGGCCGGTGAGGCGGCGGTGCTGGTCGGTCAGGTAGCCATCGGCATCGCTGCCGGTCAGCACGTGGGCGGCGCCCAGGGCGGCGCGCAGTTCGTCCAGCAGGGCGGCGCTCATGCGGCGGCTCCGGCCGGGGCGTCGCCCAGGATGTCCGGCGCCCCGGCGCGGGCCGCGTTCTCGCGGATCTGGCGCAGCAGCGGGGCCGGCAGCGGAATGCCCAGGCGCTCGCGTTCGGCCTGCTGGGCGGCCTCGGGGTCGCCGGGCACCAGCACGGGCCGGGCCGGGTCGGCCGAGCGCGTGGCGTGCAGCACGTCGAGGATGGCGTCCACGTCCTGCGCGAACGCGCCGGGCGCGCCGAAGAAGGCGGGGTCGATGGCGATGAAGCTGTGGCCCACGTTGGCGGGCTCTCCGGCGCCGTGCGTCTGGCGGTGCAGCGGGGCGAACGCGCCGCCGTTGAGCGTGCCGCCCAGCACCTGCGCCAGCAGCGCCAGGCCGTAGCCCTTGTGGCTGCCGCCGTCGCTGCTGCCGCCCAGCGGCGTCAGCCCGCCGTCCGGGGCGTCGAAGACC
>JAEWPH010000129.1 GCA_023460715.1 Pseudomonadota bacterium | reverse complement strand
GGGGCGGGGGGCCGCCGGCGTCGCCCGCCGCGCTGCAGGCCCTGTGGCAGCAGGCGCAGGCCGATGGCAGCGCCCCGTTCTGCGCCGTCGCCCTGCTGGACACCAAGGCCACCCACCCCGCGCTGGCCCAGTGGCTGCACGGCGCAGCGCCCGGCGCCGCCGTCATTGCCGTACCCGCTGGCGCCCTGCCCGCTCAGCCCGTCCACACCCAATCCCCGCGCCTGCAGGCCCGCTACGGCACCGGCAGCGTGGCCGAGGCCGCAGCCCTCTCAGCTGCCGGGCCCGGCGCGCAGCTGCTGCAGCCCCGCCGCGTGGCCGATGACGGCAGCGCCACGCTGGCCGTCGCCCTGCGCCAGGCCGGCCCCCTGCACTGTTGTCTTGCAGCCCGCGCCCCCAGTGCTGCTGCACCTGAACCAGGAACCCCTCCATGACCGTCCATTTCATCGGCGCCGGCCCCGGCGCTGCCGACCTCATCACCGTGCGCGGGCGCGACCTCATGGCCGCCTGCCCGGTCTGCCTGTATGCTGGCTCGCTGATCCCGCGCGATCTGCTTGCGCACTGCCCGCCCGGCGCACGCATCGTCAACACCGCGGCCTTGAGCCTGGACGACATCGTGGCCGAGATCGAGGCCGCGCATGCGCTGGGCCATGACGTGGCGCGGCTGCACTCGGGCGACCTGTCGGTCTGGTCCGCCATGGGCGAGCAGCTGCGCCGCCTGCGTGCGCTCGGCATTCCGTACACCGTCACGCCCGGCGTGCCGTCGTTCGCCGCCGCGGCGGCCACGCTGGGGGCCGAGCTGACGCTGCCCGGCCTGTGCCAGTCGGTGGTGCTCACGCGCACCTCGGGCCGCGCCACCTCCATGCCCGAAGGCGAGAACCTCGCGGCGTTTGCCGCCACCGGCGCCGTGCTGGCCATCCACCTGTCCATCCACGTGGCCGAGAAGGTGCAGGGCGAGCTGCTGCCGCACTACGGCGCCGACTGCCCGGCCGCCATCGTCTGGCGCGCCAGCTGGCCCGATGAAACCGTGGTGCGCACCACCGTCGGCGCGCTCGCCCAGGCCGTGGCCGCTAGCATGGAGCGTACCGCACTCATCCTGGTGGGCCGCAGCCTGCAGGCCGAAGACTTCGCCGAAAGCCGCCTGTACGCTGCCGACTACGACCGCCGCTACCGCCCGCTGGGCACCGAGCCGCGCTTTCCCGCCACCGATGTGCAGAGCAACCCGGCGCTGGATACGGCCCGCGATGAGCCGTTGAACGACGAGGCCCCCCGCACATGACCGCTGCACACCCCTTGCCGCCCATCGCGCTCACGCTGATCGGCATCGGCACCGGCAACCCGGACCACCTCACGCGCCAGGCCGTCACGGCCATGAACGCGGCCGACCTGATCCTGCTGCCCCACAAGGGCGAGGACAAGGCCGAGCTGGCGGCCCTGCGCCAGTCGCTGTGCGATGCGGTACTGACAGCGCCTGCCCCGCTGGGCCCCGTGGTGGCCGGCTTCGACATGCCCGTGCGCCGCAGCGCCGGCGACGACTACCTGGCCCAGGTGGACGAATGGCACGCCGCCATCACCCGTTGCTGGCAGGCCAGCATCGCCCAGGCCGTGGCGTCGGGCCTGAGTGCAGGAACCGATGGAGCCCCGCTGCGCGTGGCCCTGCTGGTGTGGGGCGACCCGGCGCTGTACGACAGCACACTGCGCATCGCCGCGCGCATGCAACCCGCACCGGTCAGCGTGGAGGTGGTGGCCGGCATCACCTCGGTACAGGCACTGGCTGCCGCGCACGCCATCGCCCTCAACGAGATCGGCCAGCCCTTCGTGGTGACCACCGGCCGGCAGCTGCGCGACCACGGTTGGCCGGCAGGCGTCGACACGGCCGTGGTCATGCTGGACGGGCAATGCAGCTTCACCACCCTGCCGACCGAAGGCCTGCACATCTGGTGGGGCGCCTACCTGGGCATGTCGCAGCAGGTGCTCGACAGCGGCCCCCTGGCCGAGGCCGGCCCGCGCATCGAGGCTGCACGCGCCCAGGCACGGGCGCAGCACGGGTGGATCATGGATATCTACCTTTTGCGGCGCACGGCCATTTATCGAGTAGACCCAGTCCAAGCTGCGCGGCTTTGAGTCCGATCTCTTGTCTTGAGTGCGGGTGGCCAACGAGACGATGGATTTCTCAGCTGCCAACTTCAGGCGTCGCCGGTTATGTGCTCATTCCGGTCATCAGAGAGGTAATTAGAGAGTGGATTGAGCGATCGGGCCATCGTGCTATTCGTTGATCCGCACGTCAATTTTGCTGCGGGCCACGCACACCTCGTCCTTCACCACGTAGGCCTCAACGTAGTGGTCGCCATGAAAGCTGGTTTTCTCGCTGCGGCGCTCATTGCCGCTGTCGAGCAGCAGTTGCCCACGAATGCCCCGCACCTCCGCCTCCGGGCCAACGTTGCGCACCTTCCAATAAAGCGTATAGGGTTTGGGGACGTCGCACCGCTCGACGAAGAAATCGAGCGAGCGCCCCACAGGAAGCCACGCGAATTTTTTGGCTAAGGCGCGCAGGCGCTCGCCTCTGCCTCCCGCTACGGTAACCTCGCTGTCGATGCGGAAGTCGTATCGGACATCGACGGGGAATCTGTCCTCGATGAACTCTTCCGTCGTGTATCGCGAAGCGTCCACGCTTTCGTTGGCCCGAGCCACAACCTGACTCGTGGAAGGGAACGAACGGCCAAACACCTCGCGATAGAGGCGCGTCTTGCGCTGCTCCTTGTCGGCTTCCTTCGCCTCAGCGCATTTAGCGGCCGCCTTCTTCGCTTTGGATTGGAACCTTCCGGTCGAGAGCACACGTTGGCCGCTGCCCGGAGCCGCCCAATAGTCCTGGTGCTCAAGCCCGCCCATAAAGCTGAAAACGGACACCATCAAGGCGTCATACGACGCATAGGTCGCCGCGTCGTAGGTGGAGTCTTGCGAGAGAAGTTGTAGGCAATCGTGTCGATGAGCAAGCCGCTCATGTTCACGCCGTTGGTGTTCTTCCACGCCCGGAGCATCTTGCACACGTGCTTAAAGTTACGGTTGGTCCGCGCGTTCCTCGCGTCTACGGCCTCGATCTCTTTGATCGGCTTGCACAGGCGCCAAGTGCCGCCGTCGTTGGCGTCCGGGAAGCGGTATCCGTCGGAAGCCTCCTCCCAGAACGCCGGCAAGACCTCGACCACGTAGCCGCCAAAGCTGACAACGACGACTTGCCCATCGCCCTTGATCTCGGTTCGAGGATAGCGCGTCAGCAAAGACTGCCTCACCGCTTGGAGCAGCTGCGAGGGGCCGTTGCCCGCGCGATTTCGATACTGCTCATACATGGCCCACGGTAGCTCAAACACCATATCTAAGTCGCTGATACCATAGATCGCCGTTCCGCGCCCGTAGGAGCCGACTTGGCGGCGGTGCGCGGTGTCCGACTGCAAGTCCCAGAAATCCTTGTTCAGCCGTGCGGAAATGTTGGCATACGAGGCGGCGATATCACCAGCGTTCGCGACGGCGAGGTTTGCTCGAAACTTCGTGAACAGCGCCGAGGTCATGCCAGAGCCACACAAATGGCCGCGCGCACGGCGGGGAGTTTCGTGGCTAGCAGCCAAAGTCCAGCAAGGATGGCGGCGGCGAAGGTCAAGATCATCCCTAGCGGCATCTTGTCCCGTAGCAGCTTGAAATGCAGCTGCTCGTCCATCCACTGCGTCTGTCCCTGCCAGAAGAACTTGTAGTGAGCATACCAGTCGCTCAAGAAGATCTGCTTGGGAATCCCGATGCCCAAAGCATCACGTTGGATCTCCTCATGACGCTTTTCCAAGTCCGGCAGGTCCAAGCCATCGGGCTGCTCTTTGACCTTTTGGTAGAGCATGCGCAGGTCATGGAGCTTCTCAGTGAGCAAGCCGCCTGCCTCGGCGTATTTGGCTTTCTCCTTGTCATACAGCGCGATGCTTGATGCTCCAATCGCGATGATGATGAACGCGGCGCCCAGCCACTTCTGTTCAAACCACGGGATGAACAGAGCACAGATTCCAGCAGCCGCCGAGAAGAGCGACACCCACCCCGGCATCTTCTCGACAATGTCGTAAGTCGCCAAGTGCTTCTTGGCCGCGTAGCCAATGTTGTATCCAGACTCCGCGATCAAGCGAAGCAAAGCTTCTTTCTTCATGGCATCTCCTCTGGGCCGAATGTTACGACCATCCGAGGAGGCGGGCGCCATGCGGCCTGACCCGGTAGGCCGCGCTAGCCCGGCATGCATGCAGCACTGCTAAATCATGGACGTATACCTGCTGCGGGCGCCCGGCGAGCTGAGGTGGCGGCAGCCTTCTCGACCATGGACGGACGGGCACCCTCCTTGCATGCCCCATAGCGCAGCCGGCATCCCCGCTATACGCTCACGCGGATGGACACGCTGCGCAATGCGCGTACCCTCTTGCCCTAGAAACCCATGAACCGCCCGCCCACCCCACGGGCCACCCCTGCATGACCACGCCTTCCCGTCCGCTTCGCTTCATCCGCCGTGGCCAACCCGTCACCCTGCACGGCGTGCCGCCCGACCGCACGCTGCTGGAGGTGCTGCGCGAAGACCTCGGCTCCACCGGCACCAAGGAAGGCTGCGGCGAAGGCGACTGCGGCGCCTGCACGGTGGTGCTGGGCGAGGCGCGCGGGGGCCAGGTGCACTATCAGGCCGTGAACAGCTGCATCCGGCTGGCGCATTCGGTGGACGGCATGGCCCTGTGGACCGTGGAGGACTTGGCCGAAGACCCGCTCATCCAGCCTGCCGCGCAGGCCGCTGCCGCGAAGGCCCCGGACGCACCGCACGGCGGCGCGCCCATCCACCTGCACCCCGCGCAGGAGGCCATGGTGCAGTGCCATGGCTCGCAGTGCGGGTTCTGTACGCCCGGCTTCGTGATGAGCCTGTTCGGCATGTATCAGAAGTATGTGGCCCCCACGCTCCCCGCTGCGCGCGGCTCGCTGTCCCCCGAGGCAATTCCACCCACTGCCGGCACAGACGCGCCGCGGGCTTGCCAGCCCCAGCCGATCACCCGCGCGCTGGCCGCCGAGGAGTTGTCGGGCAACCTGTGCCGCTGCACCGGCTACCGGCCCATTCTGGACGCGGCGCAGCAGATGCAGCACCTTGCGCCCATGCAGGTGCAGGAAGAAATCTTGCTACAACAAATGGAGCTGCTTGCGCTTGCCCCACAAGCGCCAGAGGCCGATTGGGCTTATATCGCGCCCACCACGCTGCCCGCCCTGCTGGCGGCGCGCAGCGCGTACCCGGATGCGCAGATCGTCGCTGGCGCCACCGATGTGGGCCTGTGGGTCACCAAGCAGCACCGCCGCTTTGCCCGCATGCTGGACGTCACCCGCGCGCAGGAGCTGCGCCGCGTGCACGAGGCCGACGGCGTGCTCGCCATCGGCGCGGCGGTGTCGCTCAGCGATGCCTTCGCCGCCCTGCGCCAGCACTGGCCGCAGCTGCACCGCTTCCACGCGCGATTCGCCGGGCTGCCGGTGCGCAATTCGGGCACGCTGGGCGGCAACGTGGCCAATGGCTCGCCGATCGGCGATTCCATGCCGCTCCTGATCGCGCTGGGTGCCAGCGTGGTGCTGGCCAGCGTGCGCGGCGAACGAGCGCTGCCGCTGGAAGACCTCTACACCGGCTACCGCCAGAACGTGATGGCGGCCGACGAACTGCTGGTGCGCATCGCCGTCCCCCTGCCCGGCCCAGGCGAGACGATGGCTGCGTACAAGGTGTCCAAGCGCACGGACGATGACATCTCGGCCGTCTGCCTGGTGCTCAACCTCGCCATCGACGGCGGCACCGTGCAACGCGCCCGCATTGGCGCGGGCGGGGTGGCCGCCACGCCGGCCCGCGCCCGGCAGGCCGAAGCCGCTCTCGTCGGCCAGCCCTGGACGGCGGCCACCGTGGAGCGTGCCGCTGCCGCGCTGCAGGCGGAGTTCCAGCCCATCAGCGATATGCGCGCCAGCGGCGCCTACCGCCGCACAGTGCTCGGCAGCCTGATGCAGCGCTTCTGGCTGGAGAGCCAAGGCGGGCCACAGCCGGCGTCGCTCGATCAGTTGTCGCTGGAGGTGGTGGCATGAACCAGCGCGACACCCTGCCCGGCGCCGCGTCCACGCCGCCCGCCCCCTTGAGCCGCGATGGTGGCGACGACCCGGTGGCCGCCCGCGCCGACGCCCACGGCGCCATGGGCCAGCCAGCCGCGGCCCCAGCCCCAGCCCACGTGGACCGTGCCCCGGTGCGCGAGCAATCCATGGGCCGCTCGCAGTTCCATGAAAGCGCACGCGCCCAGGTCGCCGGGGCGGCGCAGTACATCGACGACCAGCCCGAGGTAAAGGGCACGCTGTACGCGGCGCCCATCCTCTCCACCGTGGCCCATGGCCGCCTCAACGGCGTGGACCCGGCCGCCGCGCTGGCCCTGCCCGGCGTGCGGGGCCTGGTGCTGGCGGGCGATGTGCCTGGCGACCGCATCCTGGCCGCCTTCGCGCACGACGAGCCCGTGTTCGCCGAAGGCACGGTGCAGCACATCGGCCAGGTCATCGGCCTGGTGGTGGCCGACTCGGTGATGGCCGCACGCCGGGCCGCGCGCTTGGTGCAGCTCGACATCACGCCGCTGCCCGCCGTGCTGACGGTGCAGCAAGCGCTGAAGGAAGAGCACTTCGTGCTGCCCCCCGTGTTCGTGCGGCGCGGCGACGCGCAGGCGGCGCTGGCCAGCGCCCCGCACCGCCTGCAGGGCACGCTGGAGGTGGGTGGGCAGGAGCACTTCTATCTGGAAGGCCAGATCGCCTACGCCATTCCGCTGGAGCAGCGCCAGTGGTGCATCCACTCCAGCACGCAGCACCCGGGCGAGGTACAGCACTGGGTGGCGCACGCTCTAGGCATCGACAACCACGCCGTGCGCGTGGAGTGCCGGCGCCTGGGCGGCGGTTTTGGCGGCAAGGAGACGCAGGCCGGCCATCTGGCCGTGTGGGCCGCCGTGGCCGCCAGCAAGTTCGGCCGCGCCGTCAAGCTGCGCCTGGACCGCGACGACGACTTCATGGTCACCGGCAAACGCCACCCGTTCGCCTATGAATGGGACGTGGGCTTCGACAGCACCGGCCGCATCACGGGCTTGAAGCTGCAGATGGCAGCCAACTGCGGCTTCAGCGCCGACCTGTCCGGCCCCGTGGCCGACCGCGCGGTGTTCCACAGCGACAACGCGTACTTTCTTGAACACGTGGAGATCGCCTCGTACCGCTGCAAGACGCACACGCAGAGCCACACGGCCTTCCGCGGCTTCGGCGGCCCGCAGGGCGTGATCGCCATCGAGACCATCGTGGGCGACATCGCCCGCACGCTGGGGCTGGACGCCTTCGACGTGCGCATGCGCAACCTGTACGGCACCACCGAGCGCAACGTCACCCACTACCAGATGCCGGTGGAGGACAACATCCTGCATGAGATGCTCCCGCAATTGGAGCAGTCCTCCCAGTACCGGCAACGGCAAGCGGCCATTGCGGCATGGAATGCGGCCAACCCGATCCTGAAGCGTGGCATCGCCATCACGCCGGTCAAGTTCGGCATCAGCTTCACGGCCACGCTGTTCAACCAGGCCGGCGCGCTGGTACACGTGTACACCGACGGGAGTGTGCAGGTGAACCACGGCGGCACGGAGATGGGCCAGGGCCTGCACACCAAGGTGGCGCAGATCGTGGCCGATGAGCTGGGCGTGCCGTTCGAGCGCGTGCTGGTCACCGCCAGCGACACCAGCAAGGTGCCCAACGCCAGCGCCACAGCCGCATCGAGCGGCACCGACCTGAACGGCCGCGCCGCCCAGTTCGCAGCGCGCACCGTGCGCGACAACCTGGCCGCCTTCGTCTGCGGGCTGGATGGCTGCGGCGCCGGCTCCATCCAGTTCGTGGGCGGCAAGGTCATCTCTCCCCGGCGGGAGCGCGACTGGGCCGACGTGGTGAAGGAGGCCTACGCCAACCGCATCCAGCTGTGGAGCGACGGCTTCTACCGCACGCCCAAGATCCACTACGACAAGGCCACGCTCACCGGCCGGCCGTTCTACTACTTCGCCTACGGCGCGGCCTGCACCGAGGTGGCCATCGACACCCTGACGGGCGAGAACCGCGTGGTGGCCGTGGACATCCTCCACGACGTGGGCCGAAGCCTGAACCCCGCCATCGACATCGGCCAGATCGAGGGCGGCTTCGTGCAAGGCATGGGCTGGCTCACCACCGAGCAGCTGGTGTGGAATGACAAGGGCCACCTGGCCACGCACGCGCCCAGCACGTACAAGATCCCGGCCACGGGCGACATTCCTGAGCACCTGCGGGTGCAGCTCTGGCACGAGCCCAACCGCGAGGACAACGTGGGCGGCAGCAAGGCCGTGGGCGAGCCGCCGTTCATGCTGGCCATCAGCGTGTACGAGGCCCTGCGCAATGCGGTGGCGGCCGGGCGCGGGGGCGAGGCCGATGCGCCCGTGCAGCTCGTCGCGCCAGCCACGGCCGAGAACGTGCTGCGCGCGCTGGGCCGTCTGACCGGCTGATCGTCACGAGCGGCCATCTGATCCGGAACC